>NZ_SLAP01000141.1 GCF_007126775.1 Cecembia sp. | reverse complement strand
GAACCGGTTGAAATATTTCGTTTTTATAAAGCAGACCTTCGAAATTATCTTCAATCAAAGCTTTGAATCCCAGATCAGTTTCTTCGAAAATCAAAATACTTATCTCCTGACCTTCCTCAAAGCCTTGAGTATCTTTAATTAGGAAGTCCTCATATTTTGAAACCCCAATCAGCCGTTCTGTTTTATGGTCTTTACAGATACGCACCAAGTATTTCTTACCTACTTCCATGGTTTTCCGCATTTCCGCCTGCGGAACAAAGAGGTCTTTTGGTAAGCCCCAATCCAAAAAAGCCCCAAACTTGGTAATCTCTTTTGCTTCCAGGACCGCAAACTCATCCAATAAAGCCATGGGTCTTTGTGTGACAGCTACCGGACGATCCTCACTGTCAGTGTATACAAAAACCTCTATCTCTTCTCCTTCTTTTTCTTTTCCGGATAAATAACTTTTTGGCAATAGGATTTCTCCCCCTTCATGCAAAGCCAAATAAGCCCCATTGGCGGTAAATCTATTAATGAGTAGGCTGTTGAGCCTTCCAAGTTCTTTCATACCACAAATGTAACCAAATTATAGTATTAGGAATTGGAAATACTTTTGTTTCAATATAGATTTGGGTTCAGAATTCGCTAGAAAATCAATTTTCCCATGGACATTTTGTGATAAATTTTGTTAATCAATTGAATATTAAACCCAAATAGACATGAACAACATTACGGTTATAGGATCCGGCACAATGGGTAACGGCATCGCACACGTATTTGCCCAATTTGGATATAAGGTCTCCCTTGTAGATATCAATAAAGGTGCTTTGGAAAAAGCCTTGGCTACTATATCCAAGAATATGGACAGGCAAGTAGCAAAGGGTATGTTAAGCGAAGAGGATAAAAATACTGCTTTTGCAAAAATCAAAACCTTTACCTCTTTGGAAGAGGGTGTAAGAAGTGCTGATTTGGTTGTGGAAGCGGCTACGGAAAATCTTTCTGTCAAATTGGATTTGTTCAGGCAATTGGATGAACTTTGTAAGGAAGAAGCCATTTTGGCTTCCAATACCTCTTCCATTTCTATCACCAAAATAGGTGCAGTCACCGCAAGACCCGAAAAAGTAATAGGAATGCATTTTATGAACCCTGTACCTGTAATGAAGCTCATTGAGGTAATCCGAGGTTATGCAACATCTGACGAGGTGACATCCCTGATTATGGATTTATCCAAAAAATTGGACAAAGTACCAGTGGAAGTCAATGATTATCCGGGTTTTGTAGCCAACAGGATTCTGATGCCAATGATCAATGAAGCCATTTATACCCTGTATGAAGGTGTAGCAGGTATTGAAGAAATTGATACCGTTATGAAACTTGGCATGGCCCATCCTATGGGGCCTTTGCAATTGGCAGATTTTATTGGACTGGATGTCTGCCTTTCTATTCTTCGTGTGTTATATGATGGCTTTGGCAATCCAAAATATGCTCCCTGCCCCCTATTGGTAAATATGGTTGAAGCAGGATTCAAAGGTATAAAAACAGGTGAAGGTTTCTATAAATATACCCCAGGAGTGAAAGAATTTATAGTTTCTCCTCAATTTAAATAGTAAAATGCATATCGCTGTATCGGGAAATATCGGAAGTGGAAAAACCACCCTTACCATCAAACTCGCCAAACATTACGGTTGGAGAGCAGAACTCGAGGCTGTGGAAAATAACCCCTATTTAGTAGATTTTTATGAAGACATGAAGCGTTGGTCTTTTCATTTACAGGTATATTTCCTGAACAGCCGTTTTAATCAGATATCCCGGATCAGGGAAAGCGGACATTCGGTCATTCAAGACCGAACAATTTATGAGGATGCCTATATTTTTGCAGCCAATTTGTTTAAATCAAAATTGATAGCAGAAAGAGACTATGAAAATTACCTGAACCTCTTTCATTCCATGATCAATTATGTAAAGGCGCCGGATTTGCTGATTTATTTAAAAGCTGATATTCCCAAACTGGTAGGACAGATAGAAAAAAGAGGGAGAAATTATGAAAATTCCATTCGTATTGATTATCTCAAAAATCTCAATGCGCATTATGAAGAATGGATTACGGGCTATGATAAAGGCAAATTGCTGATTATTGATGTCAATGAGTTGGATTTTGTAACCAGTCATGAAGATTTTTCTTCAATAGTGCAACGGGTTGACAGGGAAATGTATGGCTTGTTTGCTTAAAGGATTTTTCTATTTAACCAAGAAAGAATTGCTTTAGAATTATCCTCTGTTGGACGGAGCAAAAGTTCATCTATTCTTTTGAGACTCCCACCAATCATGAGGTTCTCGTACATTGGAATCCTGACCAATTTATAACCATGAAGTCGGCTTATTAGGTCATATTGTGCATCATTATAAGCATTCAGTTTCCATCCCGAAGCCCCATTGCCGGAAAGGTCACCAGCCAGCTCACTATTACCAAAAATCCTCCCAGCAATGGGTGGGCCTTTCCAAATTCTTTCCTGTACACCAGCTTTCAGGCATTCCTTTTCATAATTTCTGCAAAGTCTTTTGTAGATATCAGCCCAGGGAAAAGCAAAAGTCTGATAAATGGATGTTTTCAAACTATTCAATCTATACCTGTTAAAATGGACAGCGTCATCATAAATGAAAACATACCTGTTGATTTTAAAATCAAATTTTATCCGATCCAACAAAGGAAAATTCCCTCTGCCTCCCAAACATTCAAATAATTCCTTTAAAAAATCCTCTCCTTTGCCTTCTATAAAACGGTTGTTTATCTCGAGGCAAAAATCCTGCTCAATAGGAAGCTCTGAAAGTTTCAGAATCTCTGCCAAATGATTTATTTTTAAAGAATGCATGCTTTAAAGACATTTAATTACTTCTGATAACTTCCCATGTATGGTCAGCCAAAAGCTTTACCTCAGCAATGAATTTGGAAAAAGGCTTTTTCTTCCCCCACTCTTCGGGCGCTACCATACTTAGAAAATCAGTTTGATCTTCTTTTTCATACAAAAAATAATGGTGATTGATTAAAGGTTCAAACCCAATTGAGCTTTGGTAAATTCTTTCAGAAACTTCCACCCTGCTTTTTATGGTTTTTGCCTGATCCGCTAATAATTGCATCTGTTGATAGATCTGTGCCATTTGCATATCGGTCTGTGAATGCATGGCCGCAACTGCCCTACCCGTGATTTTTCCCTTGTCTTCAGGTTTAATGATCGCACTTCCTGATTGGTGTGCATAAGGAAGTAACCCGGGATTTTCTGTGGTTTTTTCCTTCATCTTTTCCAGATCAAGTCGGTCTACATCAATTTTCTTTCTTTCTGCCATATTACTTGATGCTGTCAGTTTCAGAAGGTGCTATTCTTTCTTTAAGGTTACCTTTTGAGCCGGGAAATGTAGTCCTTTTGGATATGTCCACACTAATCCAAATCATTATTACCATAAAGATCACTGCCAAGACGATAAAAACAAGTTTATTCCTAGTCATAATGAGTTTTATAACAAAAACTATATGCAAACGGTTTAAGCAATACTTAATTTATATTCAGGACCGAAATTAGAAAAGATAAATCACATCAATAAGCCTACACTTAGAAAAATCCAAAATTCTTTTTCATAAAAAGTAAGTTATCATTTTTTTATTTATTTGAAATACATAAATTTGTGTAAATAATGCATAAAATATGCGAAATTAGTTTTTATGTATCAACTCATTAGTCCACAGACGATTATTCAGTATTTTGGTGATGACGACAAAGAAATGTTGAGGGAAATGGTTCAAATCATTCTGGACACAAATCTAAGTGACCTGAAGCTCCTTGATCCCTTTTATGATAAAGGAGATTATGCCACTATCAAAAAAAAATGCCACAAGGCCAAACCCAGCATGAGTTATGTAGGTGCCATTGAATCCAGAAAATTATTGGAGAAGATAGAATCGGATCTGGAAAATTCAAGGCCTACTTATAACCATCTTTTAGAACACATCGACATTATAGACAAAGAACTTAAACATTTTTTGGACAATATTTAGGACTCAAAATTTTGAAGTCCCATGTTTGGTATTTTTTTCACCTTAACGATTAAAAAAATTCTTCAGCAAATTTAAAGCTGCATTTTATTTCCGTCCATAAATTTTTTGTATCCTGCGAATGATTTTCATTTCATATTTGGTAAAATTTGTGAGATATGAGAAAACTATTTACCACGCTTACCTTAATTTGCTTATCCTACACGCTAATTTTTGCCCAGGCTTTGTCCGTGGAGCAGATCATGAAAGATCCCAAATGGATGGGTAATTTTCCTTCCAATGTCAAGTGGGACGAGAAAGGAGAAGTTATTTATTTCAATTACAATCCTGAAAATAATCCGGCTGATTCACTGTATAAAATCAGCTTAGATACCCCTGATAAAATTGAAAAAGTAAGCTTGGAGGAAAAACGATTGCTTGTTCCACCTTTTGCAGCTATCAATAGGTCAAAATCAAAGAAAGTTTTTACTGTTGGCGGGGATCTGATCCAATATGATTTAGAAAGCGGTGAAAGGACTGTTTTACTTGAATTTGGAGACAGAATTTCCAATGCAAAGTATTTATTGGATGAAAATAAAGTAAGTTTTCAGGCCGGCAATAACCTTTATGTACTAGAAAAGGCGAATGGAAAGCTTAAAAAGACCACGAATATTAAATCGGGGTCTGAACCCGTGGAAAAAAAGGAAGTATCATCAGATCGAGAAGCATGGTTGAAGGATGATAACCTCGCACTTCTTCAAGTTGTTAGGGAAAGGGAAGAAAAGAAAGAAAAAAGCAAGGCTTACAGGGATGCTACCGTTGAACCGGAAGTATTTTCTTTTTATTTAGCCAATCGGCAACTGGCCAATCTCCAATTGGCTCCTGATGGGGCTTACGCAACGTTTAACCTGATAAGCAGAGCCGAGAATAAAAGGACGGATGTGCCGGATTACACCCATTTATCAGGATATACCACCAATCTACCTGCCAGATCAAAAGTGGGTGATCAGCCAAGTAAAGTAGAACTCGCCATATATAATTTCAAAAAAGACACAGTATACCTGGTCAAAACTGATGAGCTACCCGGAATCAAAGATCTACCGGATTACGTAAAGGATTATCCTGATAAAAAATGGGAGGCAGAAATAAGAAAGGTAATTCCATCTGCGGTAGAATTTTCAAAAGACGGCATTCATGCAGTGGTAAACATTCGTTCTGTGGATAATAAGGACCGTTGGATTGCGCTTTTGGATTTGGAAAAAGGCACTTTAAAGTCCTTAGACAGACAAAGAGATGAAGCTTGGATTGCTGGCCCAGGGATAGGATGGAGCATGGGAGGAGGCACTTTTGGATGGTTACCGGATAACAAGCACATTTATTTCCAATCTGAGGAAAGTGGCTTTTCCCATCTATATATCTTGGATGTTACCAATGGAAAAAAGAAGCAACTTACAAAGGGTGATTTTGAAGTTTTTGATCCCAAAATTTCCAAAGACGGTAAATTCTGGTACCTGAGCACTTCTGAAGAGGACCCAGGAGAAAGACATCATTACATGATGCCTATCATGGGCGGTAAAATGGAAAAATTGACCAGCATGACGGGGAATAATGACGTTGCACTATCCCCAGATGAAAAACATATGGCCATCCTGTATTCTTACAGTAACAAACCTTGGGAGCTGTATTTACAGGAAAATCTTCCAAATGCAACACCAAATCAATTGACAGATGGCCAGTCGGAAGCCTTCAAAGCTTACGATTGGAGGGAACCTGAACTGGTAAAATTCAAAGCCGCGGATGGAACTTTTGTACCTGCACGGCTTTACCTGCCGGAGCAGGAAAAAAGTAATGGAGCAGCAGTGGTTTTTGTTCATGGTGCAGGCTATTTACAAAATGTGCATAAATGGTGGTCCAGTTATTTCAGAGAGTACATGTTTCACAATCTCCTGACTGATTTGGGATATACGGTACTTGATATTGATTACCGTGGTTCTGCAGGTTATGGAAGGGATTGGAGAACAGCAATTTACAGGCACATGGGCGGAAAAGATCTTTCAGACCAGGTAGATGGTGTTAAGTACCTTATTGACACTCATGGTGTCAACCCCAAAAAAGTAGGCATTTACGGCGGAAGTTATGGCGGTTTCATTACCCTTATGGCCCTTTTTAATGCCTCGGATACTTTTAAATCAGGAGCTGCTTTAAGATCGGTGACAGATTGGGCACATTATAATCATGGCTATACGGCCAATATCTTAAATGAACCTTTCAATGATCCGATTGCATACAGGAGGTCCTCCCCAATTTACTTTGCAGAAGGATTGAAAGGCCATTTATTGATTGCTCATGGCATGCTTGACGTCAATGTCCATTTCCAGGATGTCGTGAGACTTGCCCAAATACTGATTGAATTGGGTAAAGAAAATTGGGAGATGGCAGTATATCCAGTAGAAGACCATGGATTTGTGGAACCAAGCAGTTGGACCGATGAATACAACAGAATCCTCAAACTCTTTAACAGTACTTTAATTGATTGAGATGCAAAAGATCCTTAATCTTAAAGGAACGATCAGCCCTTTTTTGGCTATATCGATCCTATTGTTTTCCTGCCAGGAAAAAATCTCCCATCCTGAATCAGAGACAGGTCTAATTGTTGAAAATGCCATTGTCGTATCAGCCAGAGAGGAAGCTTCAAAAATTGGCTTGATGATGATGGAAAAAGGAGGAAATGCCTTTGATGCCATGGTTGCTACAGAGTTGGCATTGGTGGTGGCGTTTCCTTTTGCCGGTAATCTGGGAGGTGGTGGTTTTATGGTGTACCGCTTGACAGATGGTACTATAGGCAGTATTGATTACAGGGAAAAAGCTCCACTTGCTGCAAGCAGAGACATGTACCTTGATGAGAATGGAGACGTTATACCCGGCAAAAGCACCTTGGGTGCTATGGCAGTTGGAGTTCCTGGTACAGTAGCAGGAATATTTGAGGTACATCGCAAATTGGGCTCTCTTCCTATTGAAGATATATTGGAACCTGTAATTGAACTTGCAGAAAAAGGTGTAGTAGTAACGGATAATCAGGAAAGAAGATTGGCAAATAGCAGGGAAGATATAATTAAAGTCAGTGGTGAAAACACCTTATTTGCCCAGGAGTTCAAAGCTGGAGATACCATCAAATATCCGGCTTTGGCACAAACCTTAAGAAGAATTTCAAAAAATGGGAGGGATGAGTTTTATAAAGGGGAAACTGCTGAAAGATTAGTAGCTTTTATCCAAGAGAAAGGGGGTATTATTACTATGGAGGATATGGCCCAATATGAAGCCAAATGGCGGGATCCAATACAGTTTGAATATAGGGGTTTTAAAGTGATTTCCATGGCCCCTCCGAGTTCAGGAGGAATTACCCTTGCACAGATTTTTGGGATGTTGGAAGGATTTGACTTGGCTTCAATGGGCCACAATGGACCTGAATATATTCAGGTATTGACCGAGGCAGAAAGGAGGGCTTTTGCAGACCGCAATTATTATCTGGGAGACCCGGATTTTGTTGAAATTCCCACTGAAGTACTTACGAATAAAAGTTACCTCAGTCAGAGAATTTCCGATTTCAACCCGGAAAAAGCTACCTTATCTTCTGAAATTTCTCAAGGAGTTATACAATTTATTGAAAGTGATGAAACGACCCATTATTCCATCGTGGATCAGTTTGGTAATGCTGCGGCCATTACTACCACCTTGAATGGTGCCTATGGTTCCAAACTCTACTCCGATGAACTTGGGTTTTTTCTGAATAATGAAATGGATGACTTCAGCGCAAAAGCCGGTGTACCGAATATGTTTGGTCTGATCGGTGCAGAAGCCAATAGCATAGCTCCCGGAAAACGCATGCTGAGTTCTATGACCCCTACTTTGGTTGAAAAGAATGGAAAATTGCTTATGGTTGTTGGGACTCCTGGAGGCTCAACCATCATTACTTCCGTCCTTCAGACTATTCTCAACGTGGTGGAGTTTGGAATGAATATGAAAGAGGCAGTTAATGCCCCTAGGTTCCATCACCAATGGTTGCCCGATCATATCAATTTTGAGCCTGAAGGTTTCCCAAAAGAGGTTTTGGACGCTTTAAAGCGTAAAGGCTATCTTATAAATGAAGGCTATACACCGATTCTGGGAAAGGTAGATGCCATTTTAGTGCTGCCTGATGGGAAATTAGAAGGTGGTGCAGACCGACGCGGTGATGATGCCGCAGTAGGATTTTAAGAATTTAACTTTATAGATAAGGAATAAGTTTATTACTTAATTCCTATACTATGGATAAATTCAACCATATCCTCCAGTACTTGAATATGAAATGTCTCTTCAATGGTTTCATATTCAGAGACCGCTCCTGTAGCAGCCGTTTGGAATAGATGGTTCAAGGATTCATAGACTTTCAAGTCCAATAGCGTCTTTTTATCTTGATATAATTCCAAAAGCCGGTTACCGTTCTGGGCGGCATTGACCTGTACATCCTTGCCACCAAATGCGGCAAATGTGGGGATCTGAATGGCAAGGATGAATTCTTCTGGATTGGTCTTGAGGAATTGATAAATCCAAGGATTTACACTTCTGTTTAAAGTTTTGGTCAAGGTTTCAATTTGTTGTTTCTCAAGCTCCTCAGAAAGCCCATAGCCTTCGACTACCCTTTCCACCAATGCAGGAATAGCAGCTTTTGCTTTCTCCATATCTTCACTGTCAAGGATCAACTGATAAAATTGGGAATTGATCAGTTTTTGTTGTTCTACCAATTCAAGAGGATTTCCTGCTGTACGGGAAACATCCTCTGTTTGCTTGAGCATCAAATCCGAAATAGGAACTACCGGTCCAGCGAGAGAAAGAATAAAATCAAGTCCGATTTCTTCGGCTTCTTTTGCCATCATCCATGTTATTAAACCTCCTTCACTATGCCCGATTATTCCGACTTTGTCCGGATTGACAAAATTCAAAGTCTGTAAATATTTTAAAGCTTGAATGGCATCATCTTTAAAATCAAGCGTACTGGCAGTTGAGAATTCTCCTTCTGACTCCCCTACTCCTCTTTCATCATACCTTAAGACCACGATTCCATTCCTACTGAGATGGTCTGCCATTACCCAAAAAGGTTCGTGTCCAAAAATTTCAGAATTCCTATTTTGAGGTCCTGAACCTGTAATCAAAATTACTGAAGGAAAGGGGCCATTTCCATGGGGTTTGGTAATTGTTCCAAACAGTCTGTTATTCAATAAATTATTAAAGGTTATTTCAATGATATCATAAGTAAAAGGAGGATGGGGAATTTGAGGTCTGTATCTTTCAATAGTTTCTTTTTCATCTTTTGCTCTGGTTAAGTCCAATGGAAAAGACATGTCGGATTGTTTGAAAGTTCCTTGGATATTTTTACCTATCAGAAGTCCGTCATATGCTATATTTGCCATACTGATTTCAAAATTCAGCATAGGTCCTTCTATCAGGACTTTGCTCATCTCAATGCCAATGGCACCTTGACTAGGGCTATCCATCTTACCATTCCAGGAGCCATTATCATTTTCAAAATGGAACAGCAGCGGTATTTTTTGCCCCATGACTTCGAGTGAACCGTTCCATGTGCCTGAAAAATCCTGTGCACAAAGGATGGTAGACACATGCACAAATATAAGGAGGAAAAATGCTTTTTTCATTTGCCTAAATTTCTTCAAATATATGTTCTACTTTTGGATTATGGACAGAGAAATTTTGATTGATTTGGTAACCAAGACCATGCCATTTGGGAAATACAAAGGAAAGCTACTCTGCGACATACCCGAGCATTATTTGGTATGGATGCATAGAAAAGGTTTTCCTGAAGGGAAGTTGGGTATGTGGTTGAACACATTGTATGAAATAAGACTCAATGGACTTGAGGAAATTTTATTGGATCTAAAAAAAATAAAATAAAAAAACCACCTTCCGATTAGAAGGTGGTTTAGGATGTTTGGATATTAATTTTTTAGAACGTAATCGTTACAGCGTTGGAGCAACTTGGAGAACTACCAGTCTCACATATTGTATACGTCAAAGTTCCACCTCCTCTAAAGTCAGTTTGATCTATATAAGAACCGGAATTATTTACCGTTGCGATCAAGTTACCATCTCTATAAATATCAATTTGTGAAGTATTAGCGCCAGACCAAGTTAAATCGGATCTCCATCTACCTTGAACTTTGGTGCCTGTACCGGTTAATTGAACAGTAGCATTGCCATCGTCACCCCCATTATCACCATCATCGTTACCGCCATCATCTCCCCCATTATCTCCTCCTGTGTCTCCACCGGTACTTTCGCCTAGTGAGTAAAGCATATGATTGTTGGCAGTTCGAGAATTGCTGACAATATTTTTTGTAGAAGTTTCAGTTAAGAAATTATATACTGCTTGAGATGAAGCTGAAGGATTGGATTGCAAGAACAAGGCAGCTACACCGGCAACATGAGGAGAAGCCATTGAGGTACCAGAAATGGTATTCATAGCAGTAGAACTGGTATGCCATGCAGCTGTAATGCTTGCACCAGGTGCAAACATATCCACACAGTCTCCATAATTGGACCATGATGTCTTTGCATCCGAACTGGTTGTTGCTCCTACTGTATAAGCTCTCGGTGCACTGGCCGGAGAATAATTACATGCTGGTTGTTCTCTGCCTCTTCTATCTCCATTTCCAGCTGCCACAATAACCGGTACTCCGGCATCATACATTCTCGCTACTGCGTCATTGATGGAAATTGAAGCGCCACCACCTAAAGACATATTGGCTACAGACGGACCGTTTGCATCAGCTGCTACCCAATCCATACCGGCAATAACGCCACTCCAAGACCCTGAGCCATTGCAGTCCAATACCCTTACTCCTACTAAGGTCGTGTTTTTAGCAACTCCATAAAGATTGCCTCCAACTGTACCGGCCACATGTGTACCATGACCATTACAATCCTCTGAATTGCCACCAAAAGCATCAAAGCCCCTTTGTGCTCTCCCTCCAAATTCAACATGGTCTGTTCTGACGCCAGTATCAATGATGTAGGATTTAACCCCCTGCCCTGTGGCATTGTAAGTATAGGTGCCATTTAAAGGTAAGTTCCTTTGGTCAATTCTGTCCAAACCCCAAGTAGCATTGCTCTGAGTGGTTGAGATAGCATATACATAACCGTCCGGCTCTATATATTTTACCATTGGGTCTTTTTCAAGGGCTTCCAATTGGTCACCTGATAGCTTAATGGAGAATCCTGTCATCAGATTTCCAAATACCTTATTTACGTTTTCTTCTTCAATGTTATACCGGGCAACCAATTCATTGGCAGCAATCCGCATACCGGCCTGGACAGCTTCATAATTATCTGTTCTCCTGAAATTAAGGTTGCTTTCATGCAGAACCACAATGTATTGGTCTGCAATATATCCCTCTGGACCCATGGTGGATAAATTTTCCAAATCATTAATGGTTACCTCTTCCTGTACATCCTGACAGGCGGTGAAAGTGAATGCCAATCCAAGGACCAATAATCCCGTTGGCCTTAGGCATGTTTGGTAGATTTTTTTGAACATGTTTGTTTAAATTAATGGTTTTTAAATGCTGGGTTAGAAAAAACCCTTAGTAACTTAATAAATATTTTTCTCATTTTATAAAAAAAATAAAGACAATATTTGGCAATAAATGTCAAATTCAGAATTAGCTATACCAATAACAGAAAACTATAAAATAAAACCATTGTACCATTTTAAGTTTTTATATATTGTGCCTACTTTCAGGCAAACTCAGGACAATGGTGAATTATTATTAAATGCTTGCTAAGTGGAACTTTTTAATGAAAAAGCTACCTTTGTTCTTGAAACATTATTGCAAAAACTTGGCACAGCGGCTGATTCTATATTTCTTTTTTATTTTATTGCTAATTCCTTTCCATGAAAATGCTGGACAGTCCATCTCGTTCAGCTTAAGTGGTAGGGTTGTTGACGAACAGGAAGCCCCATTACAGGCTATTGTTTCCATACATGAATTAGGGAAATCAGTAATTCCTAATGAAAATGGCTTTTTTGAATTTCAGGACCTAAAGCCTGGAAATTATCATGTGCATGTTACCCATATTGGTTTCAAATCCTTTAGCAAAACGATCCATATTCTCAATGGCGACTTTTTTTTAGAGGTAGGGCTTGTAGAGTCTGAAATATTGTTAAACAGCATGACAGTCGAAGCCAATCCTTTTAAAAACGGGCCTTTGGAACAGTCTCAAACCATTTTGATTTTAGACCGGGATTTTATTCAAAAAAACAATGGGGGGACATTTGCCAATGCCATAGAAAAACTCCCTGGTATTTCTACCATCAATACGGGTGTAGGAATCAGTAAACCTGTAATCAGAGGTATGAGTTTTAATCGGATAATGATCAATGACAGGGGTATCAAACAGGAAGGTCAACAATGGGGGGCAGATCATGGGCTTGAAATAGATCCTTTTGATGTGGATAGAGTAGAAATCATAAAAGGGCCTGCTTCTTTAATTTATGGTTCTGATGGCATGGCAGGAGTGATCAATATAGCACCAGCAGCCTTTAAGCAAAATGGAGAAATAGAAGGGCATTATTCCGGAATGTACCGCTCTAACAATGACATGATTTCCCACTCAATCTTTGTGGATGGAAATCAAGACGATTTTGTTTTCCGGGCCAGATTTACTGCTCAGGACTTTAGTGATTATAGGGTACCCGCTCAAAATTTTATTTATGCAGGATTCCTTTTGCCAATTTTTGAGAACAGACTTAAGAACACTGCAGGCAAAGAGCGACATTTTTCTTTTACTGGTGGGGTTCAAAAAAAATGGGGCTACTCAACTTTAACCGTAAGCGGCTTCAATCAACAGGCAGGTATCTTTGCAGGAGCTGTCGGGATTCCTAATTCATATAATCTAAGGCATGATGGAGATCATAGGAATATTGACATTCCAAGACAGGATAACCAACATTACAAAGTAATTTGGAATAACAACATACAGTTTGGCAAATTCTGGATGGAACTGGATTTGGGTTACCAAAGAAACCAAAGAAAAGAATTTTCTTTTCCACATACCCAGGGAGTAGGTCCAAATAACTTTGGTAATTTGGCATTATCCCTCAATCTTGACGTACTCACGGCAAACCTCCGCTTGAACCAACAGCATGGGGAAAATGGACAGTCCATCCTCGGTTTTAACCTGCAGCATTCTCTGAATCAACACAGGGGTTTTGAGTTTTTGCTTCCAAATTTTCAATCCATTATGGGTGGAATATTTTATTTCAGAGAGCAAAGACTCTCCGAAAACCTTGTATGGAATGGGGGAATTAGGGCAGATGGTGCTGCACATGACATTGAAGAACATCTCCAGCCTATTTACGTCAGGTTTCAGCCAACAGGAGAGTTTGATCAAAGAAATCCTGACATCAAGCGTAACTTTTTAAATATGAGTGGAAGCACGGGTTTGTCTTGGGTTATAAAAGAAAATTTAAACGTTAAATTTAATATTGGTTCTGCCTACAGGATACCCACGCCTATTGAGCTTGCCTCAAATGGTGTACATCATGGTAATTTCAGGCATGAGATAGGTAATTCAGAACTCCTAGCAGAAAGAAGCTATCAAGCAGACTTGAACCTAGCCCTATCTAAAAAGAAACTATATGTAAGCTTTAGTCCCTTTTTCGGATATTTTGACAACTTCATTTACCTGGCACCTGCTCCAAGGTTTTCGCCTTTACCTGGATCCAGTCTATTGTGGGAATATAGACAGAATAACGCCATTTTTACTGGAGGGGAAATTATGATGCAATTGGCCATAACAAAAGGTTTGAACCTTAGTATTGGGGCTGAGTATGTGCATAATCTAAATTTAGATACAGGTCTACCTTTACCCCTTACGCCTCCTTTTTCTACTTTGACAGGCTTGGAATATAAAATTCCAAAATTCAGCAACAGCATAGAAAATCTCTATCTTTTTGTTGAATCCAGATGGGCAGCAGCGCAAAATAGAGTAGATAGAAATGAAAGGATAACAGAAGGCTTTCAAATTTGGGAAGCTGGATTAGGGTGGGATCTTCAGATTTGGGAGAATTCACTTCAGCTGCAATTATCAGGTCAAAATCTTACAAATGCGATATATTTTAACCATTTGAGCAGGTACCGCTTGCTTAATCTTCCCGAGCAGGGTAGAAATATCTCTTTTAGCATTAATATTCCAATAGGGATACGATAATTTGGTTGTATTTATTTTTTATTCTTAAGACTGTGGTTTATATTTGCAACCATATTGCATATACAACATTATTTCAAAAACTACCATGAAAAAGTATTTAAGTATTTTAGCTATTGGACTAATGATGGTCCATGCATCCTGTACAGACAATGATGATCCCGCAGTTGTTGATTTGGAAGCACCCGTTATTGCCTTCGCCGAAGGTAGAGATGGGTTTAGACCAGCTAACAATGAAGTAAGGAGAGGTACCACTGACCATATGCACGTAAGGTTCAGTGTTTCAGATGCCTCAGGTATAGGCCAGGTTTTGGTAGATATCCACAATTCCTTTGATGGTCATTCCCATGCCCGAATGCTGAATGAATTTGAAGCAATGAATGTCAAAGACATTTATAGCCCGGATGCCAGCAACCCAGTATTAAGGTTTCCACAAGGAGCAACATTCTTAAATGTAGATAATACCGCAACTGATATTTATTGGGAAGGTCCTACTTCCCGTGTAGAAGGAAATATATTGGCCGGCCCATATGATATTATTATTTCTGCTGTCGATGTAAATGGAAACCAAACTGGTTTTGCAGATGGATCCAATTATATTGCTACTTTTTTTATAGAAAGGGCTTATGCACCGGTTGTAGAAGTTACCAATCTTGTAGATGATGAAATCGAAGGGAAGGCCGGGGAAGCTTTAGAAGCATTGGGTAGCATTGCCAAGGGAGACCACAACTTGAGTTCAGAAATTAAATTTGTTTGGATCAGATTGGAAGAAGAGCATGACCATAGCCACAGTGCTATGGCAAGGGTAAAAGATGAAGTTTTTTATGAAAGAATGTGGGGTTCCTCCACATGGAGACAAGGAATGAGCGGTCCTGCACTTCCAAACACAGAGTTATTGAGGTTTGAAGATATTCTCCAGGGAGAGGATGCCATCATCCTACCATCAGGTGAAGATCATTTGGATCTGGTAGTGTGGGTAGAAGATGTAAATGGGAATGTTACACAGAAAACTTATGAAGTTCATATTGATTAATTCATAACAAACCTTAATTTTAGAGGAAGAACCTTAGGGTTTTTCCTCTTTTCATTTAAACCAAAAAATCATGAAAAATACAGTTAGGATATCTGTTTTCTTAATTTTATCTATTTTCTATTTCCAGTGCTCAGGACACAAACACGAAGAAAGAGAAATTACAAAAGAGCTAGAAGAAGCCAATACCATTCACCAAAAATCCTTAGATATCAGAGAGGAGCTGATGGAATTGGAAAAAGCCCTTAAAGAAGCCGAAATAGAATATACAGAAGTTAAGGATCTGCTAAAAATTTGGGATAAGGATATCATTGAAGTTCCGGGATTTGAGCATTCTCATGACCATGATGATGATCACGGTGCTTATGAAAGAAAATACCATGTACACAATCCTATGAAACCCTTTTCTGACCCGGAGCACTTGGAATACCAAAAAGTAATGCATGATGAAATCTTGGAGATTCAGGAAAGAATGAGGGTACTTTTGGCAGAAAAAGTTATGGATGAGGAAGGAGAAAATTGATCAACAAAAAGGTCTGCTGAATCCAGCAGACTTTTTTTGTTTTTTTTATTATCCATTCATCTTAATAATAAGGCGAACAAAGCGTCATCTTGTCCAAATTGAATGATTCAATACTGTTGTCATTCCTTCCAATATTACCAACCGAAAGAATGATTTGATACTCTGGGCCAGAATCAGCCAAATGAATTTTTATATGACCATCAAAGCTTTGAAAATCCTGGAATGATAGTGTTTGTCCATTGGACAGCGCTCCAAGCTGTGTAGTACTTTCTAAAGACCTGATATCGATTGGATTCAGAAGGAATGCAATAGGAGCATCAATATTGTCGTAAGCACCGAAATGCAAATGCGCCGGAAAGAAATAGGTTTCATCTGATTTTGGACCATCTAATCTCAAAGTCATTTCCAGATCTCCTCCAACAAGTTCTTTTATCCAAACCGTACCACGGTAATCGAAATCCGAACCCTGATACAGATTATAACTTATTTCATTCATGGTATATTTATTGTCTTCCTTTTCGCTACAGGAAAACAACAAGATTCCAAAAAGAAATAAAATGCCCAACTTTTTCATAGCAATGGTGTTTTTAATTAATTACGCCTTATGGGGTAGAATTGTTCATTACCTTACCAAGATAAATAAAATATTCCTTAAGAAATGAGAACAAGGTCACATAAGGCTGCTTTAATTGTATTAATAACCTAAATCCATGAAATTATTTGCCCAACTCTTTCAGGAATTGGATCAAAGCAACAAAACCTCAGATAAACTGGAGGCTTTGAAAAAATATTTTTTGCAGGCTTCGGATAAAGATAAAATCTGGACTTTGGCCTTATTTACTCACAAAAGACCTAAGCGTCAAGTAAATACTAAAAAATTAAGAATTTGGTGTTGTGAAGTAGCATGCTTACCGGAATGGCTTTTTGAGGAAGCCTATCAAACAGTAGGTGATCTTGCAGAAACCATTTCATTATTATTGCCTCTAAATAAATCAGTAAGGGACTATAGTCTAAACCATTGGATCAGATACCTTGCTGCTATGGAAAATAAAGATGAAAAAGAGAAAAAAGAGTCCATCTTAAATGCATGGGAAGTACTGGATACTAATGAGCGCTTTGTTTTCATCAAAATCATAACAGGAGGTTTCAGGATAGGTGTCAGTCAGAATTTGGTGACACAGGCAGTGGCTAATGCTTATGGTATGGAGAAAACAGAAGTTGCTCACCGGATCATGGGAGATTGGGATCCTCAAACAACTGATTTCGAATCATTGATATTATCAGAAAATATTTCAGATGACCTGTCTCGTCCCTACCCATTTTATTTGGCCCATTCCTTGGAAAAGAATTTTTCCGAGTTGGGAAATATTAAAGATTGGCAAGTAGAATGGAAGTGGGATGGAATCAGGGGACAGCTAATCAAAAGAAAGGGAGAGACATTCATCTGGTCTCGAGGGGAAGAGTTGATGACAGAAAAATTTCCGGAGCTAGTGGATTTGGGAGTAAATTTACCGGATGGAACAGTACTGGATGGGGAGATTTTAGCTTTTGGAAAGGACAGACCGCTTCCCTTTTCTTTACTTCAGACCAGAATTGGAAGAAAAAATCTCAGTAAAAAAAATCTTCAGGAAGCACCAGTAAGTTTTATCGCTTATGATTGTCTGGAATGGGAAGGTATGGATATCAGGAATAGACCCATAAAAGAAAGAAGACTACGGCTTGAAGAATTAGAGGTAACAATACCTTCCAATAGTCTCAGGCTGTCCCCGCTGGTTACAGCTTCCTCTTGGCAGGCTTTGGAGGAATTACATCAACAATCCCGCAGTATGATGGCCGAAGGTTTCATGCTAAAACACAGGGAATCTCCGTACGAGGTAGGGAGAAAAAGAGGCAATTGGTGGAAATGGAAGATTGACCCTTTGACAATTGATGGCGTTATGATTTATGCGCAAAAAGGACATGGAAGAAGAGCGGGACTCTATACCGATTATACATTGGCAGTTTGGGAACAAGGCAATTTGGTTCCTTTTGCCAAGGCCTACTCAGGCTTGACCGATGAGGAAATCAGGGAGGTTGACAAATATGTCAAACAAAATACAAAAGAGAGATTTGGACCCGTTAGGACAGTCAAACCCGGTCTGGTATTTGAAATTGCCTTTGAAGGCATACAGAAAAGTCCCCGACATAAGTCGGGAATTGCAGTACGGTTTCCAAGAATACAGAGGTGGAGAAAGGACAAACCGATAGAAGAAGCGAATACTTTAGAGGATTTAAAAGGTCTGTTTAAAATTTATGGCCAATAGCGAAAAGGATCTGGAAATCGCATACCAATATTTTAAGCAAAAAGATTGGACGCCATTTGCCTTCCAAGTTCTGGTTTGGAAGGATTACCTTAGTGGTAAATCCGGTCTGCTCAATGCTCCTACCGGTAGTGGAAAAACTTTTGCCCTTTGGTTTCCAGTCATTTTGGAATACATCAAAAATCATCCTAAGGACTGGCAAAACCCCAAAAAGAATGGTATCCAACTGATTTGGGTCACACCTCTTCGGGCTTTGGCACAGGATATCCAAAAGGCCATGGATGAGGTTTGTAAAGAAATTGGTCTTCCTTGGCAGGTAGAGGTCAGAAACGGAGACACACAGGCCAAAGAAAGACAGGCTCAAAAACGAAATCCACCCGAATGCCTTGTCACCACGCCGGAATCCTTACATATCCTTTTGGCACAAAAGGGAAGTCATGAATTCTTTAAATCAGTAAAAGCCATAGTCGTTGATGAGTGGCATGAACTCCTTGGAAACAAGCGGGGAGTTCAGGTTCAGTTGGCACTGAGTTATATCAGGCGCTTTGCCTCACCGAATTTCAGACTCTGGGGTATTTCGGCAACTATTGGGAATTTGGAGGAGGCCTGTTCCATTTTGTTGGGGAATAATGCCCCTATTCATTTAGTAAAATCGGAGGTTGAAAAAAAGATACATTTGCGAACTGTTTTTCCGGATGAATTGGAAAAGTATCCCTGGTCTGGCCATCTGGGTATTAAATTAATAGAAAAAGTTATTCCCCTTATAGAAAAGCATACCTCTGTGCTGCTTTTTACCAATACCAGGGCCCAAAGCGAAATATGGTACCACCATATTATGGAGAAAAGACCGGATTGGGCGGGATGGGTTGCTATTCATCATGGCTCCTTGGATCAGAAAGTTAGGGCTTGGGTAGAGGAGGCATTGCACCAGGGAAAGCTTAAGTTAGTTGTCTGTACTTCTTCCCTCGATCTTGGAGTGGATTTCAGGCCAGTAGACGCGGTAATCCAGATCGGTAGTCCTAAGGGAGTCGCAAGATTTGTCCAAAGGGCGGGACGTTCAGGTCATCAACCTGGACTACCAAGTGAAATTTACTTTGTACCTACCAATTCATTGGAATTGATTGAAGCTGCAGCGCTTCGAAATGCCATGGAATCTGGCGAAATGGAAACCATACACGCCCCTACCCTTACCTATGATGTCCTGATTCAGTTTTTGATTACTTTGGCCGTGGGCGAAGGTTTTGAAAAGGCGGTTCTATTCGAAGTGGCAAAAGATACCATGGCATTCAGAAACCTTGAAAAAGACCATTTTAATTGGGTGCTATCCTTTATTACAGAGGGTGGCACTTCTTTGAGTGGGTATGAAGAATTTTCCAAGGTAGAGCTCACAGAAAATGGCTTTTATAAAGTCAAGGACAAAAAAACTGCCATGCGGCACCGCTTGTCAATGGGCACCATTGTTTCAGACCCTATGCTCAAGGTAAAATTTAAAAATGGTACCTATCTGGGCATGATCGAAGAATACTTTTTATCCAAATTGAAACAGGGAGACCGTTTTTTCTTTTCAGGAAGGAACCTGGAATTTATCGGAATCAAAGAAATGAATGCCTATGTCCAACTTTCCAACAAAAAGAGCAGCAGCACCCCATCCTACATGGGCGGGAGGATTTCCTTGACCTCCAAACTCTCCGGTAAAATCAGACAGATTTTGGAGGAGGCTGCCCAAGGGGTTTATAGGTCTGAAGAGGCAGACTATATAGCCCCGCTATTGGATTTGCAGCAAAGGCTGTCGCTGATTCCAGACTCCCAAACTTTCCTTATCGAGCAAAACATTTCCAAGGAAGGCCATCATGTTTACTTTTATCCTTTTGAAGGCAGGATGGTGCATGAAGTTTTGGGGGCCTTGGTGGCTTACCGAATCAGCGTTTCTTATCCCCTGACTTTCAGTATAGCCATGAATGATTACGGTTTTGAGCTTTTGTCCGACCAACCCATTCCAATAGCCGATGTCCTGGAAGAAGATTTATTTTCTGAAGTCAACCTTGAAGAGGATATCCTTGCCTGTATCAATGAAAGTGAGATGGCCAAAAGGAAATTTAGGGATATTGCCACCATCTCAGGTTTGATTTTTCAAGGTTATCCGGGAAAACCCATGAAGTTTAGGCACCTTCAAGCAAATTCAGGTATTTTATATGGGGTTTTCGAGGATTATGATCCGGACAACCTCTTACTTAAGCAGGCCCATCGGGAAGTTTTGGACATGCAGATGGAGAAAGACAAGGTGCTGGAGGCCATAAGAAAAATCAACAGGCAACAAATTGTGCTCAAAAAACCGGGGCAATTTACTCCTTTCTCTTTTCCCATCATGGTGGATCGCTTAAGAGCCCAATTGTCTTCAGAGTCTTTGGAAGACAGAATAGCCAAAATGAAAGCACTGTTGGTGGATGGATAAAGTGGTTTTTATTGAACCACTATTTGTCCTGAAAATCGGGAATAGTTACAAAAGGAAACAAAAGAGAGATTGGTTTCCAGGGAAGGCTTTGAAAGCAGTGACTTTTGTGACTTTTGTTTTCTTTTGTGGTTGAAATTAATTCGCTCTCCAGAAGTAAGGCGTAAAAAGCACCAAAATGGTAAACAATTCCAACCTTCCCAAGAGCATCAAAAAGGACAAGAATATTTTGGTAAAAGGATCGAAGAAGGCAAAATTGTCCATTGGGCCAACCCTTCCTATCGCGGGCCCTACATTTCCTATGCTGGTTGCCACTGCCCCAAATGCGGTCAGCAGGTCGTAGCCCATCAAAGAAACTATTATTGAACCAATTGTAAAAATCATCAGATAGATCAAAAGAAAATTCATGATATGGGTAATGATTTTTCCAGTAACCCGTACTCCATTGATTTTTAAAGGCACTACCGCCCTTGGATGTACGATGCGCTTAAATTCCAACCAAGAATTTTTGAAAAAAGTCAGATGCCTGATAAACTTTATCCCTCCACTTGTTGAACCTGCGGGAGCACCAAAAAATAGAAACATAAAGAAAATCATGGTAAGTCCGCTATGATAAGAAGTATAATCGGCTGTAACATAGCCCGTTGTCGTAATTAAAGAAACTGCTTGAAATAAAGTATCCCGAAATCCTTTTTCAAAGCCTTCTCCAGAATAAAAAACTACAGGTGCCGTTAATAAGACTACTACCAACACTACTACTGTAATATAGGCTCTGAATTCATCGGAATTCCATACCCTGTCCATTTTTCCCTTGATTCCGAAATAAATTACTGTAAAGTTGGTTCCTGCAAGAAACATGAAAATTATCGCTGTATACTGAATAAAAGGCGAATCGAAGAATCCCAGGCTATCATTTTTAGTAGAGAATCCTCCGGTTGCCATAGTAGTAAGTGCATGATTGAATGCATCAAAAAATGTCATCCCACCAATAAAATAAAGTGTTCCAGCCAGTAATGTTAACCCCAAATATACATACCATAACCTCTTAGCAGTTTCTTGTATTCTAGGATGTAACTTGTCGGAGGTGGGGCCCGGTGACTCTGCTACAAAAAGCTCTATTCCACCGATTCCCAAAAGGGGAAAAATGGCTACAGTGAGAACAATAATACCCAAACCACCTATCCACTGTGTCATGGAACGCCAAAATAAAATTCCTTTTGGTGTCGATTCAATATCGGTTAAAATAGTGGCTCCTGTTGTTGTTAATCCTGAAATTGTCTCAAATATGGCATCTGGAATATTCATTGCCATATCGCTCAATAAGTAAGGAAGCATACCAAAAATAGACATCAGTAACCAACTGATTGAAACTATAAGATAACCTTCTCTTTTTCTGATATTTTGATCCTGGCGTGAAAAAGAAAAAAACATCAATGAGCCTACACTGAAAGTAAATAAAGCAGAAAGAAGCAGTGCAGAAAGATCATCAGTTCCAAAATAAAAAGCAAAACCTGCTCCAGGTAACATAGCCAATGCAAAAAGCATTAACAAAGCACCCATCACTTTTCCTATAGCTTTGAAATGGATCATATTTAATGAAACAATTTTTCAAGTGTAGGCTTGGCTCCGGGAAGGGCCAATACGATTGCTTTATCCTGCAATTGTAAAATAAACTCTCCATCTGGTATAAATACCTCTTCTCCTCGGATAACTCCTGCAACAATAGCAGTATCTGGAAAATGCAGATCTTTCAGTGATTTCCTGGTCACTCTGTTGTTTTTGGTGATTACGTACTGTATAAATTCGGCATCAACTCCATAAATCCCTGAAATTGCCTCTACTGTACCCTTTCTGAGGAAGCGGGTCACTTGATTTGCGGCCACTAATTTTTTATTGATCAAAGAATCCACACCAATGCTATGGGAAATATGGATGTACTCCCGGGTATCTACATGGGCTATAGCTTTGTAAACGCCATGATTTTTGGCAGAAAGGGAAGTGATGATATTTGTTTCCGAAGAATCTGTCAAAGAAATAAATGCTTCCATTTCCTCCAATCCTTCCTCTATCAATAGTTCAATATTTTTATAATCACCATTGATAACCAAAGTGTTTGTTAACCTTTCAGATAGCCATTTACAACGTTCTTTTTCCTTATGTACCAAGGTGACCCGGTATTCATTTTCAAGTTTCAAGGCTGTCGTGAAGGCCATATCATCCCCACCAATAATCATCACATTGTTGATAATGACTTTTTGTTGACCTAATAAATCAACAATAGAAGAAACTGCCTTTTTATTAGATATAAAGAATACATGGTCGTTATTTCGAATCACTGTATTTCCTCTTGGAATTAATGTTATTTGGTCTCTTACGATTGCTATAATCTTGACATCCTCAAAAATGGGATTGTCTTTCATATCTGCAATCTTCCTGTTAACAAGAGAACAATATTGATCCAAGATCAAACCTACTACATTCAGTTTTCCCCCTTCAAACTCAAAAATATCTGTAAAAGTAGAGTTTTTGATCATTCGGTAAATTTCTCCACTACATAAATTGCTTGGAGAAATAATATTGTCTATGCCCAGATTTTTAAGATACGATTCATGCTCCGGTTTTAGGTAGTCATGGGTTCTAACCCTAGCAATGACTCTTTTTGCACCTAGCTGTTTGGCCAATAAGGCAGCAACAATATTTGAATTTTCAGAGGTGGTGACTGCCATAAACATGTTTGCCTCCTTTACGTTTGCGTTTTTCAAAATTTCAAAGGAAGTAGCATCTCCCAAAAGGGTCATAACATCAAGGTGGGAAGAGACATTGTCTAAGATATCTTTATCCAAGTCAATAAGCACAATATCCTGGTTTTCATAACTGAGTTGCTCAGCCAAATGATAACCCATATCTCCTGCTCCTGCTATTACAATTTTCATGTTGGGATCCCCTAATGTTAAGCTATCAATAAATATGTTGAAAATGGCCCAAAACCAGCGAAAAGGTAGAAGGTTTTTGGTGAACCCCCAAAAATAAAATCAATATTATTGACAAAAAGATTGAATGTATCGGCTTGTTTGAGAATTGCCCAAGTCCATTGCCGTGCGCCAATCATTACAGGCTGATCCTGGGTCATTGCTTTTGTAATGGCAATAGCCCCTATTGGTGAGGACATCAGCATTATCAGGACTTAATGACAGGGCATAATTATAATCTAAAATGGCTTTTTTGAACTGATTGGTTTTAAGAAAACAATTCCCCCTATTGAAATGATAAGCCCATACCAATGGAAAATCTTCCCCATTGATTTTGCTGAAAGCAATGGCTTCTGAATATACCTCTATTGCCTCTTCCAATCGATTTTCTCTTTGAAGTAGATTTCCCAGGTAGTAGGCCATTTCGTCATCCTCTTTGAAAATTTGCAACCCTTCACGCAGCACAGCAATTACTTTCTCTTTTTTCTCTTCTACTTGACTACCAGCCCTGTAAAAATTGAGGTAAGCAGCATGGTAGGTGGGATCATTCTCGATTACTTTTTCTAAAATTTTGGCAGCTGTCAAATAATTGCCATTGACTATCATATCCACAGCTGTATTGTTCACGACAAAAGAATTCTCTCTGACTTCTACATCTACCTCGTAGACTTCCTGTGCCAGGGATAAATTGAAAATAATGAAACCAACCAAGCTTAAGATATATTTCATCGTAGAAATTTTGTGTTATTAGCATATTAATCCTAAGGATTCAACCCTTGATTACCAACCAAAAGACAGCAATAGAGAAGATATTTATTCCAGTAGTCTACTTCCTTCTTCTTCGGGTAATTCTTCTACTTCTTTTAACTTCCTCTGAATGACTCTTGTTCTGGTACCTACCAGATTATCCAAATCAGTGTGGGCTTCGGATATTTTCTTTTGCGCTTTGGCAATCAGATCCCCAAATTTAGTAAATTCTGTTTTTACTGCTCCCAAAACTTTCCAGACTTCAGAGCTGCGTTGTTGAATGGCAAGGGTTCTGAAACCCATCTGCAAACTGTTCAGCATGGCAGCTAAAGTAGTGGGACCCGTGATTACAATTTTATAATCCCGCTGTAAAATCTGGGCTAAATGGGCATCCCTAACTACTTCAGCATAAAGGCTTTCCATTGGAAGAAACAAGAGTGCAAAATCGGTTGTATGGGGTGGATGCAGGTATTTCTGGCTGATATCCAGTGCTGCTTTTTTTATGGCGCGGAAAAGTTCCTGCCTCGCCATTTCGATCAATTGCTTATCTCCATTGTCATAGGCATCCAACAACCTGTAGTAAGTTTCCTGTGGGAATTTAGCATCAATTGGCAAGTAAACAGCTCCTTGCTCATGGCTTCCGGGCATTTTTACTGCATATTCCACCCTTTCAGAGGCCCCTTGTTTGACTGCCACATTGTAAGCATATTGATCGGGGGACAACACATTCTCAAGAATCCCCTGGAGTTGGTATTCCCCCAAAACTCCCCTGCTTTTCACATTGCTGAGGACACGCTTGAGATCCCCTACCCCTGTGGCCAAGGATTGCATTTCTCCTAACCCTTTCTGTACCGCCAATAATTGCTTGGTAACCAATTCAAAGGATTGACCTAGCCTGGCTTCCAAGGTCTTTTGCAGTTTTTCATCCACTGTCTCCCGCATTTTATCCAATCGCTCCTCTGTGGAAGCCAACATGCGTTCCTGCTTGAAAACCAGTTCCTGGAATTTCTCTTTTTGAAGCTCATTGAATTCCTGAACATTTTGTCTGAATAATTGACCAAAATCTTTGAGAACCTCATTTTGATCTTTGGCATTGGAGCGTAGAGATTCCATGACAAGGGCAAACTGTTGAAATAAGCCTTGCTGAATCTCAGTGCGATTAGCCAGCATTTGCTTCTCAAAGCTAGAACGGAAATCCAGCAATACTTTATCTAAATCTACTTTTGAAGCTTTATTGCTTTTAAGCTTTAAAAGTAGATAAATAATCAATAGCAACTGAATGAGCAGCAAGGCAATTAATAAATCATTAATGGGCATAACTGAAGAATTTTGGAGGGGAAAGATAATCCTCATCCTTCTGAATGCCCAAGAAATGCAAATATTCCATGACAGTTTCCGTCGGAATTTCTTCCATTGGTATATGTCCAGCATTTTCAAAAACTTTTAATGTGGCATTAGGAATTGCCTCTTTCAACCTTTCTCCACTACTGAGTGGAATCCATTGATCTTGGGCACCCCATATGATCAAAACAGGCATTTTTAGATTTCCAAAGTCTACCTCATAAGGTTTCTGAGCTGTGAGTCTATCCAAGGTTGCCTTTCTATTTCCCTCCCTTCTGATCAACTCATAATATCTGGTTACCATTTCTTCTGTAATTTTATCCTGATCAAAATATACCTGCTTAAGGTTCCATTTAAAGAGCAGCCGGGGAGTGCATTTGAGCAGGATTTTGTTTACCAATGGATTTCTGGCCAACTTAAATATCGTCGCATCCGAGTTTCTGGAAGGTGTCGTAGAAGTTTCAGTAGCAGGTTTGGCTGGTGCGCCTGATGCATCAATCAGGTTAAGGCTTAAGATTTTTTCAGGATATTCAGCCGCCATTTTCAAAGCGACTCCACCACCCATACTGTTTCCTGCAACATGAAACTCCTTAATTCCAAGTTCTTCGGCAATGCTAAAAACCAAATTTGCATAATCGGCTGTCCCATACCTGCGGTCTTTATCCGGGCCAGTCAGTCCATGTCCGGGCAAGTCCATGGAAACGGTCATGAAATATTTACTCAGTTCCTTTTCCCACTCAGCCCAAGTATGCAAGGAAGAAAAGCTGCCATGAATCAAAAAAATGGGTTCCCCCTCGCCACTTACTTTCACATGTACATTGTTACCTTCGACACTCAGAAAATATGAATTTTCGTTTGTATATTTTGGAACAAGTTTTTCCAATGCCAATTCTCCCCTATATGCCAAAAGAAGAACAAGAAGCATAAAAATTAGGAATCCGATAAAAACTTTGAAAATTGTAAACAAAAGGCTTTTCATTTCACCAAAATAAAAGAAAAAAAGGAATTTGATACTTTTAAAAAATTAAAGCCTAAAGACACATTCTTTAGGCTTTAATTTAAATATCAATTTTGATGCAATCAATGCGTCACCATGGGCTCCATTACTTTTGCCTGATTGATAAAATCTTCGATCTGAGACAAAGCTGGAACTGATCTGGTCAACTTTTTCTGCTCATTGGTTTCAATAAGCATTTTGTGAAGGTTGGCAGGATTTCTCATTTTCAATTCTTTTACAGTATCTACACCGGTAGCTTTCAATAGCTCAGCAAACTGGCTGGCAATACCGTTGACTCTGAATAGATCAGCCATATTGACCCATTTAAGAATTTTCTTTTCACTGATTCCGGTAGCAGCGGCCAATTCTACCCTACCCTTTTTTGAACCGCCTTTTTCTAAGAGCGCTTCTACACTTGAAATTCCGACAGTTCCAAGTTTTTCTTTGAAGACAGGGCCAATACCCTCAATCATTGTAATTGCTTTAGGCATAATTTTGAATTTTAATTTGTTAATTGGATTTATTTGAAAAGGTTACCTAAACCTCCTTTTAAAATTGAACTGGCTTTATCTCCAAGTGAACTGGCGCCGCCCTGACCCAACATTTTGATAAGGTCAGCTTGGGAAAAATCTCCAGATTTACTTCCAGAAATAGCACTGATTATTTTAGGAAGAATAAAAGAAGATATCATATTGGCTTTATCAGCTGGAATACCCAGTTTTGAAATGTAAGAACTTGCCATGGATCCTGTTAAAGACTGAAAGAGAGGATTGCTTGAAGCGTTACCACCTGAATTCAATAAACCAAGGATAGCATTGAAATTTCCCGTTGAAGCTTCTTTGGTTAAGCTACCAACCAAGCTATCTTTTGTTACATTTAAAGTGTCTTTCGCTTTATTAGCGTCCAAACCGTGACTTTGAGTTAGCCCTTTGATCAAATCCGGGGAAATATTTTTAAGGATAGAATCTATCATAAAATAAGATATTATCTAAAACAATTTTTACATCGCTAAATTACAATTTTCCATATTTTTTGCAATAATTATTTTTGTATATTAATCAAAATACAAAAATATCATTCGTTTATCAGCTTTGCACGTTTAAAAACCCTAGGGCAATCACAAGTGGAATCAATTGATTCGTTAATCCCCAGATCAAATTAATCAAGTGGTTTGTAAATTCAGCAAAAGCTATTTACTTTTCGTTTTAATCTTAAATTACTGTGTTTTGGTGCAAAAATCCAATCATTCTATTTCATTCAGATTGCTGTATTTGTGTATAATCTTATTTCTAACGTTGGATTTAGACGCTATCGCGCAGGTACGTCCTGCATTGGGGGGAGCATCCCGATTGTATTCCAATGCACTGCAGGAAATGGAGAATAAAAATTATGAGCAAGCCAATACTTATTTCAGACAGATTATAGAATCAGGACTTCCCATTGCCCCAGAAATGCCTTATCATTTTGCACTTACATTATATGAATTGGGACAATATGATAACAGCTTGAACTTTGTCAAGCGGTATTTACAGATTAATGGCAGAAATGCAGAAAACTACAATGCCGCCAAATCATTGGAACAGAAACTGGAGGCTCCTATAAAAGCCATTTTGGAATGTAATTATTGTAATCAGCAAGGTTACAGGATATATGAATGCAGTACATGCGATGGGGAAAAGGAATTGCACCAGGACTGTAGCCTCTGCAAGGCAAGGGGTATGGTAGGTTGCAATCAATGCTTTGGAAAAGGGATTGTTACCAAAAGAAATGTTTTTAACCTGGTAGAATACCATGAATGCGATAAATGCGGTGGTGATGGAAAACATACCTGTCCGACCTGTGATGGAAGTCTAAAGGAATTCACAACTTGCCGAACCTGTCAGGGAACAGGTATGGAGACTACAGAATCAATCTGTAACCATGAAGCCGCCCCAAGGCATATGTCTATGGCCTTTGAAAGGATTAAGGCTTTACATGCCAAGCATTAGGCATCTCATTCATCATATAGAAAGCGGTAAGCGTATTTTCTTTGTCAAAATTGAACCTTTCCCGCAGTTGGTTTTTTTCAAAAAAATTAGCTTCAGAGTCGAAAATAAAGGGATGTTTAAAATTTAACAAAAACCAAAACAGGGTTATCTTGCGCTTCAATGTTCAAGTCCTGTTTTTCCATGGCCTTTGATTCGAATGTCAATACATCTTTGGCCTGTGCAATAAAGATAAGATGCTCATCAAATAATCCAGCCAATTGATAGAAAACAGGATTATTGCCATTACTAGTAATCAACCTTTTAATCTCTCCGGTTTTTTTATCCAGTATGAGCTGATGGTTTACCAATTGCATATCGGCCTGAACATTTACCCCAAAGAAGGCCCGATCCTCAGTTTCAAAGAAATGAGAGGGAAAGGCAAAGCCATTTTTGCTGATCAGTTCAAAACCCTGCATCCAATCCAAGTCCCAATATTCATCTGGAATCCGGTATTTACCCATGTCCAATTCATACCTTGGTGATAGCCCTTCTCCTTTTAATTCGAACAGGGTTGAATTATAAAACTCATGATAATACAAATCAGAATTCGAACTATTGAAATTATGCTCCCCAACTGGCAATAGGTCATTGCTATATTCATTAGGAAATAATTCTTCCACTTTATTTCCTTCGGGATCTGAAATCACCAAACGATGCATGACGATGGGTTTGTTATATCCACCGCATAGGGCGTAATTTCCATTGGGGAGTTTGGAAAATGTGAAGGCCAGGTAATCTAAAGCTATTTTTTGGGCTAGGCTGAGTTCATGGTCATATACCCAAATTTCTGATTGATCTCCTTTTCCAATTAATATTTCAAGTCCCCGATCTGTGGCTATAAAATCATTGATGTTGGGTAACATCTCAGGACCTTCCCCTATTTCAAGAATTCTCCCTAAATAATTTCCATTGGTGTCAAAATGGTGGATGGCATCATTTTTTTCTTTGTCCAGGATAAAAAAACCTTTGTCATTGGCCCTAAGCAATAGGAACTCTTTTAATAAATTGTCTTCCCTGGTCTCCAAAGGAATCATTTTTTCTATTGTATAGGGATCCTTTGATACTTTAATACTATTAAAGGCAATTACCCTCAGCCCATTTTTTTTCTGGATTTTTTCCTTGCAGGAAAGGAGTAAAACTGACGAGCCAATAATTAATATGAATGCGGACAAAAGTTTTCTTTTCATAGATATTATGTTTGACTCATTTAAACTAAATAATAAATTCAACAAAATCAAAGGGTGTATCTGAAAAGCTTGTTATTATCATAATTAGCCAGTCATTTGAGTTGCCAAGGTTAAGATATCAGAAAGGGTTCTGGGTTTAAAAAAAGGGATACAGGACCCAATGAGCGATGTTTGTTAACTAAAGAGCCACTCTTATAATACCCCTTTTGCGGTATTTTATTATCATCAAAATCAAAATAGCTTTATTAAAAAATATCAAAGCTATGAAAACACAAACAATTCTTTCGACAATGCTTCTGGTCTTGTTTTCCATGTGCCTACAGGCCCAGGGTAATTTTGTTCTTAATCCCAATGGGGAAAAAGATCTTGCTGTGGTAAGGGACTATATCAATACCATTTCTTCAAAAAATGCAGCACAGCTGGGGCAGACACATGCTTCTAACTATGTTGAATTTGGACCAAGATGGGATTCTCCAGGAACCAAGGATGATATGATCCGGAACATTAAAAGCATTTGGGATATGACTTCTGAAGTCAAGTATGACCGCACCAGAATGATCAGTGTAAATGTGTCTGGGGACGAAATTCCAGAATACAATGGAAATTGGGTATTCTTATGGAGTGTTTTTATAGGTAAATCCAAAGATTCAGGAAAAGAAATTTATCTGGACATCCACCAAACTTTTAAAATTGAAAATGGCCTGATCACACTTTCTTTGGTTTACTACAATGAGTTGGATAGCCGTTTGCAACAGGGGGTTTGGGATGGAGATTAATTCTTTTTAAAATGACCTTTTTTAAAGCCGCCAGATGGTGGCTTTTTTCATTTGGTTTAAATAAGTACTGAAGGAATTCCAACTCCCGGGATTCTTCAGGACAGGCTCATTTCGATTATCCCACATTCAAAATCCCGATAGGGATTGAATACCGACAGGTTATTGGCCCCGGATACTCCCGATGGCTATCGGGACCGGTGGTGATAAATGATGTAGGGTAAACAGTCTTTCCAACCCTGGAAAGGGTTGAATTCAACCCCTCTTGGGGTTGGGAATTTTGGGAGATGCTATTATCCAGAGACCTCCGGGTTTTACCCGGGGTAAATACCATTGCATGGATTCAACCCCTTTGGGATTGGGTCTAAATCAGAATTTCGTCAAAACTCCTCCAAATCCCGATAGGGATTAAAGACCTTCAGGTTATTTGCCCCGGATGCCAATCCGATGGTGATAAATGATGTGGGGTAAAGAGTCTTTCAAACCCTGGAAAGGGTTGAATTCAACCCCTCTCGGGGTTGGACT
>NZ_SLAP01000178.1 GCF_007126775.1 Cecembia sp. | reverse complement strand
TCTTTGGCTGCTTTTTCAATGGCAGCACAACCTCCTAATACAATGAGATCTGCGAGAGAGACTTTTTTATTGCCTCCAGCTGTACTGTTGAATTCTTCCTGTATACTTTCTAGCGTACCCAAAACCTTTTTCAACTGCTCAGGCTGATTGGCTTCCCAGTTAATTTGAGGCTCTAAGCGGATTCGGGAACCATTGGCCCCACCACGCTTATCAGAATTTCTAAAGGTAGAAGCTGAAGACCATGCTGTATATACCAATTCAGAAACAGTCAATCCAGAAGCCAGGATATTGGCTTTTAATCCTTCAATATCCTTTTCATTGACCAACTCATGGTTCACTGCTGGAATAGGGTCTTGCCAGATCAAGTCTTCTTCAGGCACTTCTGGACCCAAATACCTGGATTTTGGCCCCATGTCCCTATGGATCAATTTGAACCATGCTTTGGCAAATGCTTCTGCAAATTCATCTGGATTCTCATAGAAATGTCTGGATACCTTTTCATATGCTGGATCAAACCTTAAAGCCAAATCAGTGGTCAGCATAAAAGGTTTATGGAATTTTCCAGGTAAATGCGCATCGGGAACAATTGCTTCCGCATTTTTGGCTACCCATTGGTGGGCACCGGCGGGACTTTTGCTCAATTCCCAATCGTATTCAAATAAAAATTTGAAATAATCGTGCCCCCATTTGGTAGGTGTGGATGTCCAAGCTCCCTCCAGACCAGAAGTGATAGTATCTTCTGCTACACCTTTACCAAAAGTATTTTTCCAACCCATACTCATCTCTTCTATGGAAGCACCTGCTGGTTCACGGCCCACGTGTTTACCTGCATCAGCAGCACCATGTGTTTTTCCAAAAGTATGTCCTCCAGCAATCAGGGCCACAGTTTCATAATCATTCATAGCCATCCTGCCAAAAGTTTCACGGATATCTTTAGCCGCTGCTACCGGATCAGGTTTGCCATTAGGTCCTTCAGGGTTCACGTAGATCAAACCCATCTGAACAGCACCAAGCGGATTTTCCAATTCTCTGTCTCCTGTATAGCGCTTATCTCCGAGCCATTCAGTCTCAGATCCCCAATAGATATCTTCTTCCGGTTCCCAAATATCCTCACGGCCTCCGGCAAAGCCATAAGTATCTAGGCCCATAGATTCCAGTGCCACATTTCCCGCGAGCAACATAAGGTCTGCCCAAGAAAGTTTTTTACCATATTTTTGCTTTACAGGCCACAATAATAAACGTGCTTTGTCCAGATTGGCATTATCAGGCCAGCTGTTCAATGGGGCAAATCGCTGAGTACCCGTGCTTCCACCTCCTCGGCCATCATGTACCCTATAAGTACCTGCACTGTGCCAAGCCATACGGATAATGAAGGGACCATAGTGACCCCAATCTGCAGGCCACCAATCCTGTGAAGTCGTCAGTGCCTTTTCAATTTCAGCCTTAACTTCTTTCAAATCCAATGACTGAAACGCTTTGGCATAGTCAAAATCCGGATCCATGGGGTTGGATAGCCGTGAATGCTGTCTAAGAATTCCTAGATTCAATTGGTTAGGCCACCAATCCTTATTGCTCGGACCACTTCCCGCCACATATTTCATTTCACCATTATGAAATGGACACTTGCTGATGTCACCACCATTCATGTCATAGCTCTTGGATCCGTGAGGATTTACATCTTTTTCTGCCATAATAAGTTATAGTTTATTGTTAAAGTTTAATAATTTACCTTTTAAAGTATCAAGATAATATAAATCAAATTAAAATTCTAATAGATAATTCCTATTGGTGTTTGGTTATTTCGATAAGAAGTGAATTTACGGAATTAAGGCCCGTTAATCAATGTTACGGCACACCGATAACACTGATATTGGTCATGATTCCGGAAAATTTTATGTTCTTTTAAGCATACGGAATTCATATGGAGAAGGATAAGCATTTAGGTAAAAACTCATCCTCTTCAGGGTCCTAAAAAGCTTGAATATTCTGAAAATAACTATGGATTATGACCTTCAGGTCGTATTTTAGCGCAGGCAAAAAAATCTAATAAATCTATACCATGAGCATTAGAATTGAGAAAGATACCATGGGGCCTGTTGAGGTTCCCGCAGACAAATACTGGGGTGCACAGACCCAAAGATCCATTAACAATTTCAAAATCGGCGGAGCGCGTAACCGCATGCCCATTGAAATCATTCGGGCATTTGCCATTCTTAAAAAATCAGCCGCTTTGGCCAATGCAGAATTAGGCGTCTTAGATCAAGAAAAGGCTGATATTATCGCCAAAGTTTGCGATGAAATTATAACAGGCCAACACGACGACCAATTCCCTCTGGTAGTTTGGCAAACCGGTTCAGGTACCCAATCCAACATGAACAGCAATGAAGTCATTGCATACAGGGCACATGTTCTTTTGGGAGGTACTTTGGATGACCCCAAGAAAAAAATCCACCCCAACGACGATGTGAATAAATCACAATCATCCAATGATACTTTTCCTACCGCCATGCATATTGCAGCTTATAAAATGGTGATGGAAACTACCATTCCAGGTGTGGAGAAGTTAAGGGATACCCTAAAAGCCAAATCAGCAGCCTTTATGGATGTGGTGAAAATCGGCCGTACCCACTTTATGGATGCTACCCCTTTGACTTTGGGGCAGGAGTTTTCGGGATATGTGGCGCAATTGGAGCATGGACTTAGGGCCCTGAAAAACACGCTTCCTCACCTTTCAGAGTTGGCCTTAGGGGGCACAGCAGTGGGTACCGGGTTGAATACCCCACAAGGCTATGCAGAATTGGTGGCCAAGAAAATCGCAGAATTTTCCGGACAACCCATGGTCACTGCACCCAATAAATTTGAAGCCTTGGCAGCGCATGATGCGATTGTGGAAACACATGGGGCTTTGAAGCAATTGGCGGTAAGTTTGATGAAGATTGCCAATGATATCCGCATGTTGTCATCTGGACCTAGATCTGG
>NZ_SLAP01000220.1 GCF_007126775.1 Cecembia sp. | reverse complement strand
CACCAATTCCTCCGGTTAGGCAATCTTCTTGCAAGAAAATTATTTTTCCTGCCTTAGAGCTGAGAAGTAATGGAATAACTATTAAAAAGCCAAGTAGCATCATTAAGATTATGAAAATAAGAGCAGAATAAATGGTGTAAATACCCTGTAGTATTTTCATTTTCTTTAGACTTTGATTAATTTTGAAGTTAAATAATAATAAATTTATAACTCTTTGCTTGCATGCCCCTGAAAGCGCTTTTCAGGGGCTTTTTGTTAATAGCTTGCTAATGTTTTCAATTTTTCACGAAATCTATCCAAAGGGAGAAAATTTTTCTCAAGGTTTGGAGCAAATGGTACCGGAGTATCAAGGCTCCCTTCTCTCATGACAGGTGCATCCAATAATTCAAAACAATTTTCTGAAATCCAAGCCACAATTTCAGCACCAATTCCTCCGGTTAGGCAATCTTCTTGCAAGAAAATTATTTTTCCTGTTTTTTGAACAGTTTGTCTTATAGCTTCTTTGTCCCAAGGCAATAAGGTTCTCATATCCAAAATATCAGCATTAATTTGGAGTTCATCCGTAACAGAAAGAGCCCAATGTACCCCCATTCCGTAAGTAATTATGCTCAATTCGCTTCCTTCTCTTACTAATTTAGCTTTACCAATTTCTATTGTATAATATTCATCAGGCACTTCTTCTGAAATGGAACGATAGAGTGCTTTGTGTTCAAAAAAAAGATAGGGATTGGGATCTTCAATTGCCGCATTGAGCAAACCCTTTGCATCTCCAGGGCTCGAAGGGTATACGATTTTTAATCCAGGAGTGTGAAAAAACCAAGCCTCGTTGGATTGAGAATGAAAGGGGCCTGCAGCCATTCCTGCCCCAGTGGGCATTCTGACAACCACATCAGCATGCTGCCCCCATCTGTAATGAAGCTTTGCTAGATTATTCACAATTTGATTAAAGCCACAAGTGACAAAATCAGCAAATTGCATTTCCACCATTGCCTTATACCCTTTGATTGATAAACCAATAGCAGCACCTATAATGGCGCTTTCACAAAGGGGTGTATTTCTAACACGGTCAGATCCAAAATGATCAACAAACCCATCTGTAACTTTAAAGACCCCTCCATAAGCACCAATATCCTGACCCATTAAAACTAAGTTTGGGTGTTTTGTCATGGATTGTTTCAATGCATCTGAAATGGCATCTACTAACCTTTTTTCAGTAGTTTTCCCGCCTACTGGAGTTATAGTTTGTGTGAACGGTGCATAAATATCCTTCAGTTCTTCCTGCGTATCTGCCTTTATATTTTCCTCTTCAAATGCAATTTCCAAGCCTTTGTTAATAGCAGCCTTTACTCTTTTATTAATGTCATCCTTTTTTTTTGAAGACAAAACACCAATTTCTTCCAAATATTTTTCGTAATTATCAACTGGGTCCTTTTGGGCCCAAGTATCCATTAATTGTTTGGGAACATACTTTGTCCCCGAAGCTTCTTCATGTCCCCTCATTCGAAAAGTAATGGCCTCAACCAAAACTGGCCTTGGATTTTTGCGAATATCTTCCGCCAGACTATTAATGGTATCATAAACCTCCAAAACGTTATTTCCATCCACTCTCACAGCTTCTATACCATATCCTGGTCTTTTTTCTGTAAAATTTTTAAAAGCAAATTGCTCTTCACTTGGGGTAGAAAGCCCATAGCCATTGTGCTCTACCACAAAAATAACAGGGAGTTTCCAAACTGCTGCCAGGTTGAGCCCTTCATGAAAATCACCTTCTGAACTAGCCCCATCTCCTGTGAAAACAAGCGTCACTTTATTTTCTTTAGAAAGCTTATGGGCAAGGCCTATTCCATCGGCAATAGCCAATTGGGGACCTAAATGAGAAATCATACCCACTATATGGTAATCCTTGGTCCCAAAATGAAAAGACCTGTCCCGCCCTTTTGTAAATCCAGATTTTTTTCCTTGGAACTGGGCAAAAAGCTTCTCCAATGGAAGTCCCCTTCCCGTGAAAATCCCGAGATTACGATGCATGGGGAGAATGTACTCTTCTTTTTTCAGCGCCTTGACGGCACCGATGGATATGGCTTCCTGCCCCCAGCCACTGAACCATTTAGAAATTTTTCCCTGCCGCAACAGAATGAGCATCTTTTCTTCGATCCTTCTTGGTAGAATGAGGGACTCATATAAATCTAATAAAACCTTATTATTGTAAGACTTTTTATCAAAAGAAATTGCCTGAAGACTTTCGCTTATTTGGGCCATATGGGTTTATTTTTTTGCCAAATTAGAAGAAAAAAGTATGGGAAAAAACTGCCTTTCTATTTTGTTTACCTGAGAAATCACGGGCACGCATTTGAGTAGTTCTTCATTGGTATTTGCAAAGGTCTTGCACAGCTTATCTGGCTTATGCATTTTAATTTTGGGATTTCGAATTAAAAAAGTCAATTCCTAAATAAATAAAGAGGAATTTTAGCAAAAAAAATAGTATTAAATCATTGATTTTGAATTATGATCCTAAGCCTCAAGCTTTTCTAACCTTTCCAATAATGGTGGATGGGAATAATTCACAAAAACATACCAAGGGTGTGGATTGATATTGCTTAATGAATTAACGGATAAAGTTTTTAAGGCTTCCGCCAATGGTCTACCATCAAATGTGGTTTTGGCATAAGCATCTGCTTCAAATTCATTCTTTCTACTCAAAAGGTTCATCCCTATTCCCAATATCATAGATATAGGGGATAAGAGCATTGTGAATCCTACAATATTCAGATGAATGGCAAGTGTAGAACCTCCCAGTGCAAGGCTCATATTTTCATTAAAAATAAAAAGTGATAGCGTGAATAGGAGTACCCCCACTTGGATCATTGATAAGCCCATGCTCCATATAATGTGTTTCTTTTTGTAATGACCTATTTCATGGGCCAAAACTGCAATCAATTCATCTGGGGTATGTTGTTCGATGAGCGTGTCATAAAGAACTACTTTTTTTCTTGTACCGAATCCGGAAAAAAAGGCATTTGCTTTCGAAGACCTTTTACTTCCATCAATTACAAAAATATTATCGAGAGGGAAACCTACAGATTGAGCATATTGAATGATTCTTGTTTTAAGTTCACCATCCTCAAGTGGCGTCAATTTATTGAATAGGGGAAGAATCAAGGCAGTATAAAACAGATTGACAAAGACCATAAAAAAAACAGCAATAAGCCAAAATTGCCACCAAAAATCTTTCCCCATTTGATGTATCAACCATATTAAAAGTCCAAGTAAACCCCCTCCAATAACAATAGAAATTAAATACCCTTTTAGTTTATCACTAAAATATGTTTTCTTGGTGGTTTTGTTGAAACCGAATTTCTCCTCTATTGTAAAAGTTTGATAATAGTCAAAAGGTATTGCAAGAATATCTGAACCAATAAAAAGGATTGCGAAATACGCAATAGACAGTATAAGAGGCTGATCTATAAAAGTTCGAAGGCCGGAGTCTAACCAACCAAAAAAACCAAAATAAATAAATAAAAAAGTTAGTACAAATGAAAATGTTGATGTAATCAACCCGAATTTATAATTTGTTTTTTGGTAATTTCTAGCCTGCTCCAGTTTACCTGGGCTAATATATTCTTGTAAAGTAGGCGGAACTTCAGAAAGGGGTCTTCGGATGTTGAGAAAACCCAGAATTTTCCCGAAAAAAAAATTGAGAACGAGTACACCTAGCAACAGGTATTTGATCAAAATTGGCTCCATACATCAAAGCTACTAAAATTTGGGGCAAGGCAGGATAGTGTCCCGTCCTCTGATTTTAGTTTTATTTCTATCCGCTAGCAAAAAGGACATACTGATTTCGTGGGCACCTCCTGATTGAATTCCAAGTTTAGATACCGTGTAATCAAAACTATATCCAATACTTACTCCATTCAATAAGTTGACACCTGCCATAAGAACAATTGCATCTCTATTGCTTTGATTTTCAATAGGCCTGTAAGGTAAACCTCTGTACCAAAGCCCTAGAATCAGCGGCTCAAGATAGAGGTAAGCTCCTAAGTCCAATTGTTCAAATGGTCCTTGGCGTTTATAGTTTAAAGTAGGAACGATAAACCTCTCCTTGTACATGTGTGTGAAATCACTTCTGTAACCTCCTGTGCCAAGGGAAATTCTATAGCCGGTATGAATGGAAAGTTTGTATGGCAAATTACTTATACCATTTTCTAAAAAGGATTGATTAGGTTGGTTCAAATGATCAGCGGAAACTCCAAACCAGAATTTATCAGTAAAAAACAGCCCTCCAGCAGATAGTGACAATAGATTTACAGGTTCACCAAACCCTGGTAAATCATTTCCAGGTCCAATTGGGCCGAGAGGATTAGCAGGGTCTATCTGATTGGCAAAAATCAGATTTTCGAAGAAACCTATATCTCTTCTGATATAGCTTGCCCTAAATCCCGGTCTAAAATAAGCTTTATCTCCTAACCTGAGCTCATAGGAATAAAATCCTGCAATGGTCGTTGACCTCAATTGAGCAGCACCTTCTGTATCACTCATTACTAAAAGTCCAACTCCGCTGTTATAATCATCCAGAAAAGTGTCGAAATAAGCAGAAAAGGTAGTGAATTGCGCTTCTAGGCCTGGCCATTGATTTCTGTAGTTCAGACCAACTCTAGGGACCATTTCTGAGCCAGCAAAAGCAGGGTTTAAATAAAGTGGAGCAGCATAATATTGGCTATACTGAGGGTCCTGGCCATAGCTTTGAAAAAATACAAAGGATGACAAAAGGATAAAAAAAAGACGATATAGATTAGACCTTTGCAACTTTTTATTCGTTAATTGTTCAACCGATCATTTCAAACATAACGTCGAATATTTGGCGTTGTTTTTGTGAACGGCTTGTAAATTATGAAAAGGTATACAAAATACACAAATATAAATTTATTTTTTGTTGTCCTTGGCCTTTTGTTTCATTGCCATTTAGGCTATTCACAAGGCTTTAATAACAACCAATGGGTTTTTGGTTACTGTGGATCAGGACAAGAAAATAGTTATCTGTCTTTTGGTAGAGGAGAGGATCCGGTAGTAAGGACATTTCCCTCACAGATTTTACTCGGTTCGGAGACAGGAAATATTGATAATAATGCCATCGCTGTTGATCCGATCACAGGACAGATTTTGTTTTATACAAATGGTGAGTTGGTTTACAATTATGATAACCTGATCATTCAAGGGGCGCCGAATGGTATAAATGGTCAAACAGAATCCAGGCAAACGACAGCAATTGGAACGCTTGATTTTGATCCGAATGGCAATAGGTCTTTTTATATTTTTCATGTAGCACCGAGTGGCCAATTGTTGTATTCGGTTGTAGATATGAATGCACCAGGAGGAGCGCCTGGGAACGCCCCCCCATTAGGGGCAATTACATCGTTGAATCAGGATCTTGGAGTAAATGTATCAGGTGCCATTGCTGTAATTAAAACAGCTCAGTCTCCTTCATATCTTATCAGCTATGAAGGAGGAAATCTTGTCTCCAGAAGAATAGAGAATACAGAAGGAGCTTTTACCATTACAGGCGATGTTTCATTCCCTTTTCCTCCTAAAGCCATTATTTTTAATGAGACTACGGGTAAATTGATTTTGCTTCCCCAAGATCCAAATAATGACATAGTTATTGCCGATTTTGATGCTTCAAATGGAACTTTTGGAAATTTGACCACAATTGCTCAATCAGGTGGAGGAGGAAGTATTGAAGGGGCCACATTTTCTCCCAATGGTGAGTTTATTTATTTTTCAAGAGGGGATGAATTATTAAGGGTACCGATTAATGACTTAGATGCAGATCCGGAAATTATCCCCTTGGAAGTTGATATTGATGCTATTTTCGACATTAAGGTTGGCCCTGATGGAAGATTATATTACATCTATGAAGAAACTCCTGGAGGACCTCAATTGATAGGAAGGGTAAATAACCCCAATGAAGAAGAATTTGATGAGATTGAGATAGAAGAAGATCCCTTTAACGGGACAGATTTTTGTGGGCGGGTTTTCCCCCAATTTGCACCAAACCAGGATATCAATCCAACTGTTGATTTTGATTGGGAGCCTGACTTACCCTGTAGCAATAACCCATTGCAATTGACAAGTCAGATTACTCCTGAAAATTATCAGGCAGTGAGTTTTGAGTGGACATTTAATCCTCCGTTGACAGATGAGGAAGGTGAGCCTTTAGATATCGATTTCAATCAGGAGCATTTATTGATACCTGAAGAGGCTACTGCTGACCAAAGTCTTCAGGTCACTTTAACTGTTACATTTGCCGATGGGAATACGATCACAGTTCCTAAAACCATTACATTACGGGAGAATAACTTGGAGGCCAATTTTAGTGCTCAGGATACCACTGTCTGTGAAGGCCCCTGTGTTGATATTGGATCTCTTTTAGAGGTACAACAAGGCCAGGGGCAAGGTGGGCAAGGACCTGGAGGACCCGGAGTGGGTGGTCCTGGCCAGCAAGGTAATTACGAGTATTTTTGGTCCAATAGAAGAGATGAAGGATGGGTAAGTGACACGCAGAACTGTGTTGACCTGCCTGGATTGTATTGGGTAATGGTCAGAGAACCAGGATCAGATTGTTATGCCTATGCAGAGATAAGGGTAAGGATTTGGGATTTGCCGGACCAAAGTAACAATATTTGGTTTTTTGGTAACGGAGCAGGACTGGACTTTAATCCTGATCCCAATGACCCCAATGCTCCACTTCCAAGACCTATTGCACATAATCAAGACATACCTGCAGGAACCACAACAATTTCTGACGAGACAGGTCAGGTGCTGTTTTTTACTGATGGGGAGTCAGTATGGGACCTTAACGGCAACCCGATGGATAATGGTGACGATATTGGAGGGGACAGAGATGCTTCGGAAGGAGTGATTGCAGTTCCAGTTCCTCAAAATCAAACCATATTCTATGTGTTTACGACCCAAAGAGCGGCAGACGGAAGCAATGTAGTAAGTTACTCGGTGGTAGATATCAAGGGGGAAAATACAGCTGGGGGTGTCGGAAGTGTAGTAACAAAAAATAATTTCCTTTTCAGTCCAAGTACCGAACATAGTGCAGCCTTAGCTTCCGGAGATACTACATGGGTCTTATTCCATGAATTGGGAAACAATACTTTTAGAGCCTATCCAGTCTCACCATTTGGAATAGGACAACCTGTCTTTTCTTCAGTTGGATCTAATCATAATTTTAATTCGGGTGTAGGGAGTATGAAATTTAGCCCGGATGGAAGTCAAGTAGCAGTGACTATTCAAGATGGGAGTTGTAGTCGTCTAGAGATTTTTGACTTTAACCAAAGTTCAGGAAGACTTACGGAATATGCACTATTGGATTTAGGTTGCGATGGAGAAGATATATACGGCTTGGAATTTTCAAACGATGGTAGCAGGATCTTTGTTTCGTATAGTGGTTCTCCGGGGAAAATAGAGGAGTTCCTTGTCAAAAGGCCTGAACGGGCAATTGAAGGAGAAGATATAGATGATGATTTGTCTTGTTTTTCCTGTTTTGAAAATGCAGGTTCAAGGGCTGAGAGGCAGAATTGTATAATTGATTCCAGGAATGTATTGAGTACTGATGGCCCCTTTGGCGCTTTACAAGTTGGACCAGACGGACAAATATATGTTTCAAGACCTGGCGCTAATCAGATAACAACAATAAACTCTGGGTTTAACTGTCTGGATAGCTTTTATTCTGATCAAGGTGTAGCACTTATAGGTGGAACCTCTATGAATTTGGGTTTGCCAGCATTCGTCCAGCAATCAGGGAGTAGTATTCCAGAGCCTGCATTGGCTGGAATTGACCGTTTGTGTCTCGACCCCGAAAACGGAACGATTGGTCTTTTCGAGGGAGGAGGAGAGCCTGATATCGATAGTTTTTTTTGGACGATTACGCATGAGGATGGGGATGTAGTTTTCGAAGAAGGCGGTCCTGGTGAAAATTTTCAACAGATTGAACCCCTATTTCCGAGGGCGGGCTTCTATACTGTAGCGTTAAGGGTCGATAGGTGCGGAGACCCTGATTATTATGCTGAAAGTATGCAAGTTGAGGTGGTTCAGTCCCCAGAGTTGACACTGCCTGAGGAAGCAACACTTTGTGTAGGCAGCCCAGTAGAGTTGACAGCCATAGACGGATACAATCCTACAGAAGGTTTATATGATTTTGAATGGAGGAATGCGGCAGGACAATTGATTGGTGATGAAAACAGCAACTCAATAGAAGTTACAGAGGAAAGTGTATATACTGTTACCGTAAGCTTTAGAATTCCAGATGGCGTTAGTCCAGAAGAATTCGATTTTTGTCCTGTCAGTCGTTCTGTTTTTGTAGGACCTGCATTTGATTTTGATTTGACTCAAAGTGCAGCAGAGGTTTGTTTTGATGAGCCATTGGTCGTATTTGCTCCAAATACGCCTATTTCCGGGGAGTGGTTTTATAGGCCTGCGGGATCTAATGAAAGACAGGTTTTGGGTGAATTCTTTGAATTGGAATTAATTCCATCTTCTTTGCCTTCTCCTGGAGATTACGAAATTATTTTTCTTGCAGAAGATCCGTTAGTTGAAGGTTGTTTTGTGGAAAAGATTGCACCTCTTACTATTTTTCCAATACCCAATGTAGAAGCTGTCATTCTATCAGATGCAGCGGATTGTGAAGTGCCAGACGGAAGTTTTGAAATTACAGCGCTAACGGAGATTGAATCACTCGAAATAATAGAATTGGGGCTTTCTTTCGGTCCTTTGGTGGCAGGAGAAGCTTTACCAGTATTTACAGACTTGGAACCAGGAGTTTATACATTGGCCATGAGAAATCAATTTTCCTGCGAGTTTGTACAGTCTGTTACAATCAGGAACCTAAACCCACCTCAAGGTATCGAGGGCTATGAAGTAGATGTTTCTCCAGAGCTCTGTGACCAAACAGGTGTGATTGATGGACAGATTGGGATAAGGTTTGTCTCTGGGGCGGTTAGTGGACGATACCAAATCACCAGACAAGGGGATGGAGCTGTTTTTTCGGGTAACTTCGAAAATGAAGATTCATTACTCATATTATTGCCAGAGGGAGTTTATGCGGTTGAAATTATAGATGAAAATGATTGTCCTGTACCATTTGATGAGTTAGTTCAGATAGAAGGTGTAGAAACAGTTAATTTTTCTGTACCGACCAATGTGGAAGCCTGCGGAATATTTGTATTTAGTCCTCAATCTGAGGAGCAATTGATTTATATTGTTTTGGATAATGATGGGAATGAAATTCAAGCAGGCAATGACGGAAGTTTTACAATTAATGAATCAGGTTCATATCTTGTTATTGGAGAAGATCCTGATGGTCTTAGATGTCCTCTAGAAAGAGCTATTGATGTTGTCATTGTAGAGGCTCCTGAATTTAGTTTATTGGGGCCTAGGGTTGATTGTGAACTTGGTTTATTTTATGAAGCCTCACTTGGACCCAATGTAGATTCCAATGAAGTGTTTATATTTTGGTTGAATGCCAATGGAGAAATAGTGAGCCGAAATCCCTTATTTTTCCCTACCGTACCTGGAGATTATTTTCTGGAAGTCCAACCCCGTTCGGGAAGTCTTTGTGATATTCCTCCATTATCTTTTTCTGTTGGCGATCTTGCACCTGAAACTGATGTAGAGTTGATGGCAGAACCATTTTGTGCTGAAGATCCATTTACGGTAATTTCTATCGTTTCGGATTTGAGCGATGTTTCCCTTATTGAATGGTATCAGGTAATCAATGGGGAAAGCGTCCTTCAAGAAGATTGGATAGGATTTGAAGATGTGGTTATTCTATTTAACGGCCTTTACCAAGTAGTTTTATATAATCAGGACGGTTGTGTCATTGGAACAGGTGAAATTGAAATTATACAATCTACTATTGGTCCTCCTGATATTGAAGCCTTGTATGTAGTATGTGCCCCTGAGGGTATTTTGGTAGAAATTGATCCTGGAGAATACGACAACTATGAATGGATCTTAGATGGTGAGGTACTTGCTGTCACCCCGACTTTCAGTCCAACAATTTCAGGGGAGTACGAGTTAATAGTTTCTGATGACTTAGGATGTGAGTATAGGGCAAGATTTTTAGTGGAGGAAGACTGTGAACTTAAAATAATTTATCCAAATGCCATTATTCCGAATGATACTGAAAGAAATTTTGTTATTTATACAAACGACTTCGTTGATGAACTCGAGGTATTTATCTATAATAGATGGGGTGAGTTGATCTTCTATTGTGAAAGCAATGGAATAAATGGAGAAACCCCATTGTGTGCGTGGGATGGTATAGTAAATGGGAAAACTGTTCCGATTGGCACCTATCCTCTTGTCGTAAAGTACGGAAGTTCAAGTCAAAATATCAGTAAAACTATAAAAAGTACAATTTTAGTTATTGAATAGATATGATTACCATAATTTCACCTTCAAAAACCCTTGATTTAAGTTCAACTAATGTAAATATTCGAACGCAACCAGAATTTTTGTCGCAAACGATGGAGCTGGTGGCCATCATGAAAGAAAAAAGTACAGATGATTTGATGAAATTGATGGGGGTTAGTGAAAAATTAGCCGCGCTGAACGAAGAAAGATACAAGAACTTTAAAAAGAGCTTTGGTCCTGAAAACGCAAAGCAGGCCTTATTGGCTTTTAAAGGTGACGTTTATACAAAAATCAATGTTGGAAACTTCAATGATGAAGATTATGCATTCGCTCAAAAGCATCTCCGCATCCTTTCTGGACTTTATGGGTTATTAAAACCCATGGATTTAATTCAACCTTATCGACTGGAAATGGGCATTAGGTTGGAAAATAAGAAAGGGAAAAACTTATATGAGTTTTGGGGGCAAAGAATTGCTAAAGGGATAAATGAGGTGGCCAATGGTACACCTATCATTAACTTGGCTTCACAGGAATACTTCAAAGCAGTAGATTCAGAAGCACTTAAATCAGAAGTGATTACCCCTGTTTTTAAGGAATTCAGAAATGGAAAATATAAAGTAATCGGTTTATTTGCCAAACAAGCCAGAGGATTGATGACCGATTTCGTCATCAAAAATAGGATATTGGAACCTGAAAAGTTAAAGACATTCAATGAAGCCAAATATGAGTTTAAGGAGGTTAAAGGCAATGGGGAATGGGTTTTTGTAAGATGATTCAAGTTTTATGAATTTTAAATAATAAAAAATGTATTTTAAATAGTAAATTTATTTTTTTAACGTTCCTTTTTTTTCTAAATTTGTCCTTATTATTTTGATTTCAAATAGCCGAATTAGTGAATAAATTTTCTTCATATTTTCTTATTCTTCCGATAGTATTCCTTTCGGTATTCTCTGTTGT
>NZ_SLAP01000034.1 GCF_007126775.1 Cecembia sp. | reverse complement strand
ATAAATCCGTACGGTTTGATTTTCCATGATTTTGTAAACAAGCCTGTGCTCCTGGCTGATCCTTCTTGACCAGTAGCCTGCTAGGTTGTGCTTTAGCAGTTCCGGTTTACCGGTGCCTGAAGTGGGGTGCTAGGTCAGTTCTTCCAGGAGTACAAGCATCTTTTTGAGCAAGGCCTTGTTGCCGGTTTTTTTATGGAAATCAATGTCTTTGATGGCCTGTCCGGAGAATTGGAGTTGGTAGGTCATTCTATGCCAAGGAAGCTTTTCAGGTCTTTCTTTTCAATCCCGGTAAAGTTGCCTTCTTCAAATTCCTGCTGGCTTTTTTCTATCTTGGCAACGAAATCAGGGTTGTACGGGCTTTCTTTTGCCACCTCAAATTTGATTTTAAGGGCCTTGGCAAAGGCCTTGAGGGCGTTTTCCTGCTCCTTGTTTTCGGTATGTATAATTATAGTATTGTTCATGTCGTCAAATTTACGAATCGTAAGCTTTTTTTGTTTTGGCATCCCTTAGAAAAGCATCCATCAAGGCCATCAAATGGCTTCTGTCTTCCGGTGTAAGTGCTTCAAGATCCTGAAGGCTTCTCAAGGGGAGTTTATCAAAAGTAGGCCGGGCAGTTTCGTCTACAAGGTGATCTACCGATACCTTGAATGCATCAGAGATTTTCTTTGTTGTCTCTACCGAGGGTAAGATTTCGTTGCGTTCATACTTGCCAATAGCTTCTTTTGAAGCTCCGATTTTTTTGGACAGTTTTGTCGCGACTAGCCATTTTGCTTGGGTAACTGTCCTATCCTGTTAATTATTTTAGTCATGATTACACCTTATAAATAGATGATTTTGCATTGATAATCCAAAAATACGCTAAAAAGATGCATAAAAAAGGCGAAAGTTGTTTTGTGTTTTGGGAAGCTTGAGGTGTAAGATAGGACCATGCAAAATTATTCCAAGTTCTTCGAGACCCGGATCTTTATCATAACAACCCAGCCTTTTTAAGCAGCTCGATGATCTGGTCTTTGGTCAGGTTGTCTAGCTGTCCTTTGTCATAGATATGCACCAGTTACACTTCCAGATCCCTAGTTAAAAAATAGGTGATTACCCTTGCACCACCGGATTTCCCTATTCCCTTAGAAAAAATGGAATTCCGGATTTTGTGAATGCCAATACCAAGGTCAGTTCCTGTAGTCGGGTTTTCAGAGAGTATGTCAATAAGCTGCCATAGGTCATCCTTAAGGGAAGGGTATTTTTTAGCCAGCTTTTTAAAGAGCTTTTTGAAATCAGGAGTAGGGATTACTTTATAACTTATTGAGAAATTCTTTGGCTGATTGCTTGGGCAGCTTGCCTTCCTTAATGAGTTTCACCTGATCAAGGCTACTTTGAAGCTCTTCCAATGCCTTTTCTTCCACATCTTCCACCTTTACTTAGTCTAATGTTTTGATGAAGTCAAGGAAGGCTTTGAATTTACTGTCAGCGATATTGAGTGTCAGCTGTTTCATGAAGAATAATTCTTTTTAGTTTTGAAATTAATATCAAATATAATAACCTTATCTGAGCTTAAAAAGTTGTTCTAATTTGAGGAGATATTGTCCGATAATTAATTAAGGTTAATTTTCTTTTTGCGAAAAAGAATTAAATTTATTGGCTTTTTATAATGAAAAGAAATTCTGATTTAGGTTTATCGAATTTTCTGAATTAAGTATGTTTTAATTTTCCTTTTACGCTTATGTTGAATTGTTTAAATATCTCCAAATTCCGATCCTTGGGAATGATTGCGTTTTTATTTATTTTCAGTCAAGGGACTGCTTCAGCTCAAGATTATATTCAATTCTTAGCAGATGAAGTCTGTCATTGCCTTGAAGCCAAAAGCAAAGCTTTATCATCGTAAGTGTATAGATAAAGCACCTGATGATCGTAATAATTACTTCAATTTGGGACTAGCTTACTTAAACAGTGGGAATCCAAAGATGGCCATTGATCAATTTAATGTTGCCTTTGAAAAGGAGAAACAGGATTCGGATATTACCTATTATCTCGCCATGTGCTATGAGCAAATGGAGGATTATATGGCCGCCTTGGAATACTTAGCGGCATCTTTGGAAATAGACCCCAGAAATGCATCCTATTATGACAAGAGAGCGGCCATATATGATATTCTTGGTCAATATGAAAAAGCTATTGAAGATTATCTGGTATCAATCAGTATTTACCCCAATGATTGTCAGATTCATCAAGAATTGGGAAGATTATTTAATCAAATAGGAAATGAAGAAAAGGCTGTCTATCAATTTCAAATGGCACAAGAAAAAGGATGCAGCAATCCATAAATCTTCTTCCTTCCCCAGGTCTATCCTAAGTATCATACTTAACTAGGGCTTGCTGAAAAAGTCTCAGGTATGCCAGCCCTTCCTATCGGTAGGCAAGTTCAAAGCGGGCGAATGAAGTTGTAAGCTTATACTTCGAATAAGCCCAATTAGAACCTGTCAAGTCGACAGGCAGGGATGGTATGCCTACTAGCCTGAAAATTTCGGATTTTTAAATTTTCAAGTGCACTCAATTCAAACTGGATCATTTAATAAGCTTGCACCTGCTTAAAAAGACAACGCTTAATAAATGGGGTATTCATCAAAATTTAAAGAAAATATTCTCCAATTGGCGTTTTTCAGCACGCCCTAATTATTCTCAGACAGTTTGCTTCGAAATACATCCCTAAATTTGGAAATGATTCCTCAGCCTCATTTCTTGCGTCAGGATGTTGTATAAAAACAAAAGGCCCCTAACTTCTTTCCATTCATGAACAGTTTTTTAAGAAATACAGCCCAAGACATTTTAAAAAAACACGAGACTTTACAGGATATTGTTATTGTGCTACCCAATCGCCGTGCGGGCTTGTTTTTTAGGCAACATTTGGGAAGCTTGATCCAAACACCCATTTGGATGCCTGAAATCAAGACCATTGAGGATGTCTTTTATCAGCTTGCAGGACAAAGACCAGCTGATAACCTTTCTCTTATTTTTGAACTCTATCAAGTATACCAAAACCTGAACAAGGAAGCGGAAAGTTTTGATCGTTTTTATTTTTGGGGAGAAATGATACTCAAAGATTTCAATGACTTGGATCAGTTTATGGCAGATGCAGGCAAACTCTACCATCATTTAACAGAGATCAAAACGCTTGAATCTGATTTGAGTTTTCTTTCTGAATCCCAAGTTGCAATGATCAGACAATTTTGGAATTCTTTCGAAAGACAGGACAGAAAACATCAGGAAAAATTTCTGAAATTCTGGCAGATACTAGGTCCATTGTACAAACAGTTTCAGTCAGCTTTGCAGGTTTCCGGACTTGCTTATTCTGGCATGTTATATAGAAAAGTTGCCAGTGGACTGGACACTTTAACAAAACCTGAAAAAATGCATGTTTTTGTAGGGTTCAATGCCTTTACCGGGACAGAGGAATTACTTATAAAACACTTTATTACCGAGTATGGGGCGGATATATATTGGGATATAGATACTTATTACCTGGATGATAAAATTCAGGAAGCAGGGATGTTTTTCAGGGAGTACCAAAATGATAAAATTTTCGGCCCCACCTTTCCCAAGGTCATTCCAGATCAAATAGCCTCGCATCAGGCAAAAATACAGACCTATGCTACACCCCTAAAAAGCAATCAGGCCAATCTCGTAGGAGCAATCCTGGAAAGCATAGGGCCAGAGGAAAATTGGGAAGAAACAGTGGTGATTTTGCCGGACGAACAAATGCTTTTTCCTATTTTACACGTTTTGCCTTCTTCCATCTCCAAGGTAAATGTAACCATGGGTTACCCGATTCGAAATGCTCCCGTTTACGCATTTTTGGAAGCGGTATTGGAGATGCAACGCTATCTGAAAATAGAAGAAGGGAAGGTCCTTTTTTACCACAAGCAGGTCAAAAACCTTTTAGCAAGTAGCTATCTCAATGGAGTAAACCCTGAATTTGCCAAAGAAATCCTAAAACAAATCCAGGAGCAAAACATGCTGTATGTCCCAATGTCCCAACTACAGTCAGGTGGGGAATTGCATGCACTGGTTTTTTGCAAAGTAAAATCTTCCCAGCTTTTTCAATTCCTGACAGACTTGATCAAAGTATTGGCAGGTAGGTTGGAAGAAGAACCACTGCAGCGTTCCTATCTGTTTCAATGTTACAAACAGCTGAATAGAATCGGGGAAGTATTGCAGGGACAGGATATACAGTCATTGGATTTGGAGTTTATGATCCGCCTTTTTAGGCAGATTTTCAGGGAAATAAAATTACCTTTTGAGGGAGAACCTCTTCAAGGTCTTCAGATCATGGGGGTATTGGAATCGCGGAATCTGGATTTTAAAAGGGTGATTGTATGCAATATGAATGAGGAAAGTTTTCCTCCCTCTGCGGGTCTGAATTCCATGATTCCTTTTAATATAAGAAGGGCTTTTGGATTACCTGTACAGGAGCAGAATGATGCTATTTATGCCTATACTTTTTACCGCCTTTTACACAGAGCGGAGGAGGTGCATATGATCTATATCACAGCCTCTGACCAAGGAAAAGCTGGCGAAAAAAGTAGGTATATCCAGCAAATGACGGTAGAAATGGGTATCGAAAACGAAGAACAAGTTGTTTTTGTCCCGATAGACCTCAAGGGTACGGGCCCCATCAGCATCCATAAAAAAAGGGATGTTCTCTTTAGCTTGGAGCGGTACAAAGTTAGCAATGATGGTACTTCCCAGACCTCTTTTTCACCTTCTGCCATTAACGTCTACATTGATTGCCGATTAAAGTTTTACCTGAAATACATTGCCGGACTCAATGAAAAAGAAGAAGTCAAGGAAGAGGTAGATGCTGCTGTTTTTGGAAATATTGCCCATTACAGTATGCAATATCTATATGAGGGTTTCATAGAAAGAAAAAATAGAAAGACACTCAATCCTGAGGATTTTGAAGACTTGGAGAAAAATTGGATATACCCTGCCATAGAAAAGGGGGTAAGGAAATTTTACAACCTGGGAGCCGAAAAGGATACACGGCTCAATGGACAAATAGCCATAGTGAGGGACGTACTTCATGGTTATATTGTCAGGCTTTTGGAAATAGATCAGTCCGCTTCTCCTTTTCAGATTCTTTCCATGGAAAAGGAACACCAGGCCATTTTTGGTGTGGAGGCACCCTATGGAGACTTTAAAGTCAGCTTAAAAGGATATATTGATAGGGTTGATTTACAAAATGAAAGTATTCGACTGATAGATTATAAATCAGGAGCAGATAAAAAGGATTTTTCTAAAATAGATGATCTCTTTGAACCTGCTATCAAAAATAGGAATAAAGCAGCCATGCAGACGCTTTTCTATGGTTTGCTGTATTCATCCATGCATCCTGAAAACATTAACCCGCTTAAGCCTGCTCTTTTTAATTTCAAGGAAGTATTCCAGGATGATTTCAATCCCTATTTACAGCAGGGTGAATCCCGCAAACCTAAAGTGGAGGTCAATGATTACAATGATTACAAAGTTGATTTTGAAAGCCATCTTAGTGCCAAGCTAGTCGAACTCTTTGATCCTAAAATCCCTTTCGATCAGACCGATGATCTGGACAAGTGCAAAATTTGTCCTTACATAGATATTTGTGGAAGGTAGAGTAGGAACCGATTTTTCTTCCACCCTGTTTAATTCACTGAACGCCTTTTCCTGCCGGATTTTTCTTCTTCCACCTGTAAAAACTGGTATTCATCCTCAGCAAGTATCTGTTTTGCACCCTGATCAAAAACGATACTTTTGTAGTAGATAGGGAGTAAGTAATCCCCATTTTCATCCATGATTCCAAATTTATCTCCTACGCGTACCAATACCCTGTTGAGGTCTTCTCTTCTGAGCTCCTCAAATTTTGGGGGCACAATCTCTTTGCCATCAGGTGCAATAAGACCAAATTTTTCATTTTCCTCAGAAATAAAATAATTGTCTGCTCCCAAGGAGATGCGTTCGTAGCCCTCTTCTAAAAGCAACTGCCCATTGCGATCTAAGATATTCTGCTTATTGCCAATCTTGACTACTGCAAACCCTCTTTTGAAATCAGCCACATGATTAAAAATAGCCCTTGAAATTATTTGTCCTTGCCTGTCGATGACTCCCCATTGACCATTTTCCTGAAAAGCCGCCAAGCCTTCAGTGAATTTTTTCACCCCATCAAATTGAGCAGGGATGATCCAATTACCTGACTTATCAATAAAACCATATTTTCCATCTTTAAGTGCTGGGAAAAGCCCTTCATTACCGGGAAGAATTTTTTCAATTGAATCTACAGGAGGAACTTCCCAACCTTTTGGACCCAATAAGCCCAACCTTTCATCCCGCATCCGCACATTAAAATGCTTATACCCAACACCGCTCACTTTTTCCATTCCAACTTGATCCAAAAGAATCCCGTCATTTTTCATCACCCTCCGGAGTTTACCATGGATAAATTCCAGCATTACACCATCTTCTAAGGTGATTTTGTGATAGGAGGAATAACTGATATCCGCTTTCCCTTCTCTACCTTTGATGAGCATATATTGGTTCCCATCAAAGGCATAGAAATAATCATCCTCCAAATGTACGATATGATCAATTACTGGCTTTAGCACATAATTTCCCTCCCTATTGATCATGCCATAACCTGATGCTTCTTTAGAAATGATGTAGTTTTCATTTACCTGATCCAATTTGTCGTATAATTTATCAGGATTTTCTGAAAGCGGAAGAAAAAAGCCCTGTGCGGTTTGGGCTATGACCTGTCCATTGATGGCAAGGGTTGCATTTTCGAAACTGCCAATGTGGGTTGTTTCCCTTGTGGAGTGGTCGTAAACCCAGTATTGATTTCCTTTTCTACCCAAAAGCCTGGTAAAAAAAGTCTGAATTTCATCATATTCACCTGAAAGGATCTCCTCACCATATTCATGGAAAGCGCCAAGACCCTCTTTTCCCTTAACAATGATCCAAGGCTGGTCATACAAATGAACCTTTTCAGCATTAAGGTCAATATATGGTTTGTACTCCCTGCTTAGCAATTTCACTTCATTATTTGCCGTACTGATCCTCACAGATTCACTGAGAATGGAAATTTGATCAAATTCCAATCTGGATTTTAATTTGAGATTCTGATCATAGACTTCGTAAGTTTGTGCAGTAAGTTCTGCCTGCATTCCAAGTACAAAAGCTAGCGTGACCGCAGCTCCCCAACACCATATTTGCTTCATAATAATTTCAATTCTGACATAAATTAAAGGTATTGTCAACAGAATTCAAGGTATGAAATGCATTTTATTTTAATATTGTCTCTTGAAATACAATTCATCAGCCAAATCCTTGAAAAATTCCTTCCAATTACCCTTATTTTTAATCACTCCCCTTTATTTTTTGGGCCTTCTTTTCATCGCCTATATCCTCCCGAGAGAAGCCTTTTTTTATAACCTCATGGCCTTCTCGCTTTGCTTTGTACTATACCTTGCTCTATACCAAAAAGTAAAATTGAATCAATTGTCCTTAAAGTATGGGCTTGTTATAAGCATTTTTGCCAGGCTTTTGTTGCTTTTTGCCATTCCATCCTTGTCTGACGACTTTTACCGCTATTTTTTCGATGGACATTTGATATTGAAAGGAATCAACCCATACGCCTACCTTCCTGAAGAATTGGTGAAAGACCAGATATTGGAAGGATCCTACCTTTATGACTTGTTCAAAGGTATGAATTCCCCTGAGTACTATTCTGTTTACCCTCCCCTTCATCAATTATTTTTTGCATTAACAGCTTTGTCAGGTGAGCGATTGCTGGGCAATTTGCTGATTTTAAGGACAATTATTATTGCTTTTGACCTGCTCAACATATTCCTGGTTTACCAATTGTTAAAAATGTGGTCAATGCCAGGTCATAGGGTAATACTTTATACCTTAAACCCATTGGTGATTTTGGAATTGACAGGAAACTTACATTTTGAGGGGATGGTGTTGACAGGCTTATTGGCAGTACTTTATTTTTTTGAAAAACAACGGTTGCGTATGGCCTCTGCTGCCTGGGCATGGGCATTAGGTATTAAGTTGACACCCTTAATGCTGGGTCCTTTGATTTGGAGAAAGGCTGGCCAATCCAAGTTTTCCCTAGCCTTTTTGATTTGGTCGGCCCTTTTTATAGCGCTTGTTTTGGGTTTACTCTTAATCGATAAAAGCTATCTGAATTTTTGGCAAAGTATACGCCTTTATTCCATTAGTTTTGAGTTCAATGCTTCCATTTATTACCTCATACGCTACATTTCGGCATTTTTTATGGATTATAACCCCATAGTTTATGTTGGACCTTTCCTCACTGCTTTGACCTTTGTACTGGTTTTGGTCTTGAGTTTTTTCATCCATCTCAAAAATGGAAAAGAATTGGCTTTAGGAATGCTATGGGTATATTTGGTGTATTTCCTGTTTCAAACTGTAGTGCATCCATGGTATCTGATTCCTGCCTTTGGATTGAGTGTACTCACGGGTAACCGAGTGTTTTTGGTTTGGACAGGTTTGGTGTTTTTGTCTTATTCAGCTTACCTCGAAGGCGGCGTGGATGAAAACAGCCTATTGCTCTTGCTGCAATACGGCCTGTTGATCGGTAGTATTTTTCTGGAGTTAAAAAAACTTAGAAACCCAGGATTGATTTGAAAGGCTACAATCCTTCTTATATTTGCGAGCAAACTCCGGAAAAATGAGAGATTTAAGTGCCTTAATTCCCTATTCTATTTTCATTTTATTGTTTTTTTCCTGCTCAACCCGTGACAAGCAGGCCGTTTCCATTATAGAAAAGTCCATCCAGGCCCATGGTGGAGAGAAAGCCTGGGAAGACATTGAGTCCATAAGTTTGGTGAGAGATATCTGGATGTTTGATGAAAATGGAGATACGGAGTCTTATGTAAGGCAGGAAAATGATTTTCGCCTTAAGCCTTTTTTTGAAGGAAAGATGAATTGGGTAAAGGACAGCATCCCACATCGAGTCCATTTTGATGGGGTCAGTACCCAGTACCATATGGGGGAAAATGAAATTCAGAATGAGGGCTTTCTTCAAAACAAAAAGAGGGATTTGGATGCAGCATTTTATGTACTCACCAAACCTTTTGATCTTTTGGATAAGGAAAAATACCTGGAATATATTGGAAGAGAAGAGCTCCCTGGTGGCGTTCCTGTGGAAACTGTAAAGGTTATAGATGGTGACCCTGCTGACCCTGCTGTTGATATTTGGTGGTACTATTTTGACCCGAAGTCCTTTGAAATCCTGGCATATAAAGTTAAAACTTCTGATCATTTCAGTTTGGTATACAATCAGGGTTGGGATAGAACAACCGGCTTGTTGCTTCCTGCAAGGAGGGAGAGCTACCGAGTTGATGAGGAGGGAAAGCATTTGTATCAAAGGGCCATTTATGGCTATGGAATGTATCAAGTGAAGCGATAGGCTTACGTTTAACTTGCTTGAAAGCAACTAATTTATCCAACAAAATTTGAAATGATGAAAAATTTATTCCTGATTTTAGTATGCCTTTTGATATTCTCTGCCTGTGGTCAAGGAGATCGAGAGGCCCAGCGCATAGTGGATGCAGCGATTGCTGCCCATGGTGGAGAGCGTTTTGAAAAAGCGAAAATTAGTTTTGATTTCAGAGAAAGACATTATCAAATTTTTAAATCTCCGGAAAGATTTGAATATGTCCGAGAGTTTACCGATTCCACTGGATTTGTAAGGGATGTATTGAATAATGAGGGTTTCGTCAGGACCATCGATGAAAAGGAGGTTTCGTTACCTGAGGATAGGGTAAGCGCTTTCAGCAACTCTGTAAATTCCGTGGCTTACTTTGCTTTTTTGCCTTATGGACTAAATGATGCAGCTGTTATCAAGGAATATTTGGGGGAAACCGACATTGAGGGGAAAAATTATCACCTGTTGAAGGTGACTTTCAAACCTGAGGGAGGAGGAGAAGATTATGATGATGAATTCTTATATTGGTTTGATAAAACCACCTATCGCTTGGATTATATGGCTTATTCATACCATACTGATGGAGGAGGGGTAAGGTTCAGGAAGGCCATCAGACAGCATAAAGTAAATGGCCTGGTTTTGCTAGATTATGAGAATTACAAACCGCAGGAAAAAAACACTGCTGTAGAAGATATGGAAAGTCTCTTTAAGTCTGGAGAATTGGAACTGCTTTCTGAAATACTACTTGAGAGCATAAAAGTTGAATTTTAGATAGGGTCTGCTGAAAAACAGCTAAGACACTTAAAGTCAATATTTAGAGAATGGTTTTATAAGTCAAAGTGCAAGGTTTTTTTAAGCAAGATATGTTGGAAAGCTTGCATCAAATTATCAAAAATTTGATAATTTATAGCTTAGCCTCCGGCACAATATCTTCATTGTTGGCTTCAGCTCGAAGTATAACAATACGTCTTCGCTTTGCTGCCTAGAGTCTATTGCACCTGAGTCTTTTTCAGCAGACCCTATATATGACTGTGGTAGTTGGGTTTTAAAACATATCAATCATCAAAAGGTCTACCGACAGCCGATTCTCTCTCATTATGAGTTTGTTTAATCTTTAATTTTTGATTAGATTTATTAAGTCCGAATCTGAATTGAGATTTGGCTTTTGGATAAATACAATAAACCATTTACAAAAATAACCCAACACAAAAATGAAAAAGAATATGGGAACTGCGGATAAAACTATTCGCATTATTATCGCATTGGTAGCTGCTTACCTTTATTTTTCAGGAATCATCCCCGGAATTGTGGGCATTGTTCTTTTGGTAGTAGCCATTGTATTTGTATTGACCAGTTTGGTCAGTTTTTGTCCATTATATACCCTGATAGGAGTCAACACCTGTGGGGTTAAGAAAGAATAGCTTGTTGAAAATCCAGAATAAAGGGCAAACCAATGAAGGTTTGCCTTTTTTATTGCCCTTAATAATTTACGCTTCCCGATAAGTAAAGAATTAAAGAAAATTGATAATTTAAGCTCTCAATTCATTTTTGAGATCAAAACATTAAATGCATTATCCATGAAAAATAACCGCAGAGACTTCATCAAATTGGCAGGTTTAGGTTTGGTGGGAGCCGGAATTCCCCATTTGGCAGAAGCAGAAAGGCCCGAGGAGGTTTGGAAACTGAGTCAAAGAAACCATCAACAGCAATTCAATATGTGCGGATATGCAGCTCCTAAACTTTCGACGGTCAGGGTAGGAATTATCGGATTGGGAATGCGTGGCCCTGGAGCAGTGGATAGGTTAAGCAAGATAGAGGGCGTGGAAATCAAAGCCCTTTGTGACCTGATTCCTGAAAGGGTTGATAAAATGAAGGCCAAACTTTCGGGTTCCCAACACAATCCAGAGGGATACTCAGGTTCCGTATATGCATGGAAAAAAATGGTTGATCGTAACGATTTAGACCTAATTTATATCGCTACACCTTGGGATTGGCATACCCCAATGGCAGTTTATGCTATGGAGTCTGGCAAGCATGCCGCAGTGGAAGTTCCTGCTGCAAAAACCCTGGAAGAATGTTGGCAATTGGTAGAGACTTCTGAAAGAACGAAAAGGCATTGCATGATGCTGGAAAACTGTTGTTATGACTTTTTTGAATTGATGACTTTGAGCATGAAACGGGATGGATTCTTTGGGGAAATCATTCATACGGAAGGCGCTTATATCCACGATCTATTGTGGTTGAATTTCATGAAAGCATCTGAAGGAGGCTATCAGGACATGTGGCGTTTGAAAGAGAATTTCAGGGACGGCAACCTGTATGGAACTCATGGATTGGGCCCTATATGCCAGATCATGGATATCAATCGGGGAGATCAGATGGATTACCTTACTTCTCTTTCGAGTGCTGATTTTCATATGGCAGACAAAGCCAGAGAACTGGCAGAAGCAGATAATTACTTTGCTTCTTTTGCTGAAAAAAGATATGGAGGCAATATGAATACCACAATCGTTAAGACCAAAAATGGCCGATCAATAATGATCCAGCATGATGTGACCTCTCCGAGACCCTATTCCAGATTGCATACTGTTAGTGGTACTGATGGTTATGCCCAAAAATACCCCAATCCAAAAGTGGCAAAAGGTCATAGCTGGATGAAAGAGGAGGAAATGAAGGCACTGGAGGAAAAATACACACCGGAAATTGTAAAAAAGGTAGGGGAGTTGGCCAAGCAGATAGGTGGCCATGGGGGCATGGATTTTATGATGGATTGGCGGTTGATCGATTGCCTTAGGAATGGATTACCTTTGGATCAGGATGTATATGATGCAGCGCTTTGGTCCGCGGTTTCACCATTGAGCGAGTGGTCCGTTGCCCACCGTTCCAATTCCATAGATATCCCTGATTTTACAGGTGGAAGTTGGAAAAACAATGCGCCAGTTGAAATCACCCTTAAAGGTGGAGGAACGACCAAGGTAATCGTTTGATTTTGAGTAATCTATCTTAAATTTTGGATTTCGGTACTTAGGAGCCGAAATCCAAAATATTTCATTTATTGTTGAAGTTTTTTTGAAAAAGCAATAGAGGGTCTCATTAGGAGCCTTATACTTGGTAAAATACTAAAACGCTTCAAAAGCTGGCTTTATATTACTCCAAAAGGCATCCAGAGCAATGATCCTTGGCTTTAAAAAAGAAATGATGTCCGGCCAGTCACTTTCTTCCATTACATTTACTCCTTGTAATACTTTTTCAATGCGGGAAATGGTCTTATTAGATTCATTGGATAGGTGCATCCTCCATTCCCATTTTTCTGCCACTTCTGATTCCAAAAGTGTTTGAAAAGCCTCAAATTGCTCAAAATACAATTGCTGTAACTCCAAATCGGTGTGGGTGATTTCTATCCCTATGGATGCAAATTCACGCTCTGCTTTCATTCGAAAATAAATATCCTTGACCCCGGTTTTGTAATTTTGCCAATTGGTCCGGAAACCCTCCGCGTTGGGGACAGGCTTCATATATTGCCCAAAAGTAGTCCAGAAGTCCTTTCTGATTTTTGCTTTTTCTGTCCTGCTGTACATGCAAACCAATCAATAACTCTTGGGTCCATCCAAGGGGGTTACCATTATATAATCCGCTGTTCCAAGGTGTTTTTCTTCCAGTTCATGCACATTTTCCTGCTCCACTGTATTGATTGTCATCAGGGCCATTTCAGGAAATCTTTGAAGGATGTACCAAACAATTCCTTCGTAATTATTGGAATGATAGGAACCGTTAATATGCAAAATGGTTTTTCCGTTTTCCAATGCATTGAAAAGAGAATAAGCCATTGTGGCGTCTTTTATCGCTTGTGCCTCAATCATATAATCCATATTCATGGGAGAGCCATGCATCATTTCGGCCATGCCTTTGTATCCAGGCAATTCTTTGTCTACAGTTACAGGGAGCGCAGCAATGTAAGTTTTGGCTTCATCGGATAAAGTCTCCAATCCTGACAGTCCCTCTCTGCTTACCAAAGAAGCATATTTCCTAGGAACGTTGGACGCTATAAAAGGTATTCCTTTGGACTTGGCAAAAAGCATGAGGGGTTTGTAGTCTGTCTTATAATTGTTCCAAAGTTTGACCTCTGCTTCAAAATTCCGCTCAGTAATCCTGTCAGCAAACCATTCATTGATGTTTAATTGGTCATCTCTTTCAAAAAATTCTCCGGCCAATACCAGCTTATCCTTTGAAGCCTCCAAGGCTTTCAATAGACGAAGTTGTAGCCAGTGCGCAATGCTGTTATTGTGCAGTTCTCCAAAGAAAACTAATTGATGTTGAGAAGCTATTTGGGACATGGCCTCAAACCTTACCTCTCTTCCTTCTTTATCAAAAACTTTAAATGCAGCCGTCTGCGCGTCAACTGAAAAACTCAGAAAAATTCCAAGCAGGAAACTTATACAAAACTTAATCATAATCTTCAGGATAATTGACTGTCACTACAGAATAATTGACCACTCCTCCCAAAGCAGGATTGTGCTTTTTGATGGTAATAGAAACAGACTTGATTGCAGGGTAAGCAATAAGGATATCTTTGATCATCAAATGTGCAAGATGTTCTAGCAGCTTGACAGGTTCCTGCATATGCGATTGGGCGATTTTATATATTCCAACATAATCAACCGTGTCCTGCAATGCATCTTCCAACATCGCCTTCCTAAAATCTGTATCCACGTGAATATCTACCGTAAACCTGTTTCCCAATTTGGTTTCCTCAGAGTACACACCATGGTAAGCATGAAATTCAATTCCTTCCAGTGAAACTCTTCCCATTAGTCCAATTGGTCAAAAAATGATCCTTCTTTCTTATTTTTCTGCTTGTCAGCCTCAATTTCCTCCTCTTCTTTCCTCATATCTTCTTCATTTTGTTGATTGGCATCAACCCCATGCCTTAATTCTTTGTCAGAAATCTCGGCTTCTTCATTTGTTTCCTCCGGTACAATTGCTTGCTCCTGTTCTTCATACATATTGGTTGTTGCAGGGTTTGCATCAGCTTCCAATTTTTCTTCTATTGCAGTAGCTGCACTTTCTTCCTCTGCTTCATTTTTTGGTTCAACCAAAGAATGTTTGTCGGGCCTATCTTTATCCAACCTATCCAAAAGTTCATGAAAAGATACAAAGGATGCGGTTTCAATTCCTTTTTCAGAATTGCTCAAGGTCTCTCCTAAATCCTGGCTGATTCTTGTCAGGTTTTTAAGTACCAACAATCTATTGTTGATCAAAGCGTCATAATCCCTTGCGGCTTCCTTGATATTTCTTTTTACACCTTCCAGAATATCTTCAGACTTGATTTCAGCATTTTCAAGCATTTTTTGTGCCTGTACCTGTGCTGCTTTGACCATACTGTCCGAATTCTGATGTGCTTCCTGCAGCAATTCTTCGGCAGTTTTATTGGCCTCTTCGATAATTGCAGCACCTGTATCCTCTGCCGTCTTAAGCGTTCTGAATAAAGATACTTCTACATCCTTTAGCTTTTTGGCTTCCCGCTCAACCGTCTCCAATCTTCGCTCAAGTTCATTTCTCTCATGGAGCAGTTCGTCAAATTCTTCAGCGAGGATCTTCAAAAACTCAGTTACCTCATCTGGATTGTAACCCCGGAAAACCTTTTCAAATGACTTATCCCGTATTTCGCTTGCTGTATATTTCATTGTCTTTATAGTTCAATTTGCCAAATGGAAATGTTTCTATCATCGCTTACCGAGACAATCTGTTGGTTGTAGCTGCTCCAAAGCACTTTGTTGATAGATGTGCCATGGCCTGCATGTCTCGCTTTGTCGATTACTTTAAGTAGTTTATATGTATTGCTGTCCCATACTTTGATGGACTTATCCATGCTACAGGTTACAAAATAGTTGCCATCTTCCCTAAAAGACAGGTAGTTGATGGCAAACATGTGCGCAACAATTGATTCCTGCAGCGCATAATTTTTGGTTTCCCAAATTTTGAGGTTTGCATCACGCCCCCCTGATATCATGATGGATTTTACTGGGGAATACCCCAAAGCAAAAACAGAATTATTATGGGCTTCCAAATTGTGAATGGGGCTGTGGTCCGAAAGATCAAATACCTTGATGGAATGGTCGCTCAGGCCTGCCGCCAATTGTCTTTTTGTCGGATCGATAGCAAATACCCTGACACTTTTCTTGCCTATTTTGATATGTTTCTTGATGCTTTGCTGCTCAATGTCAATTACTATAATGATGCCATCTCCTGTGCCTACATACAACTCATTTCCAATGGCCTTCATGTCAAATATGGACTGATCTGTAATTTTCATTGACCATACTTCTTTGGATTTTTCCAGATCAATCACATGTATGCCCTCGAAATTGTGTCCTATAAAAAGCAAATTCCTTTCTTTGTCCACCTCTAAAGCATAAACAGAATGGGCTACTTTGGCTATCAGTCTGCCATCTTTGGGACTGTCCAGGTCCCATTCGACCACCATGCCATCTCCTGAACCGGTATAAAAAAAACGAGGATCCGGACCTTCTACCAATGCATAAATGCAATCGTTGTGTCCAGACAATGTATGCAGTTTATTAACTTGTATTTTTGACATAAATTGCTGTGATTAGCACACCAACCCAAATGGGCCTATGCAAACAAAAATAGAAAAAATAAGTCCTTTATCAGCCTTAGCCATCAATAATATTCAAGAAGTTTCCCAAAATGGAGTTGATTTTTTGAGCTTTAGAGAAAAACTGTCATTTGCCAATATCTCCAGATTAGATAAAAAAATAGAATGGAAAGGAGCGAGAGTAGCAATCAAATCTGCTTTGGATTGTATTTCTATGCCTTATCCCGGTTTTTTTAAAGATGAGTACGGTAAGTCACATCCCATGGATGGTTATGGTTATGTATCCCTCACACATACCAAAGGAATGGCAGCTGCCATCTTTCACAAGGACATGCCTGTAGGAATTGATTTGGACTATGTAAGGGAAAAAGTAATCCGTCTTGGACCAAAATTTTTGGCGCCTGTTGAATTGGAATTTGTTGACAATGACCCTGTCCTCCATACCATTGCATGGTCAGCAAAGGAGTCTATTTATAAGTGCCAAGGGAGGAAGGGAATCAGTCTTAAATCCAATATTTTACTCGAACCTTTCTCATTCGATGATACAGTCCTAAAAGGTAAAATCTATCATTCCGAACATTCAGATCATTTCTATCAGGTAAAGGTGGAAAGAGAAAATGATGTAATTTTGACCTACACCATTTGGTAGGGTCTTTGTATAATATAATTAAGATAAAATTAATGCCCCCATTATGAAGCATGTCGTTACATTACTGATGTTGGTCTTTTTCTTGGCATTTCAGGCCAATGCCCAAAGGGCGAATGATTTCCGATTGAAAGATGCCTTATCCGAAAGTGATTTTACTCTGGCTGAGCATACAGATGCAAGGGCGGTGGTGTTGATTTTTACCAACTTGAACTGTCCTTTTTCAAAACTATATGAGGAAAGAATTGTCGCCCTTCACCAACAATTTTCCGCTCAGGGTTTTGTTTTTGCCCTTATCAATCCCCATACGCAGGTAGAAGAGGAGGAAACAATGGCAAATATTAAAATCCGGGCTGCTGAGCAAAATTTAAAGATGCCATTTCTCATGGATGATTCCCAAGTAGTGACCAAGCAGTATGGTATTACCAAACTCCCTGAAGTCGTTATTGTAACCCCAAGCCCAACGGGTTTTGCCATCGCTTACAGGGGAGCCATTGATAATAATCCTCAAATAGCAGAAAATGCCAGTCTCAAGTACTTGGAAAATGCACTGACTGCAATCAGTAACAGGAGAAATCCAAGTCCGACTTCTACCAGACCTGTAGGATGCAATGTACGCTTCTTGAGCCGCTAAACTTCGGGAGTGACAATGCTTAACATCTCTTTTACTTCATTTACCTTTTCGACCTCGCCTAATTTTTCAAAAGCCATCACCAGGTTTCTAAGGTAGCGGGCTATGATATCCTTATTGCTACAAGGTTCAAAATACTCCTCTCTGGGATCTATTTTGAGGTGATCCAGGTAATTGACAATATCCTGCCTGCTGAATACAAGCCCTTTGTTAAAAGCATTGATGTAAAAAGTACTGTCTTTGGATTTGTAAGTTAGTACGAATAGATTGGGTAAATTCACCCCGTATATAGGGAGTCCCAATTTTTGGCCCACCAAGAGATAAATGGATGCAAGGCTAATCGGGTTTCCCTTTTTGGTTTCCAGTACATTGCTCATCATGCTGTTACCTGGAGAATGAAAATTTTTGGTATTGGCAGAAAAACGGATCTGATTGAATAGCACACTATTGATAATTCTCACCTGTTCATTGGGCTGCAGGTCATTCCTAAATGCAGTCCACACCTCAAAATAAATCTGATGCATGTCGGCATTCAGCTTTTCATATTCCAAATCGGGGTACTGAAAGGTATTCAAAATCCAAAGCCCGGTCAGTAAGTCTTTATCAGGGCTTTTTATCCAGTCTTTAAGCCTTTCTTTCAAAAGATCAAACTGTAGGAAATGCACCATTTCCTCGATTTCCTTTTGAATCTCTGGATTAAAGCTTTCTTCCCATTTTTTTTCCAAAAAGGGGATAGCCTCATTCCCTAAGGAAATAATCCTGTCCTTGACATGGTTTTTGACTTCCATGTCGGTATCATCCAGCAATGAAATCAAGGCATCCAGCTCTTTGGGTGTTAATTTTTCCATAGTAATTTACTCGCAATAAGTTACAAAAATAACAGCATTAGACAGGTGCATTTTTGCATAATTTTTGGATAAATCAATCAGGTTTGTATCACTCCCACATTGAATTTCTCTGTGATCGGTGCATTATTTGCAGCTTCAATCCCTTTGCTGATTACTTTACGGGTTTCCAAAGGATCAATCACACCATCCACCCAAAGCCGGGCTGCTGCATAATATGGACTCAACTCCTCATTGTATTTATCTGTAATTTCCTGCAACAACTGATTCTCGGCATCTTTACTGATCTCTTTACCTGATTTTTTCAATGCAGAGACTTTGATTTGAAGCAGGGTCTTGGCAGCGGAAGCTCCGCTCATTACAGCCATTTGAGCAGTTGGCCAGGAAAATATCAAACGAGGATCATAAGCTTTGCCACACATAGCGTAATTTCCTGCCCCATAGGAATTACCTAGGATAACGGTAAACTTCGGAACAACAGAATTGGCCATGGCATTTACCATTTTCGCCCCATCCTTGATAATCCCTCCGTGTTCTGCCTTGCTTCCCACCATAAATCCGGATACATCCTGTAAAAAAACCAAAGGGATTTTTCTTTGGTTGCAATTCATGATAAACCTTGCCGCTTTATCAGCAGAGTCGGAATATATCACGCCACCCATTTGCATTTCACCTTTTTTATTTTTGACGATTTTTCGCTGATTGGCAATGATTCCAACGGCCCATCCCTCAATTCTTGCTGTTGCACATATCAGGGTTTTGCCGTAATCTTTTTTGTATTCCTCGTATTCAGAATTGTCAACCAAGCGGCCGATCACTTCCATCATGTCATAAGGCTTCACCCTGTCATGGGGAAAAATCCCATAAAGCTCTTCTTCATTTTTCAGTGGTTTTTTGGGTGCTGCCCTATCAAAACCTGCCTTTTCAAAAGCACCGATCTTATCAAATATCTTTCGGATAGCATCGAGACATTCCTGATCTGAATCGTATTTATTATCCGTCACACCGGAAATTTCACAATGGGTAGTTGCCCCTCCCAAAGTTTCATTGTCCACATTTTCCCCGATCGCTGCCTTGACCAAATAGGACCCAGCAAGAAAAATGGACCCTGTTTTGTCCACGATCATGGCTTCATCAGACATAATGGGAAGATAAGCCCCACCTGCCACACAACTTCCCATGATGGCAGCTACTTGGATAATGCCCATGGAAGACATTTTTGCATTATTGCGAAACTGCCGTCCAAAATGCTCTTTGTCAGGAAAAATTTCATTTTGCATAGGCAGAAAAACCCCTGCACTGTCTACTAGATAAATGATGGGCAAGCGGTTTTCCATGGCAATTTCCTGTGCTCTCAGATTTTTTTTGGCGGTCATGGGAAACCAGGCTCCTGCCTTTACTGTGGCATCATTGGCAACAATCATGCACATTTTTCCGGCAACATAACCCATACCGGTTACCACTCCTGCTGAAGGACAGCCTCCTTCATCTTGGTACATCCCATCTGCTGCCAAAGCCCCAATTTCCAAAAATTCCGAATCCTGATCAATCAGGTATTGTATCCTTTCGCGCGCAGTCAATTTCCCTTTTTCATGTTCCTTTGCAATTCTCGCCTTTCCACCCCCCAATTTGACAGTTTCCAGCTTTTTTTTAAGTTGAAAAAGTAATTGTTTGTTCAAGTCTTCGTTTTTATTGAATTCAATGTCCATAAAGTTATTTGGGTATAGTTTTCTGTAGCGCTAAAATAAACCTTTTAGGTGAAGGTAAAAATACAAATTGTATGGATTGGACCTGGAAAAATTTCTCAGAGGATTTCATTTGGACCAATCTTACCCTTGAACCCGGATTCCAAGACATTTTTATAAGTATCGTTATTTGGATGGAATTATACATGCAGTAGCTTCCGCTCTGCATCTTGGAATTCTTTATATAAATTCCGGGTTGAAACAAGGATTTTTCCTCCATGAGGAAAAGATGGGATTATTGGTATTTCAACATCAATAGGGCAAAGGGCTTTTGACATCTGGGAAAAACCTATCCTTAATCATTTTCATAATTAAATAACCCAAGGTTGCACTCATCACTCCAACAAATCCTCCCACTAAAATATCTCCGGGATAATGCACCCCCAAGTATATTCTGGTGTAGGAAAATAAAAGAGCCCAAGCAAATAGCCACTTGAGCCAAGGATACCTGAATGCCAATGTCAAAGTCATGATGGTGGCCACACCGAAACTATTGGAAGCGTGGGAAGAGGCAAAACCAAATTTCCCACCCCCACAATACCCATAATTGTGCACCATTCCCTCCAATAAAGGCTCATGGCAAGGCCTCAAACGTTCAAAATAAGGCTTCATCAATCCGGAAGCTGTTTGATCGGCAAAGAGAATTGTTAAGCCAATGGCCATAAAAACCCACCAACTCTCTTTCTTGTAGGTTTTCACAATCAAGAAGGAAAAAAAAGCATACATGGGTACCCAAGGCCAGGTTTTGGTGAGCGTAAACATGATGGGGTCAAAAAAATCAGAATGGAAACCATTCAGATACAGAAATAATGCCTCGTCCCAACTGCTGATGATTTCCAACATGTTTTGATTGTTTTAAATAGTTGCCCAGTCTATGTCTTTCTTGAGGTATTCAAGGGTATTGGCTTCATTTGAACCCTTTTCCGGTTGATTCATGTATTCCCAATTGGCCATTGGAGGCATACTCATAAGAATACTTTCAGTACGACCATTGGTATCCAAACCGAATTTGGTGCCGGCATCCCATACCAAGTTGAACTCCACATACCTTCCTCTCCTTAGGGCCTGCCATTTTTTCTCCCTTTCTCCATAGACCATGTTTTTGTTCTTGCCCATAAAATGCCGGTAAATTTTCGGAAAAAGGAAGCCTATGGCTTTTACAAATTCAAAGATATTTTCCATTTCTACCGGGTCATTGCTTACCAATCTGTCGAAGAAAATGCCGCCTATTCCCCTGGTCTCATTTCGGTGCTTAATAAAAAAATAATCATCTGCCCATTTCTTGAATTTAGGATAATAGTCTCCATGAAAACGGTCACAAGTAGCTTTTACTTGTTGATGGAAATACCTCGCATCGTCCAGATCTACATAATGCGGAGTAAGGTCAATTCCACCCCCAAACCATTTTACCCCCGTACTCATTTCAAAGTACCTGATGTTCATGTGAATGATAGGAACCATTGGGCTTTCAGGATGCAAAACAATAGATACCCCCGTTGCAAAAAAGTCAGCCTTTTCGAGTTGTAGTTTGTTAAGGATTTTTTCCGGAGTAGGGCCTTCCACAGCAGAAAAAGCAACACCGCCTTTTTCGATGATATTCCCGTTTTGAAGTATCCTTGTTCTACCACCTCCTCCTTCTGGCCTTTCCCATTTGTCTTCTTTAAATTTGCCTTTTCCATCCTCGATTTCCAGTTCCTTACAAATATGGTCCTGAATGGCTTTGAAATCTTCGCTTATCTTGATCTTATCCATTTATTATACTTCCTTCCTATGCAAGTCCATGTTTTAATCTTCAATTTCCAACAACTCCAATATATCGGCCAATTCATCAAAATCCTTCAGACCAGGTTTGATTTCGTCTCCCCCCTCCATTTCAATTCCTTTAATGCCGGTTTGATCTATCAATTCCAATATATTTCCCGTATGAAAACCAAAGCCTACCAGAACGGAACATTTTTCTGCCAAAGCTTTTAATTCAGCTTGTACTTCTTTGGTCAATTCAACGTTATCCGAATGCAAGAGCAATACCACACCGTGTTCCCGGTAACTGTCTGCCTTGGCGGTCAATTCCTTGATGTCCCCTGCACTTTTTATGTTGGTTTTCAGAATAATGCCGTATTCAGTGTTGACCAACATCTTGAGGTGAATCTCTTCCTTAATCTGGATAAATTCAAAACCACCATAGGATTTTAAGGTCTCAAGAATATTTTCCGGATGGGAGAATTCAAACTCCGCCACAAAACGCACACCTGAAAGCCAATCCGTAATTTCTTTAAATTTTTCTGATGTGGTGAAATTTTTGCTGTTTTCCTCCAGGTCAAAACCCATTAAATTGACCTGCATCCCAGAACAGTACCGGGCATCAGAAAGGTTATTGACTGCGGATATTTTTACAAAAGTTCTAAGCGCCATGGTAAAGATTGTTGATTTTGTGGGCGCTAAGGTAAAAGATTTCAATCTAAAAACGTATTTTTACAGCATAGTAAGCCTTCGGTTATGCGCTATCAATTATTATTCAGCATTTTTCTTTTTATATGTCTTTTTGTTTCCTGTAGGGAAGTAGAGAATCCACGAACGGATTTTGGAAGGGATTACCAGCCTTTGGAAGAAGGACTTTATTGGATTTATGATGTAGAAGAGACCATTGTTTTTGGGGAAAACGATAGTATTTCTGAAACCTATTTTATCCGGGATTTTATCGAATACAGCTTTGTCAATGTACAGGAAGAAGAGGTCTTCGTCTTAAGAAGAGAAAGGTCTCTTGATGGGAGCAATTGGGAACAGTTTTCAGGATACTCCCTTCAATTCAGAGGCAATGCACTGATTCGGAACTTTGAAAATAAAAAAACAGTTAATCTTGTGCTCCCTGTTCAGGAAGGGAAAACCTGGGATGCAATGGTGTATTCCAACCTTCCTGCAGATATGTTTCAAATTGCCTTTACCGGTAACTTCACCATTGGAGAGCAGTTGTTCCAAAGATCTGTGAAAGTGCTTCAGGAGGAAGATGATGATGAAATCACATTCAGGGATAACCGTTATGAAATATTCTCCTTGGGAGTGGGCATGATAGAACATTACTATGAGGTATTTACCTACTGCAGCCGTAATGATTGTCTTGGTCAAATGATTAAGGATTCGGGCCGAAAAACCCATCTCAAACTATCCAGTTATGGCAGGTTGTAAATTGAAACTGTTCTTATTTATTGTTTTCCTGGGAATTGGCTTTAGTGTATCTGCACAAAACCGCTATGCTATTCATTACAAGTACAAACCACAATCCATTTTTGATTTGGATAATGCGGGAGCTTATTTGAGTGCAGAGGCCATTGAAAGAAGACTCAGGTATGGCATAGCCTTGGATAGTCTGGATCTCCCCGTTTCAGAAAAGTATATAGCATCCATAATGCCTTTGGTAGAACAGGTATTGTACAACAGTAATTGGTTGAATGCTTCTTTGGTTGTGGCCAGCCCTGAACAAGTGCAGGAAATTGAAAATCTGAATTTTGTAGAAGATGTGATTTTGGCGGGAATTGGCTTTGTTGCGGAAGGCAGGCTTAGCAATTCCCTGAATACCAAAGTAGGCCTGAGGTTTAACCTTAGAAATAAAAAAACGGAAGAGGATCGCATGTTTGATTTTCAGAATGCCTTACTGGGCATTCCAGAAATGCACGAGTTGGGATATACAGGAAAAGGAATGACTATTGCTGTTTTTGATGCCGGTTTTCCGGCAGTGGACAGGATTCCTGCATTTTCTCATCTTTTTGAAAACAACCAAATTATCGGTACCAAAGATTTTGTGGATTTGTGGAATGATAATGTGTACTCCAAGAACCAACATGGTACCAATGTGTTGTCCTTGATGGCTGCCAAGGACCCTGAAACCCTTTTGGCAGCGGCACCAGGGGCAAGGTACATTTTGTGTATTACCGAGGAGGTACCCACTGAGTATAGAATAGAGGAATACAACTGGGTCAAAGCTGCTGAGTTTGCAGACAGTTTAGGTGTGGATATCATTAATAGTTCTTTGGGTTATTGGGATTTTGATGACCCGGAAATGGATTATTCTTTGGAGGATATGGATGGGGAGACAGCCCTAATCAGCAGGGGAGCTTCCATTGCTGCAGAAAAGGGAATTTTAGTGGTGACCAGTGCAGGAAACTATGGATCAAGGGGGCCAAGTAGTATTACTGCTCCGGCCGATGCCAAGGGAGTGCTCAGCATAGGGGCTACCAATATGGGCGGTGCCCATGCCACTTTCAGTTCACAAGGCCCTACAATAGACGGGAGAATAAAGCCTGAGCTTTCCACTTTTGGACAGCAGGTCTGGTTATTGAGAAGCAATGGTAATTTATCAAATGCCAGTGGAACATCCTTTTCTTCTCCCCAAATAGCTGCTTTGGCAGCGGGCTTATGGCAGGCAAGACCAGAGTGGAACAAGGACAAGTTGATTGAAGAACTTTTGAAAAGCAGCACACAAGCAATGGAACCTGATAATCTATTGGGTCATGGCATTCCTAATTTTGTCAAAGCCTATTATGGGCCTATATTGAATATACAAAACCCTCAGGAAGTAGGAGAGTGGAAGGTGTTTCCTAACCCCCTCAGCGGTACCATGCTTTTTGTCAAATTTGGGAACAACCTTTCTGGAAATTTTTCCCTTCTGGATTTCCAGGGTAAAATCCTCAAAAAAGAGGCTGTAGATAGAAGAGATGGGGGAGTACCCTTTGAAATCAACCTCCCTGAATTGCCGGCAGGGGTTTATATGATAGAAATGCAATCCGGTTCAGAAATAAAGCGGACAAAGTTGTTGAAAAGGTAGGCTTCCAAATCTATTTTTCTTTTTTTTGCAAGCAATAATGATACATACAGCATGTCAGTCAAAATAGCACCCTCCGTTTTAGCAGCAGATTTTGCCAATCTCCAAAAAGAAGTTGAAATGCTGAATGCTTCAGCAGCAGATTATATCCATGTGGATATTATGGATGGGATGTTTGTGCCAAATATATCCTTTGGATTGCCGGTAACTGAAGCCATTCACAGGCATGCATCAAAACCTTTGGATGTGCATTTGATGATAATGGACCCTGACAGATACTTGCCTGCTTTCAGAAAAGCGGGAGCAGAAGTACTCACTGTACATGTAGAAGCTTGCAATCACCTTCACCGCACGGTGCAATACATCAAGGATCTGGGAGCAAAATCAGGAGTGGCTTTGAATCCCCATACGCCAGTGGCAGTTTTGGAAAATATTTTGGATGATTTGGATTTGGTATGTATGATGTCCGTCAACCCTGGTTTTGGAGGGCAGAAGTTCATCGAGGCAACTTTTGACAAAGTCAGGAAGTTGAGGCAAATGGCCAATGAGAGGGGCTTAACTACCATGATTGAAATTGATGGGGGGGTCAATCAGGCCAATGCTCCCTTGCTCTTGGAAGCTGGGGCTGATGTGCTGGTAGCGGGAAGTTTTGTTTTTACTTCAAAAGATCCAATTGCCACAATTAAGCAGCTAAAAGAGATAGGTTGATTCCCTTTGATAAATCTTGCAGCGTTTGCTTCTAAGAACTTAAGATAAGTTTTTAAAGTGTAGTCAAACCTGGAGGCGTACAAAAATCTAAAATACCATCCTGAATCCAATTCCTCCGGGTCCTGCGCTTAGGCCTTCCAAAAGTATTGGCAATTTCTTCCCGTGACTGTTATGGATCATGTATTTGATGATATCAAAACTCATTAAAAATGCACCTTGCAGGATTACAGACTGCCCAAAACCGCTAATCCTGGGATTATCTGTCCTCCTTCCTCTTTCTATCATGTATAATCCTCCTGCCATATAGGCCACATCTAATCCTGCATTGACCAATAATATTTTTTCAATGGACTGTTGTCTTTGTAAGGTCTCCCAAAAATCATCATTGGGAACTTCTTTCATTGCTGAATAATAACCTAATCCTGCGATCAGTAAATTGACTCCATTCCAATAGGCATTCATCTGATGGAATCCCTGCAGTTCTCCGGTAGTTCTTCCTGCCATTACCCCTCCCCAAATAATATTCCCAACTGCCCATGACCCAAGAATCACCATGCCTTGCTTGTTGTATTGTATACGTGTTGAATTAAAATCCTGTAGCAGCCCTTCGTGAGATTGTGCTTGAGCGGGTTTGATATAAATGGAAATAAGGAATATGCTGAGTAACAATTTGGGAAAGATGTTTTTCATAAGTTTTTTTTATTTAACAGGAAACGGGTTCAGGTGTTTCGTTCTTCTTCTTTAACAAAAGTACATTTTCCTACAGGTAGAGGTATGCCCTAGCAGGAGAGTAATTGACTTTGGATAAAAAAATGGATTTGACATTTGATTGTTATCCTTTAAACCAAAAACAATAAGATTTAACATAGAATGCAGTTAAAATAAAAGCCACTTTTATGTTATTATTGCCTTTTAACAAGTTTTAAGGTATGGTTTTTGTCATTTTTCTTGTGAAATTGAAGTTTTGGTTATTTATTGAAAATTGAATTTTAACTAATTATTGATTTAAACCAATTATTGCGATGAAAAAATTATTCTTATTGGCTTTCCTCATGTTGGGTATGATCAGCGTACAAAGTTATGCTCAGGACGAAAGCGAAGAGTTGACTGAGGAGGAAATGGTAAAATATGCCGAAATGGAAGCCAAAGTACAGGCTTTTATCAAGGACAAACAGACTACCATGGAAGAAATGATCAAAACCAATGAGACCTTAGGTGGGGGAGCAAGATACAATGAGCTCAAAGGTGCTTGGGGTGATGACGAAAAATTGACTGAAATTGAAGCTACTGATGAAGAAAAAGAAGCTTTTGCAGAGATTCAAGAATATATTGACGCTATTGGAGATGAAGTAAAGGAATACATGACTGGTTTGATCATGGACGCGGAAACATTGGGCGCTGCTACATACAATAAAGTCAGAAGAGCCATGAGTGCAGATCCTGCTGTCAAAGATAAGATCAGTAACCTTGTTGCAGAGTTGCAGTCTCAGGATGAGGATGGAGAAGCTGAAGGAGAGAATATTTAATTCCTGGTTACTATAGTATATTGGTCCCAAGTAATTGGGGCCTTTTTTTGTTTTTTAGGATATATAGTTTTTACTTTTGGAATCGTTTAGACATATATATGAGAGGACCGATCTTTTTTTTAATTCTTTTTCTAGGTTTTGGTACGCTTGAAGCCCAAGAAGATATTTTTGGGATAGACACCAAAGCCAGAACCAAAAACCGTAAAGCCCAGAGTGATATTGGCAATGTGACCAGAAATCTTATTTCCAATATCAGTTTTGAATTCTCGGGTGGAGGAGCTTACCACAATTCAGTCATAGACTTTTTGTCAGAGACTCCTGGACAATACCCTATTTCGCAGTTTCGAAACCTGGATAGCTTAAGAGAGCTAACCGGAGAGGACACGCTTCGCTTTAGTGGCGGCAGTTATGCTTTTCCTGTAAATTTGGGTGTGCGGATCAATGTTTTCAATACACTTACCATAGGTGGGGGTTACGGAAGAGAGTTTGGGAATATAAGCAGTCTCCAAGCTGATAATTATGAGTGGAATTTTGAGCAAAACAGTTATGTGATAGACCGATTTTATGGAACTGTGGGCTTGGTATTGTATGATGCCAGAAAAAGAGCGAAGTATTTATCCTGGCGGTACAGGCGTTATGGCTCTTCTAATTTTTATATGCAATCCGAGAAAAACCAAAGAATCAGACAAAATTATCCATGGCGCTTTATTTTGGAAGGAGAGTTTGGGAATGTCATCATGCGTCAAAGCTTTGATGAAAACTTGAATGCCAATGATAGATCGTTCTACAGTGTTGGGTTAAGAATAGAAAGGGAGTTTTCCGAATACAGCAGAATATTTGTCAAAGCGGGAGCTGAATTCAGAAATTTTGGGTTTCAATCACAAAACCTCAACGAATTTCAGGATTTGAGCCAAACCCTTTACATAGCGCAAGTTGGTTTTTCCATTAACCTTCCCGGCACGAAACGTTGTAAAGTAGAAGGTTGTGGTGTGGTAATGAGGCATTTACATGATGGGGTGGAATACAGAGGAAGCTCAATTTTCAGGATGCAAAACAGAAAGATCGGTCAATGGTATTAGGAAGTGTTTAAACATGTCTTCAAAGACCAAATAATCTGTTTTAAAAGCGTTTTCTTTTTATTAACTTGCCAGCTTATTGAGTATGTAAAGACAATATGGCGCAAGGAGAAAACGAGAACATTATACCAATTAACATTGAGGACGAAATGCGTGGAGCTTACATCGACTATTCGATGTCGGTCATTGTTTCAAGGGCGCTTCCAGATGTACGTGATGGTTTGAAGCCCGTCCACAGAAGAATACTTTTTGGAATGCAGGAACTTGGGGTCTTGCATAATAAACCTTATAAAAAATCAGCCAGAATAGTAGGAGAGGTCTTGGGTAAATACCATCCTCACGGAGATTCAGCAGTTTATGAAACCATGGTCCGTATGGCCCAGCCTTGGTCCCTGCGGTATCCCTTGGTAGATGGTCAGGGTAACTTTGGTTCCATCGATGGGGATAACCCCGCAGCCATGCGTTATACGGAAGCCAGGTTGAAGCGGATTGCTGAGGAACTCCTAATTGACATAAACAAGGAAACAGTTGATTTCCAGCTGAATTTTGATGACTCATTGAAGGAACCTGTGGTTTTGCCTGCCAAAATACCAGCACTTCTGCTCAATGGAGCATCGGGAATTGCAGTGGGTATGGCCACGAATATGGCTCCACATAACCTGGGTGAGGTAGTGGATGGTATCGTTGCATTCATTGACAACAGGGAAATTACCATACCTGAATTGATGGAATACATCATAGCACCTGATTTTCCGACTGGGGGTATCATCTATGGATACAATGGTGTAAAAGCTGCTTTTGAAACGGGGAGAGGAAGGATTATCATGCGCGGGAAGGCAGATATCGAGACCAAGGATAACGGCAAGGAGGCGATCATCATTTCTGAGATTCCTTATTTGGTCAATAAGGCCAATATGATTGAGAAAACCGCCCAGCTGATCCAAGAGAAAAAGATAGATGGTATTTCTGCAATTAGAGATGAGTCAGATCGGCAGGGGATGAGGGTAGTTTATGAACTGAAAAGGGATGCTATTCCGAATGTAGTCCTCAATAATTTATATAAACAAACACAGTTACAGACCTCATTTTCAGTGAATAATGTCGCCCTGGTTAAAGGAAGACCTCAGACATTAAACCTGAAAGACATGATATTACACTACGTTAATCACAGACATGAGGTGGTTATTCGTAGAACTGAATACGAGTTAAGAGAAGCTGAGAAAAGGGCACATATTCTTGAAGGCTATCTCATAGCGCTTGACAATCTGGATGAAGTAATTTCACTAATCCGCAGCTCAAGAGACCCAGAGACAGCAAGGAATGGCTTGATAGAGAGATTTGGTCTTAGTGAAATTCAGGCAAGAGCTATTCTCGATATGAGATTGCAGCGTCTTACCGGTATGGAGCGTGAGAAAATCCAGGAAGAATATAAGGAGATCATGGCTTTTATAGAAGACTGTAAGGATATTTTAGGCAGTGAGGAAAGAAGGATGCAGATCATCAAGGATGAACTCGCTGAAATCAAGGACCGATATAATGATAGTAGGCGTACGGTCATTGAGCATAATGCAGAGGACTTCAGTTATGAGGACATGATCCCTAATGAAGAGGTGGTCATAACCGTATCCCACCAAGGTTACATCAAGAGAACCCTTTTGACGGAATACCGTACCCAAAGTAGAGGGGGTGTGGGTTCAAGGGGAGCTACAACCAAGCAGGATGATTGGACAGAATATCTCTTTACTGCTTCTACCCATAATTACCTTTTGATCTTTACGGACCATGGAAAACTCTTTTGGCTGAAAACTTATGCCATTCCTGAAGGATCCAAAACTTCGAAAGGAAGACCCATCCAAAACCTCATTAATATTGAACCTGATGATAAAATAAGATCTATCATTCAGGTAGTGGATCTCAACGACGAGGATTATGTCAATAACAATTACCTCGTAATGGTCACCAAAAAGGGGATTATCAAGAAGACTACTTTAGAACAATATTCCAGACCGAGAACAAATGGCATCATCGCTCTCAATATCAGAGAAGACGACCAATTGCTTCAGGTGGATATGACCAATGGTGATTCCCATATCATTATTGCTGCTAAATCAGGACGTGCAATTCATTTTCATGAATCGACTGTAAGGCCTATGGGAAGGACAGCTACTGGTGTAAAAGCAATAACGTTAACGGATGTTAAAGACGAGGTTATTGGCATGGTATGTGCTTCCAGAGAAGATGCAAACCTCCTGGTTGTATCTGAAAAAGGTTATGGAAAACGGTCTCCATTGGATGAATACAGAATTACCAATAGAGGAGGAAAAGGAGTGAAAGCCATGAATGTGACCGAAAAAACGGGAAGCTTGGTAGCCATAAAAGAAGTGGTGGATTCCGATGATTTGATGATTATCAACAAATCTGGGATCACAATTAGAACTCCTGTTGCTAACCTAAGGGTGATGGGTAGGGCCACACAAGGTGTAAGGCTAATCAAATTGAATGAAGGGGATTCCATTTCCTCTGTCGAAAAAATTAAAAAAGAAGAGGATGAGGAGGAGCAAGAAGCTTCCGATCAACAAAACGAATAGAACTTAAACAGAACCAAACAATAAGCAAAATAGCAAAATGATGAAAAAGTTGTTCTTATCAATAGCATTAGTCGGTATCGCGACTTTTGCTTTTGCCCAAAAAAAGGTAGTAAAGTCTGCTGAAAGAAATTTCAAAAAGGGGGAACTGGAAGTAGCCCTTGAAGAAATTGAGAGTGCACTGCAGGACGCTGATACCAAGGATGACCCGAATACTTCCTTAGTTAAAGCAAGAATTCAGACAAAGAGATTTGAACTGGATGAGGAAAACACAACAGAAACAGTTGATGTAGGCATGTCTGCTTTGGAGTATTTCAACAAAGCACTTTCCATGGTAGACGGTGATCTTTCCAGTAAAGTAGGAAAAGAAATAGTAAAGGAAGACATTCCTGAAATGCCTGATAATCTGAGACCCTTTTCAAGAGAAACCTTAAAAATGGCAGCGTTTAACAAGGCTATTCAAACCTATGAAGAGGAAGACTATGCGATGTCTTATGAGTTCTTCAATCTGGTTTCCGAAATTGATCCAAGTGATACGACAGCCAACTTTAACGCTGGGTATCTGGCTTATCAGGAAACGGGTGATATTGATGCTGCGAAAAAACATTTTAAAAGATTAATCGAAGATCCAGAGTACAACAAACTGAATACCTATTATTTCCTCATTCAGATTGCCAGTGCTGAAGATCAGGATCCTGAAGCTGCGTACAATTATGTAGCTGCTGCAAGAAAAGATTATCCTGAAGACAAAACATTGTCTGAATT
>NZ_SLAP01000207.1 GCF_007126775.1 Cecembia sp. | reverse complement strand
CTGACCTATGAATGGAGCCACAATACCAACTGGGAAAGCCGCATGGGCGGAAGTTTCATTTGGTCCCAAAATGTGGAAAGAAATGAGCCTTTGATCAACCAACCTCCCATCAACCTCAATTATGAATTGAAATACAGCAAAAGAAATATTGGTCCATTTGATCGCGTGGAAGTAGCCCTGCAACCCATGTACACTTTCAGACAATTTCAAGCCCCTAGAGAAATTGCAATAAGGGACCTGATTGAAGGCAATGTCACAATCAATTTGGATTCGGAAATATTTGACTTCATGGCTCCTCCTCCGGGATACTTTCTCTTGAATGGATTTGCCAGGGCTGAAAGAGGGAAAATGGGGCTTAGTCTTCAGGTGCATAATGGGCTCAATACCCGATATAGAGATTACCTCAATGCCATGCGGTTTTTTGCAGACGACTTAGGAAGAAATATCATATTAAACGTTCACTATAAATTCTAATCTATTATGAAAAAACAAAACAAACTATCCCAGCTATTGATGCTAATGCTCATCCTTACAATTGGATTTTCCTGCCAGGAAGCGGAAGCTCCTGAGGAAGAAAATGAAGTTGAAATCTTTACCGATATAGAACTGATCTTCACTGCAGAAGATGGAACCGTGGTCCGCGCACTTGCTGAAGACCCAACAGGAGGATTGGCCGTGAATTCTAGTTTTACTGTTCAGCCCTTTACACTGAAAGCAAATACCACTTATACCTTGACCTTCGAATTACTCAACAGACTGGTAACGCCAGTGGAAGATGTTCAAGAGGAAATATTGGATGAAGCCGATGAACACCAAATGTTTTTCGAATTCACCAACAATGCCTTCGCCAGCCCTACAGGAAATGGCAATATTCAGGATAGAAATGGGGCCATCAATTACCTTGACTTTGACCAAAATGACCTTCCACTTGGCCTAAGGACAAGTTGGACTACAGGAGGTCCTTTGGAAAATGGAACCTTCAGGGTATGGCTGGCGCATCAACCTGGTGTAAAGACGGCATTCTCCAGTGTCAATGACGGAGATGTAGACTTTGATATTACCTTTTCGATGACCATTGAAGAGTAATTTTCAAAAATTATTCACTAAAAAAGCCAACCCCAAAGGAATAGGGTTGGCTTTTTTGGTTTTTCTAAAACCGATTAATTGATTCTTTTTCCCTTTACGGGAAACTGATCCACCAAATAGCCCGAAACAGCATCATCTCCATCGGGCCTTACGGTCATATATAAGTCATATCCTTCTGCATAAAAATAAAGCATTATTCCATTTTCCTGTTCATTGACAGTAGCATTGGTTACTTGGTCAGAACCTACTTGCTTGAATTTAGCCTTCATTTTACCATCTTCTTTCTCAATCGTCAAGTGGACATTCACCGTTCCCTGAGGAGTATCCTGAACGGTTACATCCCAAGTACCGATAAGCTTGTCATTGTCTTTGGCATTGACAACTGAGAAAACACAGAGGAATAAGATAGCGGTTAAGAAATAGAGCTTTTTCATTGACTTTGGATTTTATGTTTCCCTTAAAAATACGATAATTTTAATAAATGATTGATTTTGATTCACATAAATTCTTTACACCCAAGCTTTACAGGACTCTAGTTAATGCAACTTTGTTGCGTTTAAATTTTTTATCTCATATCTTAGCCTTAAACAATGAAAATAATGCAAAAAAAAATTACTGTTTATTTGCTTACAGGCTTTCTAGGTGCTGGGAAAACCACCCTTCTGAACAACCTGTTGGAAAACAAAAAAGATAAATTAAACTACGTAATTGAAAATGAGTTTGGAAAGGTATCAGTGGATGGCAATTTGGTTTCAAAAAACTACCAAGAGCTTTTTGAATTGAATAATGGGTGCATTTGCTGTTCTCTTGATGGAGAGTTGGTTGCCGTTCTTGCGCAGTTGATCCAAGCAGATAAATTACCGGATAATTTATTTATTGAAGCCTCGGGGGTAGCAGATGCAGGACAATTGGCATCCATTTTCAAGAGAGATGATGTGATGCAGTATTTTGATCTAAAGCAGGTCATTTGCCTGATTGATGCAGAAAATTTTGAAGATAGAATCGAAGAAGTTCCTGAAATGTACAGACAAATTGTTGCATCAGATTTGATATTGATCAACAAGTGTGATCTGGTACAAGCCTCCTATATCGGATCCATCCAAACCAGCATTTCGAGCATTAATCCGTTAGCCAAAATCATAACAACTGAATTTGGAAAGTTAGACTCCTCTTTATTAATGCAAAATGCACCGATTGAAAATCTATCAGATCAAATTGAGCTTTCTAAACAGGCAAAGAAAGAGGGACATCGCATGAAAAGTATAGCCATAGAAGTTCCTTACGAATTTGACCGTACCCAACTCTATGTTACGTTTTCGATGTCCATTTTTTTACACTATCACCAAATCTACCGAATCAAAGGTTTTGTGAGGTTATTAGGAGAAGAAAATCCTGTATTGGTTCAGTCAACAGGAAATAAGCTTACCATTACTCCACTACCTGAAGGAGAGAAAATTCCCGAATTGGTGATGGTTTTTATTGGTAGAGATATCGAGCGTCAAGGACTGGAAAGACTCATTAATAAAGCTTTGATAAACGAAACCATTTCCTCTTGATATGATTCTGAGTGGCATTGAAATTAAAAACAGACTGAACAGGGATATCTTTATAAATCCCTTTGATGAAAGCAGGCTCAATCCCAACAGCTACAATTTAAGATTGGATGAAAAGCTTTTGGTGTACAAGTCGTCTCTTCTGGATATGAAAACCGCACATGAAACTGAGGAACTGACCATACCTGAAGGAGGTTTGGTCCTAGAACCTAACCGCTTGTATCTAGGAAAGACGATCGAATATACCCAAACTGAAAACCTTGTACCCATGCTTGAAGGAAGATCTTCTATTGGAAGGTTGGGCTTATTCGTCCATATAACAGCAGGGTTTGGAGATGTTGGCTTTAGTGGTTTTTGGACACTTGAAATTTTCTGTGTTCAGCCCATAAGAATCT
>NZ_SLAP01000183.1 GCF_007126775.1 Cecembia sp. | reverse complement strand
TCTTGCTTCTTGTCTCTTGTATCTAGTTTCTCGCTTCTCGTCTCTCGCATCTAACCTCTAGTTTCTCAAAGGTTTTCCCTTAAACAAAATACTATGTATCCGCTCCAGGGTCTTTTTCTCGCCGGTCAGGCTCAAGAAAGCTTCCCGCTCAAGATCAAGAAGATATTGCTCGCTGACTTCTGTTGGAGAAGAAAGGTCACCTCCGGACATCACCCATGCTAATTTTCTGGCAATCTTAGCATCATGCTCAGAAATATATTTTCCATAAAGCATTCCAGTGATACCCGCTTCAAACAAGGCTAAAGAAGATTTACCCAATACTTTGATATCGGTTTGCTGTACCGGTTGTGTATATCCTGACTCATACATTGCCAGCACCTTGGCCTTGGCATCGGCCAAGACCCGCTTCCTGTTTAAAGTAATGCTATCCTTTGCTTGTAGGTAACCCAGGTTCCTCGCTTCCACGGCGGACGTGGATACTTTGGCAGTGGCAATATTCATGAAATATTCCTGCAGGCGGTTCAATTCCACATCACCTGATTTGATTTCATTGGAGAATCTCAGGGTCATTTCCTTGGTACCACCTCCGGCAGGAATCAAACCTACACCAAACTCCACCAGACCCATATACAATTCTGCATGTGCCTGTACTGCATCAGCATGCAGGGACAACTCACAGCCACCACCCAAGGCCATATTATGCGGAGCTACTACTACCGGAATGGAAGAATACCTGGCCCGCATTATGGTATTTTGAAAACCTGCAATCATCAGGTTGATTTCATCAAACTCTTGATCTCCCGCAAACATAAACAGCATGGCCAAATTGGCGCCAGCGGAAAAATTACCTCCTTCATTTCCTATAACAAGGCCTTTGTATGATTTTTCTGCCATATTGATGGCGGTGTTGATACCTTCGATCACTTCTTGGCCCAAAGCATTCATCTTGGTATGGAATTCCAATCCAATAACTTCATCACCCATATCATAAATGCTGGCACCTGCATTGCTCCAAAGCTTCTTGTCAGCTCCTTTCAGGGTATCCAATAGAATGAATTCCTCAGTTCCCGGGATTGCCTTGTATGTTTTGGATGGAATATCATAGTACTTTCTGACACCTCCATCTACTTTGTAGAAAGAGTCATGACCTGCTGAAAGCATATCATGTACCCAAGCAGCAGCTTTTTCTCCGGCAGCTTCCATTTTCTCAACGGTTTCTTTCACCCCAAGCACATCCCATGTTTCAAATGGACCTAATTCCCAACCAAAACCAGCAGATACCGCCTGGTCTATTCTGTAAAGCTCGTCTGCAATTTCAGGAATGCGATGGGAAACATATTTAAAGAGATCATAAAAGGAAGTACGGTAAAATTCACCGGCTTTATCATCAAAGTTGACAAGGAATTTTACCCTTTTTTTGAGATCATCTATTTCTTTAGAAGCTTCCAAAGCCTTAAATTTTGGCTTTTCGGCATCCTTATACTCAAACGTTTTAAGGTCCAGCTCCTTCAATTCCTTGGAACCATCCTTATGACGAATCATTTTGAAATAACCCTGACCCGTTTTGTCACCCCACCATTTGTTGTCATACAGTACCTGGACGATCTTGGGCAATTGAAACTTATCCCTTGACTCATCATGAGTAAGTGTCTTGTAAAGGTTATTGGCTACGTTGACTGTGGTATCCAAACCAACCACATCCATGGTTCTGAAGGTAGCTGATTTGGCCCGTCCAATTACAGTACCCGTGAGTTTATCGACCTCAGATACACCCATACCCATTTTCTCAATAGCATGCATACCTGAAATAATGGCATACACCCCTATTCTATTGGCAATGAATGCAGGGGTATCTTTACAAAGTACTGTCTCCTTACCTAAGTACCGATCCCCATAATCCATAAGAAAATCTACAATCTCAGGATTGGTTTTAGGCCCTGGTATGATCTCCAATAAACGAAGGTATCGGGGTGGATTGAAAAAGTGTGTCCCTGCAAAATTCTCCTGAAAATCCTCAGATCTACCTTCACTCATCAACTGCATGGGAATACCAGAAGTATTCGAAGTAATTAAAGTACCTGGCTTACGGTATTTTTCCACCTTTTCAAAAAGGGATTTTTTGATGTCCAATTTCTCTACTACCACCTCGATTACCCAATCATAATCTTTGATTTTGGAAAGATCATCATCAAAATTACCTGTACTTATCCTGGAAACATGCGCAGCATCATACAAGGATGCAGGCTTGGATTTAAGTGTGTTTTGAAGTGCCACATTTACCAGCCTGTTTCGTACCGATTTGTCCGAAAGGCTAAGCCCTTTTTTTTGCTCATCTTCATTCAGTTCAAAAGGAACGATATCAAGCAACAAAACCTGCACACCAATATTGGCAAAATGACAGGCAATTCTTGATCCCATTACACCTGAACCTAAAATGGCTACTTTCTTAATGGTTCTTTTCATATATATTTTTGGTTTTAGAGTCCGTACAATTGATCATCGTACGCATTGGGGTTTATAGTTTCTGATTGTAATTGTTCAATTACCTGATTTATCTTATTAAATACACCAAAAAACGTATCAAGCTCTTCATCTGATACCAATTCTCTGACGGAAAGGTTAAACTCCTTAATGGTCTGAACCGATATCTCTTTTTTCCTTTTTCCTTCTGGTGTCAAAAAGATCCGAACAGATCGCTTGTCTACCGGATCCTGTTTTTTATAAATCAATCCTTTCTCTTCCATATTTTTAAGCATCCTGGTAAGACTTCTAGCTTCCAATCCCATCATTGGAGCAATTTTGGTAGCTGGTGTGCCTTCTTTGGAATTGATATTGATCAATACAAATCCAATAGAAGTAGTGAAATCCTCTTGTGCTGCTTTTTGATTGTACATCCTTGAAATGGCATGCCAAGCACTCTTGATATGGTAATCTACTGTCTCTTCGCGCTTCATAGGCTTTACATTGATACGACTAAATTACAAAAAAGATTGTATGCATGCATACTAAATTTAAAAAAAGTTATGCATGCATAAG
>NZ_SLAP01000121.1 GCF_007126775.1 Cecembia sp. | reverse complement strand
TTGGTGTGCCCCCCCTCTTTCAAACTCTTCTGCATGTTTCCAGTCTTGGCCGTACTGATCGTATTTCTTTCTTTTTTCGGGATCACTGAGCACTTCATTGGCTTCGTTAACCTGTTTAAATTTGTTTTCAGCCTCTTTGTCGTTGGGATTCAGGTCAGGATGGTACTTGCGTGCCAACTTCCTATAGGCTTTTTTGATATCATCTGCCGAGGCATTTCTATCAATCTCTAAAATCTTATAGTAGTCAATGAATTCCATACTTTAGAAAATTAAATGATTTGGGAGACAAATCAAAAGGTCAACTTAATAACCTGATACAATAAAAAACTTAGCTTAATTGAAAAACTATGTTAAGTTTTAAACACCATTTCATGGTAAAATCGCTAAAAACCCACATTTTGATTTTAAAACCTCCAAAGACTTTTCAAAAAAACACAATAAATCAAAATCAGGATAAATATTTAACCAACTTTTGGTATTTCAACAGGATTTTCTAAAAAATCAGTTAAATTTTTAACCATAAAAAAAGGAGTCTTTGTAAAAGACTCCAAATGTGGGTTTATTTGTAACTGACTACAGCCGTATAAACTTTGGTATTTTAAACACTTATTGCATTTTTTTTCTACCAAAATTTTCTAAACATAAAAAATAATGATGAAAGTCCCATAAAACTTTAAGAAAATTTTATTGGCGGTTCAAGATTCCACAGTAAATTACATGAATAGTAAAACAATGGACTCTGAACACTAAACGCTGTGTCTTAAATCTTGTCTATTATAATGAAATTCTTAAATTCTTGATTGGTCTTACTAAATCACACCTCCGCAATCCGAAATCCTCTAGTCACTCCCTTCTCACTTCCATCTAGACCTCTCCTATCGTCGAGGTGACAAAGAAAGGCCTTCACCAATAGCTAGGGCGTGCTGAAAAACGCCAATTGGAGAATATTTTATTTAAATTTTAATGAATACCCCATTTTTTAAGCGTTATCTTTTTAAGCAGGTGCAAACTTATTAAATGATTTAGTTTGATTGGCGTGCACTTGAAAATTTCCAAATCCGAAATTTTCAGGCTAGCCTCAGGCATACCATCTTCTTCATTGGGCTCATTCGAAGTATAAGCATACATCTTCATTCGCCCGCTTCGAAGCTGGCATACCTGAGACTTTTTCAGCAAGCCCTGGCTAACCTTCTATTAAATTTAACTGTCCCCTTTTACCTTGGTTCTTATTAATCCCACCCTACATCCCGGCCCGATGGAAATAATAAATGATTATTGAACCAAACGGTCAACGCTATTTAGGGAAGGACAATGGACATTTCCCTTTTTCCTTTTCCCTTTTATCTAGGCTCTTTTACCTTGGCTCTTTCACCTTTACCCTACCTGAAAAACCTTTGGTGTAACCCCAAACTCATTTTTAAAAGCCCTGATAAAATAGGTGATATTATTGAATCCGGACATGAAACATACCTCCTGTACCTGATAATCTCCCATTTGAAGGTATTGTCTGGCTAATTTCAACCTTTCTTTAAGAATATATTCCATTGGAGAGAGTCCCAATTCCGCCTTAAAGGTCCTGGAAAAATGGGCTTTACTCATGCATGCCTTACCACTTAACTGCTCCAAGTTGAAATTTTCCCGGATATTGTTTTTTATGTAATCTGCCACAAAAGCGAGTCTATTGGATGCGGCCATTTGTTTGTAAGATTTTTCCAACATTTCTCGGGCCTGTGTCTGAGTCAGCCTTATCAATAACTCCTTTAAAGCAAAAGAGGCTATCAGATCCTTTTCTTTTGACCTCTCGATCACTCCAATTCTGATAAAGCGATTGATGATTTCGGACAGATCTTTTGTATTGATCAGATGAAAATAAGACAGGTCAAGCCCCCATTCATTGGTCAATTCCTTATTTGGCAATCTCTCATTCAGGAGGTTGAAGGTGTTTTCAATCATTTCTTTGGAAATGGAAAGGGCAATACACTGAGTAGGATTATCCATCTTGGCCTCGGGGAAATCTATTTTCATTACCTCATTGGGTGGAACAATGACCGATTCACCTGGCAGGTAGTCAAATCCAGGTTTATCAAAAAGGTGCATCACCTTTTTCCCTTTGAGCATCGCTGTCAAAACCAGATCCCCGAAGCATAAATTGACAGCCTCAGCTTTTTGGTGGGTTTCAAAAATATTGAGTTCGCAATCGTGTAAGGTATAGGTCGTCCTATTTTCAACCAGAGTTCTCAGGTCCCGCTCATTCCTCCAAGGCACACCTGATATAAAATGTTGATGCATCGAAATTATTTTGGATTTCTTTAAAATTACAAATTATGGTGGATATTGGAAAGAACTGGGCAGGTCATTTACCAAGTCCTCAAAACTGCTAGGAAATCCAATGAAAAACCCTTATATTAAAACTTCCTCAAAAATTGTCATATTAGGTGGATGACAAGACAAAAGAGGTTGATTTTTTTAAAAATTAAATACGGAAATTTGAATAAATCCAAAATAACAAAACAATGACTACACTCACATTATCACAGTCCAAGCCAGTGGACAGACCAAAAATCAAAGAAAAGTACGACCATTTCATTGGTGGGAAATGGGTTGCTCCTTCTTCAGGAGAGTACTTTGATAATATTTCTCCCATTGACGGAAAGGCATTTTCCAAAGCAGCAAGAGGAAATAAGGAAGATATCGAAAAAGCTTTGGATGCAGCCCATGAAGCTTTCAAGTCATGGTCAAAGACTTCGGCAGCAGAAAGAAGCCGTGTTCTAAATAAGATTGCTGATATCATTGAAGAAAACCTGGAGCTGCTGGCCCGAATCGAAACCATTGATAATGGTAAGGCATTGAGAGAGACGAGGGCAGCTGATTTACCATTGTGTGTAGATCACTTCCGGTATTTTGCAGGCGTTATCCGAGCAGATGAAAGCACCATTTCTGAGCATGATGAGCATACCGTAAGTATTGCATTGTCAGAACCCCTTGGTGTGGTTGGGCAGATTATCCCTTGGAATTTCCCTTTGTTGATGGCCACATGGAAAATTGCACCGGCATTGGCGGCAGGTTGTTGTACCGTGGTGAAACCAGCCGAACAAACCCCTACCAGTATCATGGTACTGATGGAGTTAATTGCAGATGTACTTCCTCCAGGAGTATTAAACGTAGTAACTGGCTTTGGTCCTGAGGCAGGAAAACCTCTGGCCACTTCCAAAAGGGTAGCAAAAGTTGCCTTTACGGGGGAAACCACTACCGGCCGCTTGATCATGCAATATGCCTCTGAAAACCTTATTCCGGTAACCATGGAGTTGGGCGGTAAATCACCCAATATTTTCATGAAATCTGTGGCAGAGGCAGATGATGAATTCTTCGATAAAGCGGTAGAAGGTGCGGTAATGTTTGCGCTTAATCAAGGGGAAGTATGTACCTGTCCTTCTAGAATTCTTGTTCATGAGGACATCTATGATAAATTCATGGAAAGGGTGGTAGAAAGAACCAAAGCCATCAAAATGGGGCACCCGCTTGCAGAAGACACCATGATGGGCGCACAGGCTTCCAATGATCAGTTTGAAAAAATCCTTTCCTACCTGGATATCGGTAAACAAGAGGGTGCTGAAGTGCTCTGCGGAGGAGAAAAAGCCTCTCTTAATTCCGGACTGGAAACAGGATATTACATTCAGCCTACCATTTTCAAAGGCCATAACAAAATGAGAATATTCCAAGAGGAAATCTTCGGCCCTGTAACCTCGGTTACTACTTTCAAAACGGTAGAAGAAGCCATTGAAATTGCCAATGATACCATGTATGGCTTGGGTGCCGGACTTTGGTCCAGAGATGCCCATGAGCTTTATCAGGTGCCAAGAGCGATCAAGGCAGGTCGTGTCTGGGTCAATTGCTACCATGCATATCCTGCCCATGCCCCATTTGGAGGTTATAAAAAATCAGGCTTTGGCCGTGAAAACCACCTGATGATGCTCAATCATTACAGGCAGACCAAGAATATGCTGATTTCTTACAGCAAGAATAAGCTGGGCTTTTTTTAGAAGAAGCGAGAGGCTAGAAGCAAGAGATAAGAAATTCTAATCTCTTGCTTCTAGTTTCTTATTTCTTGATTCTAGTATCTTCTGTCTCGCTTCTAGTGTCTTAAAAACAAAACCCATGATTACCGACGAAAATAACCACGTAAGAAGAGTACTGATTACCGAGGAGGCCATGGAGGTTATTGATACCCTCCGAAAACGTTTCGGGACGGATTTGATGTTCCACCAAAGTGGTGGCTGCTGCGATGGTTCCTCTCCTATGTGCTTCGAAAAGGGAGATTTTATAGTGGGTAGCAATGACATTTGGATGGGGAAAGTCTATGGCTGTGATTTTTTCATGAATGAGGACCAGTTTGAATATTGGAAACATACCCAACTCACCTTAGACGTCACCCCGGGAAGAGGAAGTAGTTTTTCTTTAGAAATCCCCATGGGTGTCCGCTTTATGATACGCTCCAGATTATTTACCATGGAAGAATTGGAAAACCTCATTCCAACTAAAACTGGAGAAGAGATCTTAGAGGAGAATGTGTAAGAATCAATGCCATCCTAATTGATTACATATTTTTTGATTAAATTGATAGCAAAACCCCAATGCTATGAAGAAAATCATTCTTTTTTTGATTATCCTTTTTGTCCTTTACTGGCTGGGAACAATGACTGTTCCCTCAATGATTGAAAAGAGCAGCAATACAGTGAAAGAAGCTGCTCCCTATGAAGTTTCCGAGCAAGCGATGCAGCTCTACCAGTCCCTTGATTTTGTCGCTGACCTGCACTGTGATGCCCTTTTATGGGGTCGTGATCTTACCCAAAAAGCAAATTTTGGCCACGTGGATTTCCCCCGAATGCAGGAGGCCAATGTAGCCTTGCAGGTTTTTACCATTGTATCAAAATCCCCCAAAGGGCAAAACATGGATTTCAATAGGGCTGACGCTCAGGATAACATAACCCTACTGAATATTGTGCAGGGGAGACCAATTTCCAATTGGTTTAGCCTGATCAACAGAACCATGTACCAATCCAAAAAATTACAAGACTTTGCAAATGAATTTGGAGAAGAATTCATTCTTATCAAGTCAAGTGCTGACTTAGAACGACTAATCCAAGCCAGGAAAAGTAACCAAAAGGTCATTGGAGGATTGCTGGGCATAGAAGGTGCACATGCATTGGAGGGTAGCATGGAAAACCTGGAGAAGGTATATGAAGCAGGGGTAAGGTTGATTGGCCCTGTTCATTTTTTCGACAATGAATTAGGTGGTTCGGCTCATGGTGAAAGTGGTGAGGGGTTGACAGAATTTGGTAAAGCAGTCATCCGTCGTATGAATGAACTCAATATGATCATTGATTTGGCCCATGTTTCGCCCAAGATGTTTGATGACATATTGGAGGTTTCCGAAAAACCAGTCATGGTTTCGCATACGGGAATCAGAGCGGTTTTAAATTCTCCCAGAAACCTGAGCGATGATCAAATCAGAAGATTGGCAGAAAAGGGGGGGATCATTGGTATTGCCTTTTTTGACATGGCAGTCGGAGAAGATGAAATCAGAGGAATTGTAGCGAGCATGAAGCGGGTCAAAAACCTCGTAGGAATAGATCATGTGGCCTTGGGTTCTGACTACGACGGCAGTGTGGCTGTTCCTTTTGACATTACAGGATTACCGATAATTGTTGAGGCATTGCTTCAGGAAGGATTCACAGAAGAGGAAATCCGGGCTATCATGGGTGAAAATGTCCAACGGTTTTTATTGAATAACCTCTGATACATGGAGCACAAGGAAAGGAAATTCCATCAAGAGGTCAATTTTCTCGGGAATGCCCAAGATTATCTTCGGGAATTTGTCTATGGCGGGATCGATGGTGCAGTGACCACCTTTGCTGTAGTAGCAGGGGCAGTAGGTGCAAATCTAGATATTTCCATCATCATCATTCTAGGCTTTGCCAACCTACTTGCTGATGGTTTTTCCATGTCCGTGGGTGCCTATTTATCCGCAAAATCTGAAAAAGAAAATTATACCAAACATAAAAATATTGAATACTGGGAAGTCGACAATATCCCTGAAAAAGAAAGAGAAGAAATAGTAGAAATCTATAAGCAAAAAGGTTTTGAAGGAAAATTATTGGAGCAGGTCGTGGATGTAATTGTTTCGGATAGAGACAGGTGGGTCAACGAGATGATGAAAAATGAACTCGAATTGATCCCTGATTCAAAAAGCCCATTTAAAATTGGTTTGGCTACTTTGATCTCATTCATATTTGTAGGATTTATTCCCCTTTTGGTTTATGTGTATGACTTCTTTAAAGAAACAACTTTTGATCTATTCTTTTGGACCAGTATTTTCACGGGAGTTGCCTTCATGGTGGTAGGTGCTTTGAAAAGTTTTATCAACCAAACGTCTTATTTTAAAAGCATTATTGAAACGTTGTTGTTGGGTTTTGTTGCTGCTTTGGTTGCCTACTATGTAGGAGATTTTCTTGAAACGCTGATTATGAATGGAAAACTTTAAATCAAAATATGGAATAAGGCCAGGTGACTCTTGGAAATTCATCTGTTTTGTTCAGGAAAAAACCTCCGATTCATAAAGTTGGATATTCCTTTCACTTTTCTTTCTGGTTTTGAAAGATTGCTCCTTTACATACACTTGGACATTTTCCTCTTTAAGTTCCAGCATTTCATCATACGGGCCTCGCAGCGAAATTACTTTGACAAAAATCGGAGCGGTCTCCAAGGCAATAAACAGTAAAAGAATAAAGATATTGGCCAATTTGATGGCCTCACTTTCAATGGTCAAAATATGAAGCGCATCCAATCTGGCTGCCAAGCCATCAAAATTCTCAATCTGTGGGGCCCTTTTGGCAAATTCATCTTCTCTTAAGACCATCAATCTTCTGATTTCAACCTCCAGAGTATCCAATTTTGCCTGATTGGCAGCCCTGACCGCAGTCAATTCTCTTTGCGCGGCATCAAGTTGCTGCTCCTTTTTTCGGGCATTGCTTCCCAATCCCACTATACCACTAGTACCATCTGTTTTGGTACCGAATCTTTCGAAATCATACTCCTGCTGTAATTTATCCCTGAATGCTATGACCTTTTCTGTTTCAGATTTGATACTGTCCTTCTTTAGTTCCAAAGCTTGAATCTCCGGAAAAACTTCCTGAATGGCCTTCTTACTTTGAGCCATCATGTCAATTTTTTTCTCATCCAGCTTACGGTTGATTTCCTTCTCGAAAATCTTCAGTTCCAAAGGTCTTGAAATGACAATTGCCAAAAGCACCGCAAAGACCAACCTCGGGATTGCCATTTTCCACTCACTCCAGGCATTATTTCTTTTCTTCATGCTGGACACGATAAATCTGTCCAGGTTAAAAATCATCAGTCCCCATAAAAAGCCAAAAAACATGGCCAAAAACATAGAATCAAATACCGTATAAAGTGCATATCCGGCAGCCAAAGCAGCAAAAAGCCCTGTAAAGAAAACTGTACCTCCAATTCCTACATATTTATTGGTCTCAGTAGGCAATCTTTTTAACAACGGTCCAAGGGCACCGGAACAAAACCAGAAGAAACGGGTGACTTTTTGGAATGACATAAATTTCATTTTTCAAAACAACTACTTTCAAAAAACGAACTAGAAAACCCAAATAATTTAAAATCCAAACAAAAATCTTTGCTCAGACTATCAAAACCTTTCAGTAGAAGAGCATTGCAGGTTTTAATTCAGAAATCGTGTATCATATTAATTTGAATACGCCTAATTTCTATTGAGTAGACGTCGGATAAAAGCCCTTAAAAACGGACATATGGTGTACGATTTTGAAGCAGCACTTTTTTGATCTACCTTTATAAAAAACAGTCAGCATGCAAAAAGCAAATATCATTAATCTCGGCATTCAGATCGTTCCCAAAAGCAAAACCTTGGATACCTATGCCCTGGTGGACAAAGCCATAGAAGTGATCCAACAATCAGGAGTCAAGCATGTGGTAACCCCATTTGAGACTGTAATGGAGGGAACGCAGGAAGAATTGATGGCCATCGCCCAAAATGCACAGCAGGCGGTATTGGATGCAGGAGCAGACGAAGTTTTGGTGTATTACCGCATACACATCAGAAATGGTGGAGATGTGACCATGGGTGAAAAAACTGATAAGTTTACCTATTAGAAAATTATTTAACCTTAGCGTTAAACAAAGCGGCAAATAATCTCGGTACTTTTTTAGCTAAATGCACTTCGTTCCATACCAAAAGTCTATTTTTTGAAATTAATTTGTCAAAAGATGTGACTTTATCAGTTAACATGTGTCCAAATGTAGATGACTACAAAAGAAAAGTTAAAAAGTTTAACTGATGAAGAACTGGCATTGGAAATGGCCAAATCTCTTGACATCCTTTTTTTTGAAGAAATATACAACCGATATGAAAGCTTGGTCTTTACCAAATGCTTAAGCTTCACCAAATCAAAGACTGTTGCTCAGGACATTGCACATGATATTTTTTTAAAGCTTTATGTCAGCATAGGGAAGTTTGAGGGGAGATCTAAATTTTCCACCTGGCTTTACAGCCTGACCTATAACCACTGTGTAAACTACATCAATAGAGACAAAGACGCCAAAATGATGCGAAATGCCACCGGTACGGATGATTTGCTGAATCTTCAAAGCACTGAAGACGACCTGCAAATCCAAGCGATGGAGGCAGAAAAACTTAAAGCTGCATTGGAGCAGATTGACCCGGAGGATAAAATGATTCTACTGCTCAAGTATCAGGATGATGCCAGTATCAAAGACCTAGAAAAAATCTATGAAATCGGTACCAGTGCCGTGAAGATGAGGCTGAGTAGGGCAAAAAGTAAATTAATGAAAGCGTATAAAACTGTTCGGATATGAGTAGCGAGAATCCTTTTAAATTATTAGACCAGAAACTGGAAGCAGCGCCTCCTGAACTCCGTGAGAAAGTGATGGCGGATGTATCCAAAGCCAAATTGATTTTGGAACTAGCAAGCCTTTTTGGAGATGCCATACCAGCTTCAATTAACGACCTATTTATCAACAAAAAAAACTAAAAGATATGCAAACAGTAACTGATTGGGCAGAAGTCACCCTAAATGCCTTTTTGAAAATGGGCGAACAATTAAGTTCTAACTTATTGAGTGTCTTAGGTGCTGTGATCATCTTGGTCTTGGGCTGGTTGATCACCAGGCTGATCACATTTGTTTTGGGCAAAGTCCTTGAAAAATCAAAGATTGACGGACTCTCCAAAAAACTTAATGAAAGCAAGTCATTTGGGAATTCAAAAATTGAATTTGATCTGTCCAAAGTCATACTTGCCTTTGTCAAGTGGATCATGTACCTGGTGTTTTTGACAGTGGCAGCTGATATTCTGAACTGGACGGTCATTTCAAATGAAATCACCAATCTTTTGGCTTATTTGCCCAGGTTGTTCAGTGCACTGGCCCTATTGATCATTGGCCTGTACATAGCCAATTTTATTAAAAAAGCCATCAAGGGGTTTTTGGAAGCTATCGCGTTTTCCGGAGCAGGGCTGGTCAGCAGCATTATATTTTTTATCATAGCCGTCATCTTTATCCTCACAGCACTCAATCAGGCAGGAATTGATATCAGTGTGATTACCGGTAACCTGATCATTATCGTAGGGGGTGTTGTATTGACCCTTGTGATATCCATAGGAGTAGGGTCCATTGAGCTGGTTCAAAAGTCCCTTTATACCTATTATGTGAGAAGAAACTATTCCACAGGTGATCATGTGACTTTTAAAAATAAAAAAGGTACAATTCTATCTATAGGGAACTTGACTGTGGTGATTGCATCAGAAGAAGGAGAACTCCACATTCCTATTAAAGATTTTGCAAATGAAGTAACGATAAGAACCAAATAATTTATGGAAAATAGCAATGATTCAAATAAGGAGCAATTAGGTGATTATGATGCTGTAAATGTACCTAAAGAGAGCAGAGTAAAAATGTTTTTACTCAATAATAAACTAGTCATTTTGCTTTTGATCTTGCTGGTATTTGTATTTGCTTGGGGGCAAATCAAACTCCATAAGGCCACCAAAGAGGCAGATAAAAAGATTGAAGAGATCAATGTTTCTTACAACCTTAAATTTGACAGCTTGCAACTGGCTTCTAAGGAAAGAATGTCCAAAGTTTTCTCCTGGTCTGTGCGCAGTGAATTGATTAGGGAAAATGTCGAACAAGTGGCTGTCCTGATCAATAATTATGTTCAGGAAGAGGGTGTTAAGAATGTAAAACTCATCAATCCAACTTCAAAAATGGTAGTTCTCTCAACTAATAAAAGGGATGAAAATAGGGTATTTGAATTTCCTGAGCTGCTCAATTTAAATCAATTGGAGGTTCAACAGACAGAGGAAACCTTGATGCACTTGATCCCTATCATGGGACTCAACCAACGGATGGCCATTTTAGTAGTGGAATATATTTCCGAAAAAATGTGACCAGGTAAATCTTTATGTGTCATAAAGATATAAACTTAAAAATTATGAAAACGAACAAAATCATCCAACTATCAGTATTTGTTTTACTTCTATTCTCACTAGAAGCTTGCAGTAAAAAATATTCCTTTCCTGTTTCTTCCGTAACTCCATCTGCAGACGGAGAGGTCAAGGTCAAAAAACAAAAGGGCGGAATTTATTCCTTTGAAACCGTAGTTAAAAATTTGGCAAACCCATCTAGGCTTACTCCACCTAAGGCCCATTATATCGTATGGGTTCAAAATGAGGAAGGTGAGTATCAAAACTTAGGGGAGTTGGAGCTTTCCCGAAGAAATAATGCCAAATTAGAAGGTGCTTTAACCTATAAGCCGGTTTACTTTATTGTTACCGCTGAAGACGTCAAAAATGCCAATTGGCCAAATCTTCAACAGACCATTTTCAAGAGTGAGCGGTTAAGATTGAGGTAAGTCGATTCTTTTAAACAGTGAAATAGTTTTTATCAAATAATAACTAATTAAACGGCTGAATGAAAGAGGCTTTGTTCTTCTTTCATTCAGTCAAATAAGTATGACTAGAAATTAGAGGACAATATAAAAATCCATGTTGTGTAGACTCTTAAGTTTTGATCTGCTAAAACACTCAAGGTTAACGAAGTGAAGCCAAACAAATTAACCGTGATCTAAAGCAATAAAAGTATCTGGATCAATGCGGATTAAGAAAACAAGCAATCCCCATAGAATCATTTAGTGGTCAATTAATTCAAGTTCCTGTATGATATTACCTATATTGAAGTAAAAATAAGTTCCAAACTATTTGAGGTTTCAATTAGGCCCCGATAGCGATGGTAAACAAATATCACAGAATATTTTATAAATCAAATGAACCCTAAATATTGAGTGATTCACCACTTAACCCTACGTCCATTTTATGATTATGAAAACAAAATCTACTAAATAT
>NZ_SLAP01000224.1 GCF_007126775.1 Cecembia sp. | reverse complement strand
TTTTATTTCATTGTTAGATTACATCTTTATCAAAACTACTTTACTTATCTGAAAATTGTTCCAACAAGATAAGATGATTCCGTCTTTCAAGATAATAATATCCCAATCAGTATTCTGGCTAAATATTTCTATTTATTTCAACCATATTTCTACTTTATTTCAGCCATATCCAAATATCTAATATCCATCAGTATATATTGATATCAAGCTCAGTCATTCACCAACATCCCTGCCCCCTGTCCCGTCCCCAGAGCAAAATCCGTGGTTTCAATACTGATTCCGGGCAGTTTATCCTTGAGTATCTCCACAAAAATGGGATTAGCAGTGAAACCTCCGTAGATATAGTTTTCCTTTGGGTAGTGAAATTTAGGTTTCAAGGAAGGAGGCAAGGAAAAATACCTCCTAAGCTTAGTTTTCTGATCCATCAGGATAACTGCTAATTTGAAAATAGGGAAGAAATCCTTTTGGATACGGCATCTTTTACCCTGAAATATAAAAATAGAAATTTTAATTTTCAGGGTAAATAATTAATTTTACTTCATGATTAAACGAATGATAACTGAGGAGTTGCTCGGGCTTATTTCATTTTTCCCGGCAGTAGGACTCCTAGGCCCTCGGCAGGTGGGAAAAACCACCTTATCATTACCCCTGCATCTTCCGATTACCTTGCTGATGGCCAAATTCGTGTTTGCAACCTCAAGATTTTTTTAGCAAAGTACTTGCCGATTATAGAAACTTGAAAGGGCCTTTTATATTTTAGTCTGCCTCTCAAAATTTACCATTTCGAGTACAGATCACAGAAATTTTTAATTCATTCTTTTACCAAATAAAATTAGTATTTGAAATCCTATTTATCTGAGTCCGATACCGAACCGCAGGAAAAGCAAGCTTTATTTTCTATCCAGTTAAAATTTCACTTCAATTTTTTTCAAAAACTATGAAAAAAGTTTTAATTCCGGAAAATCAACTAATACTTATTAATTAGTTTTTTTATAGGGGGGGGTAACCTGAGGTTTTAGAATATTGTTTGGTTTTTTATGTGTTGGAAGAATCCAATTTTTTAAATTTCACATAATCAATGATTTAACAGGTTTTAATTCAGATTTAAAAGTTTAATATTGAACATCTTTCAACTAAAAAATATTAATTATGAAAAAATTAGTAAGGATTTTCTTTATTGTTCTTTGTGCCTGTTGCATATTTTCTCTCTCCAGTGCTCAAGAGGTGGTAATCACCTGCCCCTCAGGTGATACATATAAATGTTATACGACAGAAAGTGGTGTGACCGCGTATAAAGGTGAAGGTGATGCAAAAGTTCGAATTGTAAAATAATTTAATTATGAAAAAAATTGTTGTGTTATTCTTATTTATGATATCATTGGTGAGTTTTTCAAAAATTAATAGTCAAACTGTAAATTATTCTTGTCCTACCGGTGATGAATTTAGATGTGTTTATATAAGCGATGTCTTGGATATTTGGAAAGGTCCTGGTGATTCTACTCATAAAATAAATACTAAATAAGATGATTAAGAAAATCAGAATAGGTGTTTTACTTTCAATAGCAATATTGTCTTTTTTAATCACATCAAAGTCAAGATCTGAACAAGTAATTACTTGTCCATCAGGTGATACCTATGTTTGCGTAAAGATTGTTGCTGACGGAACAGTACTTGGCACAACATACAGAGGTGAAGGTGGTGTAAAAGGTGAAAAAAAGTATTGATGAATCTGAATTTAAAGATAAGAGGAGGGTTACTAAGTTTAGTAATCCTCTTCGTTATTGGTTGCTCTAATAGAACTGAAGAAAAAAGAATGTTTGGTGAAATTCTTTTGATGGACAGCGTTTTAATTGAACGTCCCTTAAAAAGGTTTGAGTCTTATGGAGAGTACTTTTATAGCTATGACTATTTGAACAAAAGTCTTATAAAACTTGATAAAGAACTGCATCCACTAGCTTCATTGGGCAAATGGGGTGAAGGGCCCAAGGAGAATTTTATGGTTCGTAATTATCATATTCTGGATGAAAACAAACTTTCGATTTTCGATACAGAAAAACATACTTTTAAAATCCAGGACTTTGAGGATTCTGTGTATTTTTATAAAAAGTTTTCAGTGCCTGTCGAGAGGGGAGTACAAATGGATGATACTTCATTGATTTTAGTGGCAACTGAAAGGGGTATAAAGTTGTCATATTTTTTACATTCCTTAAAAGAAGATAGTTATAATGTAATTGAAAAGATCAATGATTTATTTAATGAAGAAAACTCAGCATTGATTTATGAAGGAAAGATTTTGGAGAATAATGGATTTTTGATACATACTTCGTATTTCTCTGACCTTTGGTTTACCTATGATCCTGAGCATAACATACTTGAAAAAGGTAGCTACATTTATGACTTTGAAAAGCCAAAAGTGTTAAATATAGGAGGTGGAGCAATGCTGGATAATGCTCCTTTATTAATTGCTGACGCGTTTATCTTTCAAGACAGATTGGCAATTGTTTCCAATGTATCAGATCGAAATAATTCAGATAATAGAGTTTTGGATATATACGATATTGAATCAAAAGCGTATTTAAAGTCTTTTATTTTACCTAACCTTAATCAAACCAAAGCTTCAGAGGGATTTTCATTCTCAGAAAACAAAATTGGTTTACTCTATGAGGACAAAATATATTTATTTGAATTGAAGCAATAAAAATATTTTGAAATGTATTCTTAAAAGTTAGAGTAAAACATTCACAAATAAAGCCCGCTATTACAAACTTTTAAATCCATATAAGATATCTAGGAATTTTAACTCTATTTTGTATGTGAAGCAGTAAAAGCGAGGTCTTTTTGATCTAAGTTTGGTAATGGCCATTCGGTGCTTAACGGCAAGAGTAACATTTCTTCCCTATTACAACTTAAGGTTTATCAATTTTCAATAACAATATACATCAGTATATATTGATATCAATCTCAACCATTCACCACCATCCCTGCCCCCAACGCCGTCCCCAAAGCAAAGTCCGTAGTTTCAATTGCTATACCTGGTAGTTTATCCCTTAGCATCTCCACAAAAATGGGATTGGCATTGAAGCCTCCATCGATATATAGTTTTTTGACTGGAGTGCTGCCATTCAGGACCAAAGAGAGGGAAGCCACCTGCAATTCTGTGAGTTCATGGATAAAGCTGTAATAGGCATCTTCAAAATCTGCAAAACCTTTCCAGTCGGTTTCATTGGCTTGTGAAATTCCAAAGACCTCAGGCTTCAGATATTCAAACCTGAACCGTTTGTGGGTTTTCGATCTGGCTTTATCGTACCCCTCCTTTTCAAAGCACAGTGCTTTGTAATAGCCTTTTTCCAATTGGAAATGGGTATAGAGCTTTTCGATCTGTACTTTGTGTTCCTCCCCTATAAACAGACGGCTGATTTTGATGGGCCGGCCTTCCTTGCTCAAAAAATGGAGACAGTCTTTACGAAGCTCGTTCAATGTTAATTGGGCATCATTAAAAGGATTGATGCTGATGGCCCATGTACCTGTGGACAATAGGGCAAATGGTTCGGTATTGCTGGTCAAATAAGGCAATAGAGCGGAGGAAGAATCATGTACTCCCACGCCTACACTCATGCTGTGCCTGTCAAAGGTCTTGGCAAAACTGGTCGTAGTATCCACCACCACTGGTAATATTTTGTCGATCCCTTCTGCTTTGACCCAATGGTGATAATCTCCTTTGGCAAAATCCCATAAGCCTGTATGACAGCCTATGCTGGTATATTCTGAAACAGCTTTTCCCGTAAAAAGAAATGAAAGGTACTGGGGAAGGTGAAGGCTCCGGTGGATTTTCTTAAAGATTTCCGGTTTGGTGTATTTTAGCCAATAAAGCTGTAGGCCGGAATTCAACATGCCCAAGGCAGGAGAGGAAGTTTCCTGGCTGAATTTTTCAACTGGGCCGTATTTTGCATAAAACTGCGCTAAAATGTCATCAGGATACTTTTTTAGGTAATTGTACAGGGGCGCGACCGGATTTCCCAATTGGTCAATATGTACAAATGAAGCCCCATAGGTGGTGAAATTGAGTTTGACGACCAAAAATTGAGGCAGAGCTAAAGCTTCCTTTAAGGTTTGTTTGACCCATTGGGTAAGTGCCTGAATGGATTCACAATCTTCTCCATCCTCATCCTCTATGTATTCCAGCCTATGATACACCTTATAGACTTCCTTCAAGTCCTTGTCAAAGAGAAAGAACTTCTTATTGGTCTTTCCTATGTCAAATATGGCGGTTACTTTGATGGGTTCCATGTTACAATCCGCTGGCTTTACTGTCTTTGCCTCTTTCTTTGATCAGCGTTTCCCTGACTTTGAGTTCCCGATAGCTATGGATAGCGGAAATGGCCCCACCACTTTGTCGGATGGCTTCCCTGACCAATGGCCTCAAATCAGTCCTAAAAGCATCCTGAAGTATTTCCTGGGCCAAGGTCACATCATGGGAAGCTTGTACAGCATGAAGGGCATTTTGATCCACGATCAAAGCTTGGGCATAAGCCAGTTTGATGGCTTCTATGGATTGCAACAAGTCCTCCAAAGGATCTTTCAGGTTGTGACTGGCATCAATCATCCATGCCGGCGCAGGATTGGAAGTTTCTTCGAAACCGGCTACCAGTTCATTGAAAATCAGGAAGAGTTGGTAAGGTTTGATGCTGCCCACGGTCAGGTCATCATCCCCGTATTTGGAGTCGTTAAAATGAAATCCGCCTAATTTGCCTTCAGTCATTAGAGTAGCCACTATCTGCTCAATATTGGTATTGGGCAGGTGATGGCCCAGATCCACTAAAGTATAAGCCTTTTCTCCCAGTTTATTGGCCAACAAAAAGGAGGTACCCCAATCCTGGATCACTGTGCTATAAAAATAAGGTTCATAAGGTTTGTACTCCACCAGCATTTTCCAATCTGAAGGGAGTTCTTTGTAAATTTCCTGTAAAGACTCATAGGTGCTTTGCAGGGCTTTACGGAAACTGTGTTGGCCGGGAAAAGAGGATCCATCCGCCAACCAAACCGTCAGGGCCTTTGAACCCAGTTTTTCACCGATCCGGATTACTTCTTTGTTGTGCTCAATAGCGAGTGCTCGAATATTCTGGTCATAATTGGCCAGGGAACCGAATTTATAGGATAAACTTTGGTCTGCCTGATCCTGAAAGGTATTGGAATTGACTGCATCAAAACCGATTTCCACTTCTGCAGCTGTTTGAAGAATAGCATCATAGTCCTGAGGAATGTCCCAGGGAATATGCAGGGAAACTGAATTGCTGGATCTATTCAGCGCATGAAGGATACCGATATCCTGTATTTTTTGGATCAGGGTAGCGGGTTCTCCACCTCCTGAGAAACGTCCAAAGCGGGTACCTCCGGTGCCCAAAGCCCATGAAGGGATGGCGATCTGGAAGTATTGCAGTTTTTTTATCAATTGCTCTACATCAAGGCCTTTTTTCTCGAGATTTTCAGCAAGGAAGTTGAATTCCCTGGCATGGGAAACTTCTCTTGGTTTATTGGTGGATTGGATATGGTCGGTGGTTATTCTCATATTTTCTCGCAATGGCGCAAAGCGCGCAAGGAATATTTTTTTAGCCACAAAGGCACGAAGGCACAAAGTGGGAGTTGTTTTGATTTGAAATTAGGGAATAATTTGGAAGATAGCTTTTCCTTGTCATTTCGGGATTTTAAAATTGAGGAAATGTATAGAAAAGAGAATGACATCTGTTGCTGCGTCATTCTGAACGTAGTGAAGAATCTCCCATAGTTTAGGAGATCCTTCACCTCCGCAAGCTCCGGTTCAGGATGACGTATCCCAACTGTCATTCCCTTTCTTTAAATGCTAAATTTTAAAACCTCAGAATGACGATGGATAACAGGTGTCACCGTTTCATCTTAGCGCCTTTCCGTGAAATTCACTTACCGCACAAATGCCGCAGCCACCCCCCCGTCCACATTCAATATATTCCCGGTGGACTTGGGCAATAGACCTCCGACAAAGGCAAACACCCCATTGGCCAGATCCTTGGTGCTGATGATTTCATTCATCAAGGTTCGCTTGGCGTAGTAAGCCGGCAATTCCTCCACGGTTACGCCATATGCTTTTGCCCGGCCTTCTGCCCATTTACCTTCCCATATTTTAGAACCTTCAATGACCGCATCAGGGTTGACCACATTGACCCGGATTTTGTCGGGACCGAGTTCGGCAGCCAGTAACCTGGACATGTGAATCTGGGCAGCTTTGGCTGTGCCATAGCCCACATTGTTTGGTCCGGAAACCAATGCGTTTTTAGAAGCAATATTGATGATGTCACCACCCAATCCTTGGGCTCTCATAACGGCCACTCCTGCTTGGGAAACTTTGAACTGACCTTTGACCAGGACATCATTGAGCAAATCCCAGTCGGCCTCTGTTGTGTCTGCCAAAGATTTGCTGATGGCCAATCCGGCGCAGTTGACAATGATGTCAACTCCGCCGAAGGCCAGACAGGCTTCCTTATAGGCTTGAGCAATGGTATCATTATCCAGCACATCGAGTTTGACGGCGATGGCGGCATCTTTTCCAAAATCTTTTCTGGCATTGGTCAGGCGATCCTCGTCTATATCAGAAATAACTACGCAGGCCCCTTCAGCCGCGAATTTATCCGCGATGGCCTTACCAATTCCTCCGGCACTTCCGGTGATCAGAGCCACTTTTCTGGAAAGTGCTTTTTCTTTGGGCATACGTTGGAGTTTGGCTTCTTCGAGCAACCAATACTCAATATCAAAAGCTTCCTGAAGCGGTAAAGAGACATATTCAGAAACCGCCTCTGCTCCCCGCATCACGTTGATGGCGTTGATATAAAATTCAGATGCTACACGAGAGGTCTGCTTGTCTTTAGCATAGGAAAACATTCCCACTCCCGGCCAAAGGATAATCACCGGGTTCGGGTCACGTATAGCAGGGCTGTTGGAGCGCTTGTGGTTTTCGTAATAGCCTTTGTATCCTTCCCTGTATTGGGCAAAAAGCTTTTCTATATGACCTTTCAAAGCAGTCAGGTCAGACAGATTCTGATCAGCAGGGATATCCAATACCAACGGGGCAATTTTCGTCCTTAGAAAGTGGTCGGGGCAAGAGGTACCCAATGGAGCCAGTTTGTCCAAGTCATGGGAGTTGATAAACTGAAGCACAGTCTCAGAATCATTGAAAGTGCCCACCATGCGGTTATAGCTGGAAGCCAAGCCACGCAATAAGGGAGCGATTGTGGCTGCCTGATCTTTCCTTTGAGCGGGCTCCAGTGCTTTCACTTTCTCTCCTCCAAAAACTGGTCTCTTTTTACCGTAATTGGCTTCGAGGTAAGCGGAAGCTTTCTCGATCACCTCCAAACTATTGATATAACATTCGTAGGAAGTCTCTCCCCAGGTGAACAGGCCATGTCCGCCCAGCATGATGCCACGGATACCCGGATTGGCCTCCAATGCATCTCTCAATTGCAATCCCAGATCAAAGCCTGGTCTTTGCCAAGGCACCCAGGCAATCTGTCCTTCAAAAAGTTCTTGCGTGATTTTCTCTCCATCTTTGGATGCCGCGATGGCAATGGCTGCATCGGGATGCAGGTGATCGATATGTTTGAAGGGTAAAAAGGCATGTAAAGGCGTATCAATAGAAGGGGCCTTGGAGTCCAGGTCGTAGATGCAGTGGTTGAAAAGTCCTACCATCTCATCTTCATGCTCAATCCCCCGGTAAATCCCTTCAAGCGAGCGCAACTTGTCCACATAAAGCCCGGCTAAACCGGCTTTTGTGAGGGTTCCTATATCTCCGCCTGAACCTTTTACCCACATGACTTCCACCTCTTTTCCGGTCAGGGGGTCTTTTTCTATAGTTTTGCAGGAAGTATTTCCTCCTCCGTAATTGGTGATTCTTAAGTCAGCGCCCAAAATATTGGATCGGTATATCAATAAAGCAACTTCGTCATTGCCCAAGGCCGCGGCTTTTTCATCGTCCCATAGATAGGACACGTGGTTAAAGGTTTCTTGTGTATTTTTCATGAATTGTATAGGGAATCAAATTTCAAGTTTCAATCAAATATACCTTTCTCATTAAGATCTCCTATCCTGTACTATACTGATTTGCTCTTCACAACATTCCATTTGTTTAAAAAGTATTTTGTGCCAATCTTAGCCTTTCCCAAACCCAGAAAAATATGCAGCTTGACTTAGACATTGATGAAAGCTCAAGTATTCCAAAATACATCCAAATTGTAAAGGCAATCAAAGGAATGATTGTCAGTGGGGTGTTGAATTATGGGGATAAGATTCCCTCTATCAATAACCTGAGTGCAGATTATTATTTATCCAGAGACACGGTAGAAAAGGCTTATACCATTCTCAAAAAACAGGGTATTATAGAATCTGTACGGGGAAAAGGCTATTACATCTGCCATCATTCCAATTTATCAAAATACAAAATCCTCTTACTTTTCAATAAATTGAGTGCTTATAAAAAGGAGATTTTCAATTCATTCCTGATAGCCCTGGAAGACCGAGCGGATATTTTTTTCCATATCCATCATTGTGAGTATGATTTATTGAAAAAAATTCTGGAACAAAGGAAAGAGGAGTATGATTTTTTTGTTATCATGCCTCATTTTAAAAAAGATTGTGAGTCCAAAGCCATCGATCTGATTAATGCCTTACCTAAAGAAAAGTTGATTCTATTGGACAATAATCTTGATGAAATTTGGGGTTGTTTTGGCAGTGTTTTTCAGGATTTCAAGCAGGATATTTATAATGCGTTGAAACAACTCCATTCCAAATTGTTGAAGTATCAAAAATTGATTTTGGTATTTCCTTTTCATTCTAATTATCCCTATCCTGAAAATATTCTCTTGGGATTTAAAAAGTATGCTGTGGAGGCAGGTTTGGAGTATAAAATCATTTCAGAAGTAGATGCGTCCCTTACCATTCAGGATAAAGAAGCCTATATTATTATCGAAGAAAATGACCTGGTTAACCTCATCAAGATTGCCCGGCGTAGCAAAGGATTGAAAATCGGAAAAAACATCGGGGTCTTGTCCTACAATGAAACACCTCTCAAAGAAGTATTGGAAAAAGGGATTACCGTGATCAGTACGGATTTTGCAAAAATGGGCAAACTGACCGCTGAAATGATTTTGACGAGGCAGGGCAAGCAAATCAAAAATGATTTTAAGGTAATTGAAAGGGAGTCTTTGTAGCATTTACTAGAAAATTATAACAGATAATTGTTTAAAAATTAAACACTTTTTAATTAATTTCAGTATACTTTATGAAATATTTTTGAATTTGATATCCAAAAAAGCAAAGCCAACAAAATTAAGCATGGGATAGACTTTGTTGAGGCAAAAAGTCTATGGAAAGATCCAAACAGAACGATAATTGAGGCAAAAACGGTAGATGAGAAGCGTTACTTATTGATTGCTAAACTAGAAGTTGCTATTTGGACTGCGGTCTTTACTTACCGAAATGATTTAATAAGAATAATATCAGTTAGAAAATCTAGAGAAAATGAAAAAGCGATCTATTACAGCAGCTGAATTTGATGAGAAATTTGAAAAAGGAGAAGATATAACTTCGTACCTTAAACTCGATAAAGTTATCAAGCCTGGGCTAAAAGCAAGGAGAGTAAGTGTTGATTTTCCTGAATGGATGGTCGATGACTTAGATCGAGAAGCACAAAAATTAGGGATAACGCGTCAAAGCCTTATCAAAGTTTTTATCTCAGAAAAACTAAAAGAAGTTCAATAAATAATATTGGTGCTTTTCAATTTTAAACCTGCCATGTTTTCAGTTTCCAATCCAATTAGCATGGAAATTGGAATGCTGAAACTTGGCAGGTTTCTTTTAATATTTCGTCGAGGACATTTTTCTACTATATTTCCACATTATTTCAATGTCCTTATCTCAACTTTTCATTTAAACATTTTTTACTGTAGGCTAAATTATCCTTTCCAGGTAACCTCAGTGTCTTTCCAACTTTTTGACGCTGCGGAATCCAGCACTGCCTGACAGACTTTTTGTGTCTCAAAAGCATCCTGAAAGGTTGGCGCGCAAGGTTCACCTGTTTGCAGGCTCAAGAAAAAGTCCGCAGCCTGATGGATAAAGGAATGCTCATAACCAATGGAAGTTCCGGGAATCCACCACCTGTTCATGTAAGGTTGTTCCCCTTCCGTTATATGGACTCTTCTCCAACCCCTTACTTGTGATTCATCTTTATGATCGAATATTTCCAGCCAGTTCATGTCATGAAGGTCCCAACGGATAGAGGCATGTTCTCCATTTATCTCAAAGGTATATAAAGCCTTATGCCCCCGTGCATACCTTGTGGCTTCGAAAAGACCCAAAGAACCATTGTCAAAATGACAATGAAATAAACAGGCGTCATCTATACCTACCTTTTGTACTTTGCCACTGCCTTGATGAACCCTTTCTTTAATGAAAGTTTCCGTCATGGCAGAAACATCCTTGATACCTCCGTTTAACCACATGGCAGTATCAATGCAATGGGCCAACAAATCACCCGTTACCCCAGAACCTGCTGCATCCACATCCAATCTCCAAAGGGCATCTCCACCTTGTGGAAGCTCGGGATTGATGGTCCAATCCTGCAGGAAATTGGCCCTGTAATGGAAAATCTTACCCAGTTTTCCTGAATCCACCAATTGTTTGGCTAAAGTCACTGCAGGTACCCTGCGGTAGTTGTACCAAACGGTGTTTTTCACCCCTGCTTGTTCCACGGCTTTGACCATGGCCTCGCCTTCTTCCAAAGTTCTGGAAAGGGGTTTTTCACAAAGTATCATCTTTCCTGCTTTTGCCGCTGCAATGGCAATTTCCGCGTGGGTATCATTTGGAGTACAGATATCCACTGCATCAATATCTTCTCTGGCGATGAGCTCCTTCCAATCTGTTTCATAAGAAGCATAGCCCCATTGTTCAGCAAAGGCTTTGACTTTGTCCTCTCTCCGGGCACAGGCTGCCTGTAGCACAGGCATGTATTCAAATTCGGAAAAGAAGTCCGGGATTCTTTTATAAGCATTGGTATGGATCCTGCCCATTAGTCCTGTACCTATCAATCCTATTCGTATTTGTTTTTTATTGCTCATTTTTTTAGATTTTAGATGTGAGACATAAGATTTGAGACCAAAAAAGTGTTTTCCTTTAGTCTCTCATCTTGCTTCTTGTTTCTTGTTTCTTGTTTCTATAATCTTAACTATGCCATCCGTGTGCATCTCTGACCTTTATCAAGGCTGCGAGGATGTCATTCCAGGTTTGTTGTTTCTCCATAACGGCATTAGGAAACATGCAGCCATCCCAACAAATGTGTTGCATGGCTTTGGTGAGATTGCCATTTTCGTCCCTCAACCAATACCCGGCATCATGAGTGATGTCCAGCAAGCCATTGGGATCTGTGGCCTGACAATGGCGGCCTGTTTTATCATGGGATCCAGAACCGAAAACAGAACCATCATTTTGGGCGACATGAAAATCTATGGTCCATGGACGGAGCGCATCAGTAACTGTTTTTAA
>NZ_SLAP01000232.1 GCF_007126775.1 Cecembia sp. | reverse complement strand
ACTTTAATCAAAACAAAAAAGCAAGCACCTTCCGTAGTTTGCTGCAGTGTAAGTTCTCATTATAAGATAAAAGGCTACTATGGTCAATGAAAAAAATTTTTATTGAATTTAAGGAAGGAAATCAAATTTACCTAATCGGTATAGAAGGAGAAGGAATGGCTCTGCGATTGAAAATGATTTTCTCCTAACCACTTAAAAATCAGAATTTAATAGCAGTTTTTTCATTATCTTACAATAGCTTTTATTTCTTCAACAATGAGACCATACTTCTTCCCCCTGTTATTGCTTATCTGTCATTTTTCTTGCAGCTCCAAAAGCCAGGAAACACCAGTTACAGATCAAATGTTGATTGATGCGGATAAGACGCCTGGTAGCTGGTTGACTTATGGATTGAATTACAGTGAAACCAGGTTTAGTGAACTGAACCAAATTACTGACCAAAATGCGAAAGACCTTGGCCTGGCCTGGTATTTTGAAATGGGCGCAGAAAGAGGAGTAGAAGCCACCCCTTTGGTAAACAATGGGATCATGTATGTTACAGGACCCTGGAGTGTGCTTTATGCCTTGGATGCAAGAACTGGGGAAAGGCTGTGGGAATATGATCCTCAGGTACCAAAAGAATACGGTGGAAAGGCCTGTTGTGATGTGGTCAATAGAGGCGCTGCCATTTATCAGGATAAAGTTTATGTGGCGTCTTTGGATGGCAGGCTGATTGCCCTGAATGCAAAGGACGGTTCCAAAGTTTGGGAGACCTTGACTGTGGATCAAAGCATTCCCTATACCATTACAGGAGCACCAAGGGTGATTAAAGGAAAGGTGATCATCGGAAACGGTGGGGCAGAATTTGGAGTCAGGGGATATATTACAGCCTATGATGCCGAAACTGGCAAACAGGTTTGGAGATTTTATTCGGTTCCAGGTAATCTTGAGTTACCTTTTGAATCCAAAGCCATAGAGGAGGCTTCAAAAACCTGGACCGGAAAATATTGGGAAGCAGGAGGTGGTGGAACCATGTGGGACGCCATGGCTTATGATCCTGATTTGAATTTGATGTATGTGGGAACCGGTAACGGTTCGCCATGGAACCGCAGGCACAGAAGCCCTGAAGGAGGGGACAATCTTTTTCTTTCTTCCATTGTAGCCCTTAATCCCGACGATGGGGAATATGTCTGGCATTATCAGACCACCCCCGGAGACAATTGGGATTATACAGCCACCCAACACCTGATATTGGCTGATTTGCCAATCAATGGACTGGAAAGAAAAGTCATTATGCAGGCCCCAAAGAATGGCTTTTTCTACGTAATCGACAGAACCAATGGTGAATTCATTTCCGGAGAGCCTTTTGTCCCGATCAATTGGGCATCCCATATAGACTATGCAACAGGCCGTCCAGTTGAAAATCCTTCCGCGGCTTATAATGATATTCCCTATGAAGCTGTCCCCGGACCAAATGGGGCCCACAATTGGCATCCGATGGCTTTTAATCCCCAAACTGGACTGGTTTATATTCCTGCACAGAACATGTCATTTTTTATGATACATGATCCAAAGTACAAGTTCAATGATCCAAGTGAAACTATGGCAATTGCAGCAGGCGATTGGAATACAGGCAGTATGCTGGTTTCGGGTGAAAGGGAATACCCGAATTTTGGTAAGCTCTTGGCTTGGGATCCCATCAAACAGGAGAAAATATGGGAGGTGGAGCACTTCGCTCCCGCTAATGGCGGAGTTCTGACTACTGCGGGCAATTTGGTTTTTCAGGGAACATCCGATGGAAGATTTGTTGCATACAATGCCAAAAGCGGAGAAAAGCTTTGGGAAAATCCTACTGGAACCGGTATCATTGCTGCACCCATGACTTATGAATTAGATGGCGTTCAATATATTACCATTGCTGCTGGTTGGGGAGGATCAACCGGTTTGGGAAGTACTTTTTCAGAAACACAAACAACAGGCAAAATATATACATTTAAATTAGGGGGCACTGAAAGACTCCCTGATTTCCCAAAGAAAAAATCAAATCCCAAACTTTCAGGAGTCACTTATCAAATCGAGTCAGAGGCTGATGTAATGCTTGGTGCCAAATTATACCTTAACTATTGTTTTATCTGCCATGGAAACCCCGCTTCAGGGGAAGGAGGAAGGATTCCCAATCTAGGATATTCCCAAACAGAGGTGATTCAGAATTTAGAGGCCTATGTTTTGAACAGGGCTTTGGCAAGTAAGGGGATGCCTGACTTTTCCGGAAGGTTGACGCAGGGTGATGTGGAAAAAATAAAAGCATTCATTCAGATTAGTGTTGATGCTTCCCAAGAATAAAAAAAAAGCAAGCCCCTCCCGAAGCTTGCTTTTTTTGGTTTTCAAAAGATTATTCTAATTCCCCGACCTTACTGCCGGTCTGGGATAAGGAGGTGGTGTTACTTCCTGAACTCCCGCTTTCTCCAGCAACTTCAAGGCTTCCTCTACGCCCCGCTCCAACTGCACATCCCTGCCTTCTGAAAAAGACTTGGCATCAATGGAAACTTCTATATCCGGCGCAATGCCCACATTTTCCCCTATCCACTCATTCCTGATCGGATCAAAGACAGCATTGTCCGGAGAGGTCATTGCACCCCCATCGATAAAGGAATAATGAACCGAAGACTTTACCAGACCGCCCCAAGTCCGCTTCCCAATCAAAGGTCCTGCATTCTGATTGCGGAATACCCAAGGGAAGAAATCTCCACCAGATCCTGCCAATTCATTTGTCAACAGCACCTTAGGACCCAAGATACCAGCAGGCAATCTGAAATGCCTTGCATTGGGCACTTCATTGGTGATGGCTGCCCGCAAGGTCCTCGTCATCAGGTCTACCATATAATCATCAAGTAAGCCTCCTCCATTAAATCTTTCATCAATTACCGCTCCCTCTTTATCCTGTTGGGCAAAGAAATACCTGTTGAAGGATTCAAATCCTCCTCCTCCTGTATTGGGCACCCAAACATAGGCCAGCTTGCCTTCCGAAAGCTCCTCCACCTTTCTCCTATTGTCTTCCACCCATGCCCGCTGCCTTAAACCACTTTCAGAGCCTATGGGCTCTACGGTGAGCTTTCTTGCCCCGGACATAGTCGGCTGGCTGTTT
>NZ_SLAP01000076.1 GCF_007126775.1 Cecembia sp. | reverse complement strand
TTGGTACTTAATTTCATTTTTCAAAATTATATAAGACAAAATTATCAAGTATGAAAAGTAAGGAATTCGGCTTTAATTATAAAATGAAATTTTCGGAATATTGGGGAAATAACTATCTTCGGCTTGTTAAAAAAAAATGAAACTATGAAAAAAACAAACATGTTGATGTTGGCCAGTGCTCTGGCCACAATGATGTTTTTCTCTTCTTGTGGTGGTGAAAAAAGTGCTGAGTCCTCTGATTCTGAGACTTCCGAAATGGAAGAAATTCCCGCTCAAGATCAAAGGAGCAGTCCTTTAAGATCTTTGGAAGGCAAGATTGGGGAAACCAATGTTTTGATTCAATACGGTGCTCCTTCTGTGCGTGGAAGGGTAGTTTGGGGTGATCTTGTCCCCTATAATGAGGTTTGGCGGACGGGAGCCAATGAATCTACTTTCGTAGATTTTGATACCAATGTGATCGTTGAAGGTAAAGAGCTGAAAGCAGGGAGGTATTCTTTATTTACAATTCCTAAATCTTCGGGAAACTGGACGGTAATTTTCAATGCCGAATGGGATTTGGAGCATGGTCATTTTCAGTATAAGGAAGAAAATGATGTGCTTCGTGTTGAATCATCTCCAAATTGGGTCGATCAAAGCCAGGAACAATTAAGTATAGCTATTGAATCGCCGGGAATTGTAGTCAGGTGGGAGAAAATGATATTACCCATTGCAATAGAATAATTTCCAATTATCTTAAATCGAAACAAAAAGGTTGCTTATTTGAAAGCAACCTTTTTTAATTGATTGTTATCGGTTGATCCGGGTTTTATTTGGATGCAATCCATTTGTCGAATTAACTCAATGTTATTTTTAACAAAAAAAAAATATATCTATTCGTTTCAATGGAATTTTTAAAGCCTAGAACCTGTGAATTTTAAGTAATAACTACTAATTTAACAGCAGCTTTATTCACTTCTTATCACCTATGAGATATATTTCTTTTTTCTTAAGCCTGATCATTTCGATCGGACTGGGGGTTTTGCTTTCTGTTCAGATTGGAAATATCCCTGCTTTGGGAATGTTATTAGACCCAAACCAAGGTTTTTGGCAAAATGCCTACAGTGAAGATGCACTGGCAAAGGAAGAAATCAAGCTAAAAAATCTAAAAGATGAAGTCCAAGTAGTTTATGACGAGCATTTAATACCGCATATTTTTGCCCAAAATGTCGAAGACCTATTTCGGGTTCAGGGGTATATAACTGCCCAGCATAGACTTTGGCAGATGGAATTTCAGACTTTGGCTGCTGCAGGAAGAGTTTCGGAAATTGTGGGACCTGTAGCGATCGAATTGGATAGAATGACAAGAAGAAAAGGACTGGCATTTAGCGCCGAACAGGCTGTTGAGTATATCAAATCCAACGATCCTGAAACTTTTAGACTTGTAGAGGCTTATTCTGATGGTGTTAACCAGTATATTGATGGTATATCGAGGGCAATGCTTCCATTGGAATACAAAATTTTAGGTTATACACCCGAAAACTGGAATGTCTATAAATCCTTGCTACTCTTAAAATATATGGCTGATATGTTGGTAGGAGATAAGGATTTGGAGTTCACCAATATGAGGCAACTTATAGGCAAAGACTTGATGGAGAAGCTATTCCCTTTATTTCCAGAGGAGAATGATCCTGTCATCGAGGTTGAAAAAGTGTGGGATTTTGACCCCATTCCCATTAAAAAGCCTGTTGACCTATCATATCCGGATGTAAACATTCTTTTTGAAAATTTACCCCAGCCGGTGCCAGGGGTAGGTTCAAATAACTGGGCTGTAGCCCCAGAGAAAACCAAGAATGGAGCAGCAATTTTGGCCAATGATCCTCACTTAAGTCTGAACTTACCATCCCTTTGGTATGCTATGCAACTTTCTACGCCAGAATTTACAGTTAAAGGAGCCACGCTTCCCGGTGCTTTGGGGATTATTTCAGGATTCAATGAAAATATTGCATGGGGGGTAACCAATGCTACCAGAGATACCAGAGATTGGTATTCCATTCAGTTTAGAAATGAAGACCGCAGCGAATACCTTTATAACGATCAGTGGATTCAAAGCACTTTTCGTGTAGAAGAAATTAAAGTAAAAGGTCAATCTGTTTTTTTGGATACTGTTGTCTACACGCACTATGGCCCTGTGGTTTTTGATCGGAACTTTAGGGCCGAAAGACAAGATGTGGAATTTGCATTAAAATGGACAGCCCATATGGAGTCCAATGAACAAAAAACTTTTCTTTTGTTGAATAGGGCTGAAACCCATGAAGATTATCTAGATGCATTGGACCATTACACCTCACCGGCCCAGAATTTTGTATTTGCTTCCAGAACAGGTGATATTGCCATGAAGGTTCAAGGCAGATTTCCTTTGAAATGGGAGAATCAGGGGAAATATTTAATGGATGGCAATGACCCCGATTTTGAATGGCAGGGATTTATACCTTTTGACCAGAACCCTGCAACACTTAATCCGGAAAGAGGCTTTGTTTCCTCTGCCAACCAACATTCTACAGACTCTTCTTACCCTTATTACTTGTTTGATAATAGTTTTGAACATTACCGAAACCGTAGGTTAAATAATGTACTGGAACAGTCTGAAAATATCACTTTGGAAGACATGAAAAAGCTCCAATTTGATCAATTCCATTTACATGCGGCTGAGGCACTTCCTGTGATGATTCAATTATTGGAACAATCTGGGGATCTGGAGCAATTTGGTGCTAGAGGAAATAAGTTTTTGGAAGAATTAAATCAGTGGAACTTCAATACCTTCCCAAATCAGACGGAACCAGCATTGTTTCAAACTTGGTGGAAACACCTATACCGTAAGATATGGGAAAAGTGGGAGAATGATAGCCTTCCCATTGTTTTGCCCAACAAATACCAAACCGTAAAACTATTACAAAATGAACCTGAGAGTAGCCTTTTTGATCTTCCGGAGACGACTAAAGTTGAAAATGCAATCGATTTAATCAAGGTGAGTTTTGAAGAGATGATAGATGAAATTACTGCTTGGCAAGATGAGAAAGGGAATTATGAATGGGCGGCTTTTAAGGGGACTAAAATCATGCATTTGGTGCCTAATTTTGAATCTTTCAGCAGGGAAAATATCTACACTGGAGGCTACAGCGGGAT
>NZ_SLAP01000210.1 GCF_007126775.1 Cecembia sp. | reverse complement strand
ATTTCCCCAACCCAACGCCATATCCAATCCGGCAACCAAATTATCAACGATAAAGTATCCTGCTTTTGGAGCTATAAATAAATTATTGTAGTTAGTTTGACTAGAAAGATCATCATCAATAAAAGTTTTTTGCCTAGAAAAAGAAAGGTTCATCATTCCGGAGGGCTCAGATAACCCTACATTAGTTCCTGCACCAACCAAAAATCGGCCTTTTTCGGTTTGGGCATGCACTGAAAAACAGATAAGAAAGAAGAAGCTTAGAATATTAATTTTTTTCATATTGGGCATCAATTTGGAGAACTAAAAGTTCAATATACCAAAACTAATACTATAACACAAAAGATTAAAGATTTATATCGTTCAGGGTATTTGATTTAACCCAAAAACGTATAGTTTATAAAATAACAAACTATTATTTTAATATTCATACAGGCTTCGATTAAGGGTACTCCAAATCAAAAAAAGTTCTAATTGGGAAAGATAAAAGCCTACATCTAATCAAACTTATATTTGATATCTTTTTTCAATGTTATAATTACAACGCCATTTTTACCTTCTTCACCATACAATTCCCAAGCAGAATTTCCTTTCAGAACCGAGATATTTTCTATTCCATTTGGATCCAAGTCTAAATTATCTACTCTTGAAACTTTTTTCTCTTGGCTACCTTGTCTTATGAGAAAGATAGGTTGCCCCTCAGAACTCGTAGTTATTGAGACTATATTTTTGGTGCTATTACCGAAGGATTGGAAGGAAGTATGGATTGGCTCTTTTGCAACTCTTCCATAAAGCTTAGTATAGGATGGTGGTGTGTACTTCAATATATCCAATTCAGCTTGCTGACTTTCCGAAAGTTCATTTTTGATGGCTACAAGCGTTTGTAATTGCTTCTTTTTGAGCTGGTTTTCTAATGAAAGCACCAAATCCATTTGATTTTCAACCATTGAATATTCAACTTTTTGACCTGACAGCATGTTTTTCAGTTTCTTGTTCTCATTATCGAGGTCCCATTTTAGAGCTCTAAAGTCTGCTGCATTTTGACCATGGATTTTTTTGATTTTTTCTGCCTGCTGTTCGGTCAATGATATAAAATCCCGATTGGCCATCACCAAATCAGCAGCATACAAAGTTTCTTTAAAGATATCCTGTGCATAGCTTTGGTTGATGATCAAACAAAAACATAAGACTAGTAACTTTTTCATGGTTTTTTTTGGTTTAAAACTCGGTTAATAAGGAACTACTTGGTGCTTCCCACACATCCAGACTGGATTTGCTTTCAATGAAAAAAAGTTGTTCCTGATTTTCATTTTCAATAAGCTGAATGATAACCATATCCTTTTCCAGATTAAAATCCTTTTCATCGGACTGCAGCATCCAAAGGGCTAAAAAGAATGTAGCGGCTATTCCTAGGGGCAACCATTTCCAAATCCTGAAATTTGACTCTTTATTAATTTCGAATTCCGGAATAGCCAGTTTGCGGTCTTTTTCTTTCCACTCAGAAAAAAACAGATCCAACTTCTTGTATTCCAAATCACCCTGACTGCTCATTTGCTTTTATCTTAAGGATTAATTGTTTGAGATTTTTCTTTGCCCTATCGTAATGCGTTCTTGCAGTACCCAGATGTACACCCATGACCTTGGAAGCTTTTTCCAATGTTAGTCCATGATAAAAAACCAACAAAAGGACTTCTCTTTGCTTATCAGGAAGTTGCCTGATCAGTTTTTCATGATTGATTTCAGGTTTCACATCTTCATCAAACCTTACCTCCGCCCCATCTTCTAAAGGATATACCCTTAATTCTTTTTTTATATTTTCCATTGCCGTATATCGGATCACCGAAAACAACCATGTCTTTAGGCTAGAATCTCCATTGAATTTGGCTTTATTCTCCAAAATTTTCAGGTAAACCTGTTGGAGCACATCCTTAGCCAGCCAATCTTGAAAATTGCAACACTGTCTAGCCCATATGTAGGCCTCAACATGCAATTCTTTGATGATTTGTTCCAATTGGTTTGGCTTCATATCTATACCTTAGTGTCAAAAAACTAAGAATATATGACAAGGTGAAAAAAAATTCAAAAATAAATCCTTTAACCCTCTCCCCTTTTGCTAACCCAATCCATTAAGGCAAGGCCTATAAACCATAAAAAGGTGCAAATCACCAATCCGGTTTTTAATTGGAAATCATTCAATGCTCCAGTGAAATAACGCAAAGCAAGGATCAACATCACTACCAAAACCAAAATAGGATACCACAGCTTTTTCATTTTTTCTGTAAAGTTTTACTGAACAATAAATACAAAACCCCACAGGTAATCCATGCCGGTAAGGTAAAGAAAGAAAGGAAAACTCCTTGGTAAACAGATAGACTATAAAAAACTGCCATACTGATCAACCAAGCTAACAATACAGCCCAATTGAATTGAACTTTAAAAAAAGCCGCATAATCTTTTTTCAAGCCAAATCTATCTGCGTAATAATGCTCAAAGAAAATTACTGCTCCTATAGGTGCCAAAATAAATCCATAAACTGCCACAAAGTCGAGTAATTTCATCGCAAATGCTGGAAACAATCCTGCAATGGTAGCAATACCTCCAGTCACCATAGTGACCTTCACTGTCGAACTTTTAGGGAAAATGGCTTGAAAAGCCAATCCTGCTCTGTAAATTGTCGGGTTGGCAGTAGTCCAACCTGCCACCAATACACAAATCAGTCCTGCAATGCCTACCACCTCGTAAGCCAAGGGTCCCGGCGCTACCGGAGGCAGCCCTCCACTGGCAAATATGGCCGCAGCTTCGGGACTTTTCAAATACAAAGCAAACATTAAACAGGCAGAAATCCAGGCCATAAAATGCCCTACATACATCCCTGCAGCTGTCATCCAACCCACAGAGTTTTTGTCCGCATAGCGCAGGACTGATAGGTCTGACATGCCCAAATGCATGGCGGCATTACAAAACCAAGCGAAAAACAATACATGCCAAAAGGTAAACTTGATCTGTCCGGGAAATGGCTCTGAGCCTGTACCCCATACTGCCCAAAGATCAGAAAAACTTTCTACTCCCAATCTCTTGGCAGCCACGATTCCTGCAATCAAAAACACCATGACCATCCATGGAGCAGCGATATTGGAAAATTTGGATACCGCATCATAGCCTTTAGCAGCCACAATAGAAATTACCGTTCCCACGCCCAATACCACCAAAACCCAGGAAAGGCTGTTAGGGGTAGTATCCGTCAAGGCAGGCATGGGCATGTCAAAAGGAATGCCCACAGCTGTAGCGGAAACAGTGATCATGGCACCGGCCAAAAAACAGAATAAAAGGCCATTGGCCAAATTGTACCCAGTAACCAGCTTTCTCCCAGCAATTTTCTCTAATTTGAAATAAAGGGTCAGTCTTTCCGCTGTAGCAATGGGCGTCGTAATGTACCTCCAAGTCAGGACTGCCAGAAAATTACCCAGCAACAATCCAACTATCAGGCCGAAAGCAGATACGCCGGCTGTTAGGAAAAGCGGTCCAATGACGAACTCTGTTCCAGCTGCATGTTCACCGGCATACATGCCCAGAAATTTCCTCCAATCCTTGAACTGGGAAGATGGAACAGGTTGGCGTTCAAATTCACCTGCATGGGTATTTGTTTGCAGGCCAGCTGAATTTTCCATAGGTCGCATTGGGTTGAAATTGAAAAATACAAAAATTCAGGGAAGATTGCTGTCCTGTATTGTCCTGTCCCAAAACATTGTGATAATCGGAAATTTTCCGGTTATCCTACCAAACTTTTACCTAATCCAGGTAAGCAATCAATCTTTATTAATTGATGAACTGCTTTTCTATTTCCTCTAATGTTTTCCCCTTGGTTTCCGGTAGTACCATTTTCAATACAAAAAACCCAAGCAAACAAATCAACCCATACAACCAGAAATTATTGGCCCAGCCCAGGTTTTCTTTGATGGTCGGAAAACTGAAAGTCAGCGTGAAATTACCCACCCAATGCGCCAAAGCTGCAATTGACATGGCTGCCCCTCTCACCCTTGTCGGGAAAATCTCTGACAGCACCACCCAAAGCAAAGGGGCGAGGGTAAAAGAATAGAACATTACATTGGCCAAGACGAGTAAAACCACCACAACACCTCCCAACTCATGATAAAAGGTCAATCCTATCAGCAGGTACAGAAAGGCCATGGCAGAAGTCCCGATCAGCAATAATTTCTTCCTTCCAAATTTATCCACCGTGAAAATGGTAATGAATACTGAAAGCACCATGACCGAACCGATCACTACAATGTTCAGCATCATCTGCTTTAAGGTGTAACCTGCTGCCTGAAAAATATCAGCTGCGTAATAGATGATGACATTCACCCCACTCCACTGCTGAAGAAAAGAAAGGAACACACCTATACCAATAAATTTCAGGATGCTTTTCTGGAAAAGCTCTTTGAAATTTACCCTTGCAAGATTTTCTTTTGAAAGAGTAGAATTGATTTCAGAAATCGATAAATCTGCATAAAATTCCCCTCCTATCTTGGTCAGGACTTCTTTGGCTTTTTGAACTTCTTTATTCTTTACCAACCACCTGGCGCTTTCCGGAACAAAGAACATCAACATAAAAAAGAGAAAGGCCGGAACAAACTCTGCAGCAAACATCCAGCGCCAACCATAATTCCCCACCCAGCTCGATGCAATCTGCTCAAAGGTCGCCATATCTGGAAGATCTTTATCAACTATGGAAATCTGCCAGTTGATCAGTTGTGCCAACAACACCCCAATCATTACCAAAAGCTGATTAAAGGTTACGAGCATGCCTCTTTTTTCAGGTGGGGCAATTTCAGCAATGTAAAGCGGAGAAAGATTCAAGGCAATTCCCATAGCTACCCCGCCCATTATCCTGTAAAAATTAAACCACCAAAAGGTATCCGCTAAGGCTGTTCCCAAAGCGGACAAGGAAAATAGCAAACCTGCAAAAATCAAAAGCCTCTTTCTTCCAAATTTGTCACTTACCCATATGCACAAGGCAGCACCTATCATGCAGCCCACTAAAGCGGAACTGGTTCCCCAACCTTGCTGACTGGGCAGCGTGATATTGAAATAAGGTTCATAAAAAGGCTTAGCCCCACCGATAACTACCCAATCATAGCCAAAAAGAAACCCACCCAAAGCGGCGGTCAGGCTGATTAACCAAATGTATCTTTGATTGTACTTAATTTCGGTGGCCACGAATCAGAAGTCTAAAGCGGGTTAAATAGGTTTTCGTAAGCTAATTATTTGGATGCTATCAAGCAATATAATGGTTTTGGTAAGTTTTTAAGAAAATAATGATGCAAAACTTTTTTTATCAGGCTTTTAAAAATAATTTAAAAGCATATTCAAAACACAACCTATGAACCACTTGAACATGACCAACCCTATAAAGGCATTAATGATGCTTTGCATGGCCTTTTTTATATTGATAGGCAACAGTTGTATAGCACAGGAGGGAAAAACTTGGCTACGGTTTGAAGGAAAGGAAGGGCCTGGTAAAGGCAAACACATCGTACTGGTAAGCGGGGACGACGAATACCGTTCTGAAGAAGCCATGCCTATGTTGGCCAAATTACTGGCCCAACATTATGGATTTACCTGTACGGTGCTATTTCCCATTGAGCCTGAAACAGGCCATATAGTTCCTTCCTATCAAAACAACATCCCTGGTCTCGAACATTTGGAAAAAGCTGATTTAATGATTTTGTCAACCAGATTCAGGGAATTACCCGATGAGCAAACCCAACACTTCCATAATTTTCTTCTGGCTGGAAAACCGATAATTGGCTTGAGGACTGCTACCCATGCTTTCCATTATGAAAAAAACAAAACCAGTCCCTTTGCCAAATACCATTGGATGGGTAAAGAACCAGGATGGGAAGGTGGATTTGGACAGAAAATCCTAGGCGAAACCTGGGTAGCGCATCATGGTGACCATGGTACTGAAGGAGCAAGGGCATTGATTGATGGCATCGCCCAACAGCAGGACCACCCGATATTAAGAGGTGTAAAAGATATCTGGGCTGCATCAGACGTATATACAGTAAAAAATATCCCCAAAGAAGCAGAGGTTTTGATCTATGGGGTACCGACTTCGGGAATGACTCCTGAATCGCCCATCAACTGGGAGAAATCCATCATGCCTATGGCCTGGACCAAGGATTACCAAATCGAAGGTGGGAAAAAAGGAAAAGTATTCACCACCACCATGGGCGCTTCCATAGACCTAATCAGCGATGACCTGAGGCGATTAATTGTCAATGGGGCTTTTTGGGCTTTGGATATGCCTGATAAAATTACAGCAAATATGAATGTCTCCATTGTAGGAAATTACGAGCCATCCATGTTTGGATTTGGAACATTCAGAAAAGGAATGAAGGTGGAGGATTTCAGGTAAAAAAAGATGTTAGACTTTAGACACTAGATTGAAGATTAGGAATTATTAATGAATGTTGAACCAAAACGGTCAATGGTAGTTTTTAAAATTTGGCATTTACAGATAGGAAATGACAGTTATTGAAACGTCATGCTGAGAATTTAACATTTAGGGGAATGTACAGAAAGGGTAATGACAAAATTGCTCGTCATACTGATCCCGAGTAATTCGGGAGAAGTATCTCCTTAACTTTGGGAGATTCTTCGCTTCCCGCAATTCTTCGGGACAGGCAGTTCCTCGCTCAGAATGACGGTTCCGGTAATCTGTCAATGGTATTTAGGGAAAGACAGAATGAACCAAGTACAAAGTACCATAGCCTGCCCCGAGCATCGGGGTACCAAATAGGGTTTCAGGAAATGAAAGAAATGCTACATCAATTACTGACCAAGCAATTGAAAAGGGATAATTTATCCTTAAATTTCAAGTAAAGCCTTCGACTCCGCTAATTCACCAATAACTCAATTAACCAATAACCTTAATCCAATAACCCATGAACAAAATCGGATTCAATGTCCTGGCCTGGTCGGCCAACATGTCAGATGAACTAAAACCTATCTTGGACAGGCTTAAAAAAATCGGTTATGATGGGGCTGAATTTTTTGTAGGCTCTCCCAATGAAGCGGCATACAAAAACGTAGGAAATTATTGCCGCGAGATTGGTTTGGAAGTCACTACTGTTTCTGTCTTAAGTCCGGAAGAAAACCTGATCAGTGCTGATGCAGCTATCCGACAAAAAGGATTAGAAAAGATCAAATGGATCATTGACCGCTCACATGATCTGGGTTCGCAAGTCTTATGCGGCCCTAATCATTCTGCCTTTGCTACTTTCTCGAAAGCTGCCCCACAGGAAGTAGAATACGATAGAAGTGCCGAAATGCTCCATCAGGCAGGAGATTATGCCGCACAAGCAGGAATGATAATAACTCCGGAAGCATTGAACCGCTTTGAATGCTACCTCTGCAACACCATGGAGCAATTGGGGCATTTGCTGAGCAAAGTCAATCATCCGAATGTAAAGGCGATGTTTGACACCCATCATGCCAATATGGAAGAAAAAAAATTGGGCGATGCCATCAGAAGCATCGGTTCCCGGTTGGCCCATTTCCATATCAGCGAAAACGACCGTGGTACGCCCGGTTCAGGACATGTGCCTTGGGATGAAACTTTTGCCGCCTTGGCTGAAATCCAATACAAAGGTTGGCTGACCATTGAAGGCTTTACCCGAAACGATCCCGACTTTGCCAATTCTATTGGAGTTTGGAGACAATTTTCCGAGCCTTGGGATATGGCAGAAAATGGATTTATTCATATCAAAAAAATGATGGCAAAACATGGATTATAAACTGGAAAATTTGCCTTAAGGCAAGTATGCTACTAAACCGTATAAATCCTGGCCAAAAATGATAAGATTCATTTCATTATCCCTCTTTGTATTCTTTCATCTGGGTCTTCAATGTTTTTCTCAGGAAAACAGGCCAAATATTATCTTTATTCTGACGGATGATCAAAGATGGGATGCTTTGGGATTTGCAGGAAATGAATTGATCCATACACCAGAAATGGATAGGTTGGCCAAAGAGGGGCTGTTTTTTGAAAATGCATTTGTGACCACGCCCATCTGTGCGGCAAGCAGGGCAAGTATTTTAACAGGAACTTATGAAAGAACACACGGGTATACTTTTGGTCAGGGAGAAATCAAGCCCGAATTTATTGATCAATCTTATCCTGCCTTGTTGAAAGAAAGTGGCTATCACACTGGTTTTTTCGGCAAATTCGGTGTCAATTATTCAGGGTTTGAATCCTTATTTGATGTGGGTGAAAATTACGACAGGCTGGACCGATTTAAGGACAGGCGGGGTTATTTTTATAAAACAATTGATAGCGACACTGTCCATTTGACCCGATATACCGGCCATAAGGCCATTGAATTTCTCCAGCAAGCTCCTCTTGAAAAGCCGTTTATGCTATCCTTGAGTTTCAGTGCCCCTCATGCCCATGACCCAGCTGAGGAACAGTTTTTTTGGGACAGGCCATTCAATACATTGTATGAAGGCCAGTATTTCCCGAAGCCACCGTTAACGGATCAGAAATACTTTGATGCCCTGCCGTTGTACGTTCGGGAAGGAGAAAACCGTAACCGTTGGTATTGGAGGTTTGATACAGCTGAAAAATACCAGAGAAGTATGAAAGGGTATTTTAGGATGATTTCGGAAATTGATCATGAGATTGGGCTGATAAGGAAGGAGCTGGAAAAACAAGGTAAGGACAGAAATACCGTCATCATTTTCACCAGTGATAACGGTTATTTTTATGGAGAGCGTCAGTTGGCCGGAAAATGGTTGTTGTATGATAATTCACTGCGGGTTCCCATGATCATTCATGACCCCCGATCCACACAATCGGGCATTGTCAAAGACATGGTTTTGAACATAGACATTGCACCCACTATTTTTGATCTTGCTGGAATTGATAAACCTAAAAGTTGGCAAGGCTTAAGCTTGGCGGGATTTTTAAATGAAAACAGTGCTGAATTTGAACGTACAGAATTTATTTGCGAGCATCTCTGGCAGGTGGATATCATAGCGTCGAGTGAAGGTATCAGAACAGAAAAATGGAAATATTTCCGATACATCAATGATCCACAGCATGAAGAACTGTACGATTTGGAATCAGATCCAATGGAAAAAAACAACCTTGCGATGAATCCTGCATTCTGGAATCGTTTATTGGAAATGAGGAAGCAATTTGAGGAAAAAGAAAAGGAAATGAGACACCGGAAACCTTAGTACTATTAATTTGATTGTAGAGATAATAGCTCCTTATGAAAAGTAAATGGCCAAGCCTTATTCAGATAGAACAAAAACTGATTCAAGCTAGGGATTTTGGCTTTTTTAACCGGCATGATTACATCTATACAAAAAAAGTAATATTGCTAAAGCATGTAAACCAATTTTTATTTTATTCACAGTAAAGTGAATTGGTGCTGAACGCAAAGTCCTATGAGGATACCTAATCCTGTTGTTTGAAGCCTTATTTTGGAGAATTCAAGACTTTTTCCTGCCTGATTACTATTGGTACGTACCCAGCTTCCTTTCCCACTGGCGGGCTGACAATCAGTTCGGGATCTATGGTTACCAACTTTCCAGTACTAGGTGGTGCCATATATTCCTGTTCGATTGTCCAGTGCATGTGAATTTGTTCAACAAATTTCTGAAGCCTATCCTTTTCCTCTTCACTCCAACCAAATTGTTGGAATGAAGGCTGATCAATAAATCTATACCATTTATAGGTAACAGTTGACCCATCTTTTAATTTTGCTTTATAGGCTTGAGAAACAGGGCCAGGATTTGTCCAAGCTCCTTTATCCGGTGAAGTATAGGGCAGGCTTTTATCGATGATAAAATTCCCCTCAACAATTTCATTTCCATTTCTCCAATTCACATATTTACTTTCAGATTCTGCCTTGGGAAATTCCATTTTTTTCAACTCTTCAGGAACTTCCTCATGGCTTACGGCCACGCGTTGATCCCCCACTTGTTTGAAATATTGGGGAAAAAGACCTGGTTTAGAAATTGGATTTTCTTTCCAGTGCAACCCAAAAGCATTTGAATCTGTGATTGTGGTTTGCAAGATTTCTTCCAAACCCGTGATTTTATTTCCACCGTTGTTTAAACTTGCTCCTTGATCCAGAGATATATCTCTGGGATTTAATTCCGGTTTCCAGTTATGTCCTTCATCAAATTTACCGAGATAAACTTTTCCATCTTTCTTCCATTCCAAAAGGTAATCAAATAGTGCGGCTTTTGAGTAATAAGTGACATCCTGAACAAGGACTGATTGGCCATGTTCATTCAGAGGGAATTGAAGCTGCGGTATTTTGATATATAAATCTCCCTTATTGTCTCTCATTTCAAAGGAGGGCACTGTATTGATTTCCATGGCTCCTCCGCCACCCATAGTCCCCGGCCTGACATCCAATCCCATTCCTTCAATGGCTTTATACTCATTGGATAATCTGCTCCACATTTCAGGGATATAGAAAGCGACGGGTCCTTTGAAGTTTTCTGAATTTAAAAAAAGCGTCCAACTCTGATTTCCAGTCGGTGGGGGACCAGGTTTTGCGTCAGTTAAGGGAAGCGCCATGTGGGTATATCCCAAAAACCTTCCTTCCAGGTCCCCTTCAAAGGTAATTCCATCAGGTGGAATTAAAATTCTATTGCTTAATTGGGCTATTCCCAATTGATCATCCGGCAAAGCTTCTGCTCTATAAAAGAAGGGCCAACCAGGAGAAGCTATTTCTGAATTATAACAATCCGGTACGCCGTTCATGCTGAATTTTGGGGATCCATAATGGTATCTGTTTCCTCTCCAATATCCCAATCCACCTTCCTGAGTCTGGAAGACACTCGCCCAGGTTGGCCCTCTTGGTTCCCATGTCCGGGCTATCGTTCCTTCGGGGCAGCAGGGGATATCTTTGTTGTCGGGATTATCAGGAGTAATCCAATTGCCAGGAAGACCTATCTGGAATCCCGCCAAAGGTTGTTCAACTAAGGGCCATACTGCTGTATAAAAGCCGATTCCGGCTCCAAAACCTTCGGGGCGTTTTAAAGAACTATATCCAATATATCCATGCAGGCCATTGCTGTTTGCTGTAATGTTTTCAGATTCATAAGCTTTCTCCTTTTTATTGGAACTGCATCCTATGAATAATGAAACAACAAATAAAAAAACGTATCGAGTCAGCATAGAAGTCTTGTAAAGATTATTCAAAATATTATTTCAAATCCTCATCAGGAATCGCCATAGTATGGTTGGCCAAAAGCCAAAACTTCCCTTCCATTTTCACATAAGTCCGCATAAAATGATAGGTTACAGGACTTGGAGGCCTATCTACCAGGGTGATTCCACTCACCACTCCTGTATTCCCGAATAGAATTACTTTTTGATCTTTGGAAATCCTGCTTTTGGTATTGTCTGCCAATCCTGCCTGAATCCTTTTGGCCCTTTTGATCACTTCCTCCCTACTATCTATTAGGCTCGCATGGTTATGGACCCAGATAAAATCTTCTGCCAAGAAATTCTCCAAGAAAGCAACATCTGAATTTAATAAGGCTTTCTCCCAACCTAAGTCAAGCGCTAGAAGGGATTCGTGCTCCTCAGTTTGAGCAATTGAATTTCCTATTAAAACAATAAATAATAAAAAAACTAAGGCTATTTTCTTCATAATCGGTTATAGGTTAATGGGCATCTGGGGTTCTTAATTTTTTTAATTATTTCGATACAAATAAAAAGGATTTGGGTTAATAGGGGATTTTTTCAACTGAATCATTTGACCCAGGAGTCTAAATCTATTTTCACTTTTCCCCCTAATCTTTTTGTTTCTCTAATCCTCTTACTTTGTATCCCGAT
>NZ_SLAP01000126.1 GCF_007126775.1 Cecembia sp. | reverse complement strand
TATTACAGGTGGAGCTGAGTGAGGAAGGACTTCATGTTTTTGATAAATCGAGTCCAGACTATTACCTGACAGTACCTTACCAAGCCCAAAATGATAAGCTTATCGATGTAGAGATTTGGGAAGATAAAGTAAAAGCTCAGCTCGTCAATGAGGAATGTAATGCTTGGTTTTCAAAATACCTGGGTTTTGCATGCAACCTAGTTTGCATGCCTGGGTCATCTGCACGCAAACTCAAACCCAAGTATGCTGTTAATGGAGAGAGCGTCAGTTTTGCTGATGGCATGCCCTATCTAATTATCGGACAAAGTGCTCTTGATGATTTGAACAGCAGACTAAATGTGGCTGTACCCATGGACCGTTTTAGGCCTAATTTGGTTTTTGCCGGGGGAGCTCCGTTTGAGGAAGATCACTGGGATAAAGTCCGTATAGGCGAGGCGATTTTTAAAGTGACCAAACCTTGTGCCCGCTGTGTGATGACCACTGTGGATCAGCAAACGGCCGAAAAGGGAAAAGAGCCATTGAGGACTTTGGCAACTTACAGGACAGTCAATAATCAAGTCATGTTTGGTCAAAACATGCTCTTATTGGAGGGGGCAGAAGTAAAAGTGGGGGACCAACTTGTAGCAGTAAAAAAATAAGGCCGGGATTTTCCAGGCCTTATTTCTCTAACTTTTTCTTAAATAATCTATTTTAAAAACTGTAACCTACAGTTAATTTAAAGAATGAAGGTTGCCTGAAACCACTTTTGGCAAGCATATCATCACTTCTTAAATCCGCGCCTGATGTAAATCTCGCGAATGCTCCCCCTTTAGGGTCTGCAAATTGTATGTATGGTCCCAATGCCAAATAGAAATCGAATGCAGGGTCTTCAGGTTGGTTTTTCCCTCCTGTAAATCTCAATTGTTCTAAATGAAGACCAGCAGAGAAAAAGGGTGAAAATTTATAACCATAATTTACCCAATAATGAAGATAGTTGTTGGTGTTAGGGTTGCCATGGTCAAAGCCAAGATAGTACCCCAAATAGATCTCTCCCTCAGTACTTGCCTTGTCCAGACCCATAGTTAAGTTTGGAACAATTCCTTCTCCTAAAACAGGAGTCCCTAAACCAGAGGTTAGGCTACCATTCAATAAGCCAATCTGAGGATTGATGTTGATTCCATCTGCAACATCAAAGTTCATACCGACACCAAACTCCGTCCAGTTGCCCCAGCTGCCACCAGCTGCTCCACCAGACCAAAGAATTCCATAAAAAGTAAATGCTGTGTTTTCGCTGAGGCTGTAAGATCCCGCAAAGAATGGATAAAATCCAAAGAAGATGTCTGAATTTAATGTAACATCCATCGAAAACTTGCTTTCTTCCTGAGCTTTGGTTGGATTAAAGCTAAATAGGAGAATTGCCAGGAGGGCACTGCTTTTAAGCAGCATTGTAAACTTGTTTTTCATAGGTTTAATAGGTTTTGTGAATAATAGGTTTGTTTTTAAACCTCATAATTTAAAATTGATGTTTAATATGAGATTTAGAGTTTCTAAATTATCCAAAATTTTCAATAAATCAATAAAAATCAATTATAGTAGTTAAAAAAATAACGTATAATATATTTTTTTGAAAAATTGGTAAATATATTCCTGGTGATTTTAAAATAAAAAAACCTCCTTTTTGGGGAGGTTCACTATGGTAAAAAGTGTTTTATTAGTAGCTTTTAACTGTCTGGATGAAGACCTTCACCATTTCCGGATCTATATCGGGGTAAACACCATGTCCAAGGTTGGCGATGTGTCTACTTCCCTTAAATTGGTCCATCATTCGTTTGGTTGCATTCTCTATTTCTTTTGGATTGCCATAAAGTGCGGCTGGATCAAGATTCCCTTGAAGGGTTTTGTTTGGTCCTATCAATTTTCTTGACTCAGAAATCTCCATATTCCAATCTAAACCAATGGTTTCGCAATTGAGCAAGCCCATTTCTTTTCTGGCAAAGAATGCACCTTTTGCAAATACTGTTTTAGGAACATCATTGATGGCATTACAGATCTGCGCTATGTATTTCAAAGAAAATTCATGGTAATGGTCAGGAGGTAAAATCCCGGCCCAGCTGTCAAAAACCTGAACCAAATTGACACCTGCTTCGATTTGAGCCTTCAAATAATTGATTGTGCTATCAGTAATCATCTGCAAAAGATTATGGGAGAGTTCAGGTTGGGTATACAACATGGCCCGGGCTTTCGAGAAGGTTTTACTTCCCGAGCCTTCAATCATATAGGCAAAGATTGTCCATGGAGCACCGGCAAACCCAATGAGGGGAACCCGTCCATTCAAAGCTTTTTTGGTAATTTTAATGGCTTCAATTACATAACTCAGATCATCCTTTCCATCAGCTATCCTTAATTTTTTGACATCTGAGGCAGATCGAACTGTTTTGGGAAACCAAGGACCTCTTTTTTCCACCATTTCATAGGGAAGTCCCATGGCTTCAGGAATTACTAAAATATCTGAAAAAATGATAGCTGCATCTACTCCAAGCAGGTCAACCGGCTGAATAGTTACCTCAGCTGCTAACTCAGGTGTCTGGGCCAATTCTATAAAACCGCTTACTGATTCTCTCACTGCTCTGTACTCTGGTAGGATTCTTCCAGCCTGACGCATCAACCAAACTGGAGTTCTCTCAACTGTTTCCCCTTTGGCAGCTCTTATTAACAAGTCATTTTTCAAATTCATGGCGCAAAGATAAGTCATGAATTTTTAATATTGAAGGAGAATCAATACCAGTATAAAACAAAAGACCTTCCATCTGGAAGGTCTTTTGGTACAACTGTATTTGCTAAACTATGGATTTTTAGGTTCGATTTTCACGATATTTTCTTCTGTTGCTCCAATAATTTCCATAACGCCATTATAGTCAGTATAGTCAATTCTGCCCGAAACAGCAAAATCTGCTGGTATGACTACTGCTCTGATCCTTTGGTTCCTCGTCCAGGTATTATCCAGAATTGACGGATCAAATGTGGTTTCTAAGAATACAGCAAAATCGTTCAATGTAAAATCAAAATTGTAAACCAAAACGCCTTCTTCAAAGAAAACAGTTTGCGGCAACAACCTCCATACTGATGTGCCATTGATGGCTTCCCATTGAATATAGACCAGTACAACATCTGATGGTTCAATTGCTGGATTGAATTCAAAATCTACAAAATAATCATTTTGTGGCG
>NZ_SLAP01000059.1 GCF_007126775.1 Cecembia sp. | reverse complement strand
TTGTCCGGATAATGCAAGGTGCTGGAGAGGAATCTGCTCCATTCTTCCATTCCTCCTTTGAATTGGGGTGCTTCTTCCACTACATCAAAAACTTCATTAGCTGCGGCAATTTGTGCAGGGATATCCATTGTTTCTGGGAAGCTTTCTTCTTTTTCTGTTTCACAGGCAAAGACCATCAACATGGCTGCCATTAGAGGGAGAGCCAAAAGAAAAAGAGACTTTTGGATCGCTCTGGATTTTTCTGATTTCATCATCATTTGGATTCTTTTTTTGGTTTGAAAATGGTTAAAGTTATTGAGTAAGTGTCCATTGCTTTCGGTGATCAAAAGTCCCAGAAGCAATTTGGCATAAGCGGTTTTCGGATAGGTAGCGGTTACTTTTTGATCTGCCTCGTATTCATGTACCTCTCTGAGGTTGGCTTCATAAAAGCCCCAAACAGGATGGAACCAAAGGATCGCCTGGGCCAATTGAAGCAGAATTAAATCAAGGCTGTGCCATTTTTCGGCATGTATGGATTCGTGATGGATAATGGGTTGCTGTGCAGGGTCATTTTCATCATAGGCAGGCAAAAAAACAAAATGAAAAAATGATGATGGCTGGAATTCCGGATGAATGACAAAACATAATCCACCTTTCCTGATTCTTCTAGACAGGTATATTTTTTTAAATGTGATAAATAAGCCTATCCCAAGTGTGCCTAATTTCCATAATAAGCCAATGAAATAAATGCCTACCAAAATCTGGAGCAGCTGTATAGAAGAAGACTGCACTTCCGTTTCGCTCAATTGAAATTCAGGCAGGTTATAATTCAGCATTTCAGGAATAAATACCGATGAATTTGTTATACTAAAACTCAACAGCGGAAGGATCATGGCAAATAGCAATGAAGCCAAAAGGAAAGCCCTGTTCCAGGTAAAGAAACTTAGCCTTGAGAGGAAAATTTTATAAAATGCAAAAAGGAGAAACAGGGCTAAACTTGCCTCCCAAAGGTAATTGAATAATCCGTTCATGGTTTTTTTGGGTTACCGTATTCATCAATCATTTTTTTAAGTTCGCTTATTTCTTTTTCTGAAATCCCTTTCTCTTTCACCATAAAAGAGAGCACTTTTTGTACAGAGCCATCAAAGTAATTTTTGATCAGGTTGTTAAAGCTCTTCTTTCTGTAATCTTCCTGTGACACCAATGGGAAGTACTCATGGATGTTTCCAAATGTCCGGTGATCCAAGTAGCCTTTTTTTTCCAGTTGTTTGATGTTGGATGCCAGGGTTGTGTAGGGTGGCTTCGGTTCAGGGATTTCGTTCAAAACATCCCTGACCAAGGCCTTTTCCAATTTCCAAAATACCTGCATCAATTGTTCTTCGTGTTGTGTCAATGCTTCCATGGGAATAAAAGTAATACTAATTACTTAATAAACCTACGAAATTTTCGTAAATCTACGTATAATTCGTAAATATTATCTTTTTTGCAACTCAGCAAAGAGGGAGATTGGAAAATGGGATAAAACTTTTATTTTCGTTCGCAGTTTCAAAAGCATCCAAAATTCTTTTCCCATGATCAAAAATATCTCCTTATCTATCTGTTTGGTTTTTATTTGCTTTTATAGTGTTTTAGCCCAAGAAAACTTACATCAAAGACTGGAAAGGCATGTCCATATATTGGCTTCAGATTCCCTGGAGGGCAGGGGCCTGGGGACTGAAGGAAGAATCAAAGCCATTCGCTATATTGAAAATGAAATGCGGGAAATAGGCCTGCAACCATTTCAGGAGGACTCTTATATCCATCACTTTGACTTCAAAGTGAGCTTGGTCAATCTCCAAGGTAAAAATGTGGTGGGTTTGATACCTGGGGCTGATCCCAAACTTAAAGAAGAATATATCGTCATTGGTGCCCATTTTGATCACTTGGGTTACAATAAGGCTGCTGATGGAACCAAGACAATTTTCCCGGGTGCAGATGACAATGCCTCTGGAGTGGCAGGCATATTGGAAATGGCCAGGTTGATTTTGGAATCCGGCGAGCAACCCAAACGCAGTCTGGTTTTTATTGCTTTTGATGCAGAGGAAAGCGGTCTGATTGGGGCCGAGTATTTTGTGAATGCAGAGAAACCATTCCCGAACGAAGCCATCAAAGCCATGTTCAGTTTGGATATGATCGGGATGCTGAGTACGGTCAATACCTTGGAACTGAAAGGGTGGAGGACTTTGGCGGATGCTGAAGAAATTTTGGTCTTGGCACAGGACAGGAATCCGATTCCTATTAAAGGTACTGCCCCATTGATCGAAAGGAGAACAGATACCTGGCCATTTGGAAGTTTAGGAATACCTTCCATTTATGTCAATACAGGATTGAAATCTCCTTACCATAAACCTGGAGATAAAGCAGATTTACTGGACTATGAGGGCATGGCCAAGATCAGTACATTTTTGGCAGGATTAACTTTGGAGATGGCCAATGCGGAAACCTTGGAGCCTGCCAGGAATTTCAATGCTACTGTAGCAGTGTATGGCAGACCGATAAAGTATGGGGCACAAGTGGGTTTGGGCAATTCCTATAACAGGCATAGTGAATTCCGGGAATTGGGCGTTTTTGCCTTTGAAGCAGGTCTTTACAGCAGCGTTCGGATCACACGGAGTTTTGATATAGTTGTAAGTGCCTTGTATGACTTTAATGGAAGTAAACCTTCAGGTTTTGATGGAGAAAGGTTCAGAAGACATTCGTTGACAGTTCCTGCAATGGTCAGATGGAATTTTGTCAATGCAGAAGATGGTTTTTTCAAATCATTTGTGGGGGTTGGACCTTATCTCCGTTACCATTTGTCCCAAAGAATTCCCACTTCAGATAGGCTGGGGCTAGACTGGGATTTTCCAGGTGAAGAATGGGGTTGGAGCATGCAGGTCGGTTTTCAGGTGAGCAAAGTCACGCTTCTTTTGGATTGGCGCAGTGCCTTGACGGAGTTTTATACTTTTCCATCTTTTCCAAATACAGAAGTGTTTAACAGGAATTTCAGGGTGGGGATTGGGTATGAGTTTTAGGGATTTAAGGTTAAAGGTTAAAGGTTAAAGGGGAAAGGGGAAAGGGTTCATGGTTCATGCGTTCATGGTTCATAGTTCAGGAGTTCAAGGTTCAAGGGTTCATGGGTTCTAGTTTACCTTACAAGATCCGTAAAACTATGAACGACTTGTCCGCCGTGGCGGATTGAACATT
>NZ_SLAP01000086.1 GCF_007126775.1 Cecembia sp. | reverse complement strand
TCCGCTTGGGTTGAAGCGAAATTATATAATTGTACCATTCTTTTTGGTTTGTTGGACCAAGGTAGAGTGTGATTGTATGGACATTGTCAATGCTGGGTTTTTCTCTTAGATCCAATATTTCTTCACCAAATACTTTCCCTTTTTTGATACCGACAGGAATGAAGGGGATTTTCCTCTCCGCAAACATTTCTGCAGCCAAATAGGCATATCTCATGGGATTGGTACTCGCACCTAAGATTACAGTCCTTTTTTCTTGTTTGTTCATCTGCTTCCAAACACCCTATCCCGCTCAAAGGTTTCCAAATGCCTTTGCTTTTTGCTTTCGTGGATATCAGCCAAAGTAATCAAAATACCTGTTTCTTCAACTGCTCCAAATTCATCATTCAGTGCGGTACCAAATGTTTTCATGGTAGGTGAAAGATTCATATAGGTATTGATCAAGGGTGGGATATTTTCCCCCAAGGACCTTATCCTGGAATTGAGCAGCTTATAGCCATTTTTGTAATCCATACCATCAAAAAGTCCCTCAAAACCCTTGGCATCAGTTTCATAACCCAGCTTCAAATGAGGCAAGGGCCTCACCAATTGATCTTGATCTGGGAAATAATGATGCATGAAATACAACAGGATATCCCTTCCCAGTCGGTTGAAATGAGGATACATCGTAACCTTCCCAAAAAGGTAGCGGATATCCTGGTTGAGCATGACTACAGCCCCTAAGCCATCCCAAAGGTTATCCAATGAAAAAAGTCCTTTTCTGTTATTCAAACCGGGCTGGTATTTTGGTTGGACAAATGACCTGCCCAATTCTATTGTATGTGGAATATAATCCTGGAGAAATCTTTCAGAAAATGAAAAAAGATGGGCTGTAGAAAGATTCATGTTGCCATTATTGTCCAAGCCTGCATGTCTGCATTTGATCAAGCGGTAACCGGCCACAATTTCTTCGTCCTCTGGATTCCATGTAATCAGCTGTTGGTAACAATTCTGGTGGGTATCATTATCATCCAAATCCATAGGTAGTCCAGTCCCTCCTCCTGCAGCCCTAAAGGTCAGTTCCCTTAATCTGCCTATTTCCTTCAGGGTATTGGGAGCAAGGTGATAATCCACCAGGTAAATGTGGTTATTTCCATTATTGGTATACCTCAGGAACCTTTCCGGAGTCAATTCTTTCTTTAAAATTGCACGGTCTATTGCAGGTATAATCTCTTGCATAACTAAAGTTTTTCGGCCATTTGATAAACAATCTCTTTGACCTCTGCTGCCCACTCACTTTCGGATTTTGATTGATCAAAATACTGGTAAGAAATCGGTTTTCCTATATGGATAACAACTTTTTTCCCCCTTTGGGAAAACATTTCGTCGGCAAGGTAAAACATTTCTATATTCGACTTTATTCCAAGTCCTTTTCTGATATTGGCAAAATTGTAAAAAAAATCCGAATTCCTGCCCTCTATATAAACAGGAACCACATTCTTCTTGTATCGCTTTGCTTTAGAGATAAAACTCTTCTTCCATTCCAGGTCTTTGATAGTACCGGACTGCTTTCTGGAAACCAGCCCTGCGGGAAATACCAATACTGCATGTTCACCGGCATAAGTCTCTTCAATAAGTTTGGAAACCTCCCTACTGTTGGCGCCGTGTTTGTTGACCGGAACAAACATGGGCTCAAAATTTTTGATATTGGTCAGGATATCATTGACCAAAAACCGTATATCTGTTCGGTATTTTCCTAAAGCAAACATGAATGCAACCCCATCCATACCTCCCAAAGGATGGTTTGATGCAAAAATTACCGGCTCTTCCAAGGGAATATTTTCTGCTCCGGTAAGACTGACTTCCACACCAAACTCCCCTATCAGTGCATTCACAAAATCCATACCCTGCAAGTGCCCTATCTTAGCCATTACCCTGTTGATGTCTTTTTCATGGACAATGCGTTTGATATAACTCATGGCAAATCCCGGAAGCCATTTGTGCAAACTGGCATTCTTATTTTTGAGCACCTGCTCTATGTCTATAAAAGGCTCTTTAGGTTTCAAGGATGGGCTTGGTTTTTCTAAATATCTGATTTACAGTAAACAGCTAACAACAAAATTATGCTGATGGCCTGATTTGGGTGACTTTAAAACAATTAAGCTTTAAAATTACAAATTTTTGTCAAATCCTTGATAAAAATGGGTAATCTACACCTGGATTTCAAACCAAAACCGCCTTTGAATGTTTCATTAAACAAAGCTGAAATTATGAAATTAGCCATCACAGGTCCTACCTCAGGCATTGGGGCAATTACCTTTAAGGAACTCGTTCCTGTTTGCCAAGAGGTTTTTTTTCTTGCAAGAAATGCCGAAAAAGCCCAAATTGAAATCGAAAAACTACCGGAAAAAGAGCGAAAAAAGGTATCTTTCATCCATTTGGACCTTGCGGATCTTGACTCTGTAAAAAAGGCTACAGCGGATATTCAGGCGAAAACCGATCAAATTGATGTGCTGATCAACAATGCTGGAGGTATATTTCCTAAATATGAGGTTACAAAGGATGGTTTCGAGCTGAGTTTTTCTGCCAACCACCTTGGCCACTTTCTTTTGACCAACCTTCTGGCTCCCCTACTGCTTCAATCAGAAAATCCCAAGGTAATCAATGTGAGTTCAGAAGCCCACAGGGCAGCAAAGGTCAATTTCGATGACCTGAATTACAAACAACAAAGCTACAGCTCCTTCAATGCTTACGCCAATGTGAAATTGTTCAATATACTGTTTACCAAATCCTTGATTGACCATTATGGCAGCAAGGGGCTGCGGTCCTATGCCTTGCATCCGGGAGTAGTCAAAACCAATTTTGGGAAAGAGGCCAATGGAATATTCAAACTGTTTTGGAAATTGGCTACCCCTTTTATGATTGATGCCAATCAGGGCGCCAGGACCAGTATCTATTTGGCTAAAACACAAATGCCAGACTCCCACAATGGATACTACTTCAAAAAGTCAAAACCCAACGTTCCCTCTAAAGAGGCAAGATCTAAAAATTATAGGGATAAGCTTTGGGAGGCCAGCATGGAAATGGTCAAACCTTGGATGGGCTAATCCATCAAAAATTCCAAAATACTTTTCATATCTTGGCTTTGCTCGGGCTTAAGCTTCTCTGATTTAATCAATGCGCGCAGGTCTCCGTATTTTCCTCCTGCAAGTTCTTTGAGACCCGAATTATT
>NZ_SLAP01000222.1 GCF_007126775.1 Cecembia sp. | reverse complement strand
TTCAAGGACTCTAAATCCGTCCATTCCTCAGTATCTTTTCCGGCCTTTAAGGTTTGGGCATCCACTTTCACCTCCATATTGCCAAATACATTTTTAGCAAAAAGCAATTCCACTTCGGCCAAATGCCTGATTAGGAAGCCTGCAGAATTTGGACTGTTGCCTAATTTCTTGGTGAGGTCTTCGGGCTGGATATTTGACAATTGATTTATCAATCGCGTGCGGCCTTCTTTCCAGAGTTCTATCAATGCTTTCATGGTTTCAATTTAGGAAAAATGTAAAACATTTTTGTGTCATAAAATATTTATCGTAATATTGCGATGTAATTATAAATGAAATAAATTTAGAAATAAGCTACGCGAAATACGGTTGAAATAGGGTTTCAAAAATAGGTGTGAATAATTGACTTAGAACATTGCGACCTAGTATTTCTATCATATTTCCACTTTATTTCTACCTTATTTCTTAACTCTTGCTTCTAAAATCTAATCTCTAGATTCTCGCTTCTAATCTCTAACTGTCTAAAAAATGGGTGTTACCAAAACAGATCTCTTCACAGAAAAGCAAAACGAACTGGCAAAAATTGCCAAAGTTTTTGCACATCCAGCACGCGTGGCCATTCTGGAATTTCTGATCCAATCCAATTCCTGTATCAATGGAGATTTAGTACAGGAACTGGGTTTGGCACAGGCCACAATTTCCCAGCATCTCCGTGAACTGAAAGAAATTGGAATCATCAAAGGCAGTATAGAAGGTGTCTCCGTCAATTACTGTATAGACCCTATCCGCTGGGTAGAGATTCAAAATCTATTTCAAGAATTATTCACTGGCTTTCCAAAAATATCTGGCTGCTGCTAGGATAAAATTGTACAAAGTACTAAGTACAATGTACCATGTATGGAGCCTTTTTGGTACTTCGTACTTGGTACATGGTACAAAAAAAAATAAATATGAAAACAACCGAATTCACCAACATCCTTCAAGAAAACCCCGAAAAGGTACTTTTCTTTGAATACCAGACAGGTCAATATGTAAGGACCGATTATCACATCACTGAGATCAAAAACGTCAATTTTGATACGGTGGACTGTGGCGGTATCCGCAACCAATGGTTAGAAGTACATGTGCAATTATGGGAAAATGAGATCCCTGAGCCGAATCATGCAGTGGACACTAGCAAGGCTATGAAAATTTTTGATGTGGTCAATCGCGTAAGGGAAACCTATCCGGATGCAGAGATCAAGTTTGAGTATGGTAATTCGGTATTCCCAACTGCCGTGCTACCAGTCCATAACATTAAAGACACAGGAAATGCTCTAATCGTGCAACTCACGGCTGATCAAACTACCTGCAAAGCTAAGGACCGAGCTACCACACCTGAAGAAAAAGCTGCTGCCTGCTGTGGACCTGTCACTGAAAAACCAAAAATCAGAGTCTCTCTGGCTTCTCTCCAGACAGCGAACAGCTGTGAACCTGGTTCGGGATGCTGTTAGGAATTGTACGAAGTACAATGTACCATCCGCCACGGCGGACAAGATGTACCAAGTTTGGTGAAGTCTTGGTACATCGTACTTGGTACCTGGTACAATATAATATGAACTTATACCCAACCCTCCAAACCTATATCGAGCAAGCGCAGGCGCTGCCGATAGCTGATGAACGCAAAGCGGTTCTTCAAGTGCTGATTGATTATCTCCAGCAAAAAATCGATCAAGATGAAGAAATCAACCTAAATTTTATTTGTACCCATAATTCCAGGCGGAGTCAATTTTCCCAGATTTGGGGAAAGGTGGCCGCAGCTTATCATGGTTTTGACATCAACTCCTATTCAGGAGGAGTGGAAGTAACTGCCTTCAATGAAAGGGCCGTGGCCTCTATCAAAAGATTTGGATTTAAGGTAAGCAAAGAAGGAAATGGCAATCCCAAATACTTTGTCTTCTTTTCGGATGATGAAGATCCCATTATTACCTTCAGCAAAGTCTATGATGATCCCGCCAATGCATCTTCCGGTTTTGCAGCAGTGATGACCTGTTCCCATGCAGATGAAAACTGTCCTTTTATTTCCGGTGCGGAAGCCAGAATCCCAGTGCGCTATGAAGATCCGAAAGCCTTTGATGATACCGATCAGGAGGCATTGAAATATGATGAACGATCCTTGCAGATTGCGTCGGAATTGCTTTATGTGTTTTCGAGGATTAAAACGAAATAACATTGATATTCACATCGTGAAATATGGTAGCAATATGCCTGCGGCTAAATATGTAATAACTCTATTTCTAACGTATTTCAATCATATTTTAATCTTGTTTCCATAATATTTCACTTTATTTCTATTGTATTTCCATATATATCAATTGAACAAAAAATGTCTGAAACCAAGAAAATCGCCTTCTTTGAAAAATACCTCACTTTATGGGTTGCTTTGTGTATAGGTGTGGGAATTCTGATCGGTCATTTGGCTGGAGATGATATCTCGGTCTTGTCGGATTTGGAAATCTACAATGTCAACCTGCCGATTGCCATTCTGATATGGTTGATGATTTATCCAATGATGTTACAAGTAGATTTTCGCAGTATCAAAGGCGTAGGAAAAGCGCCCAAAGGTTTGATTTGGACATTGGTCATCAACTGGCTTATCAAGCCGTTTACCATGGCATTCTTTGCTTGGATATTTTTTGATCAATTGTACTCGGCCTACATAGAACCAGAAATGGCTGGTGAATACATTGCAGGTGCAATTTTACTGGGTGTAGCCCCCTGTACAGCCATGGTGTTTGTATGGTCTTATTTGACAGATGGAGATCCTAATTATACCTTAGTGCAAGTATCAGTTAATGACTTGATTATATTGGTGGCTTTTGTGCCTTTAGTTGGGCTTTTGTTGGGCATTACTAATGTTGAGGTTCCATATGGAACATTAGTTTCATCAGTGGTAATATTTGTTGTTGTACCTCTATTAGCTGGAGTCATTACTAGCAAAATAATAATTCAAAATAAAGGTGAAGATTGGTTTAAAAAAGAATTCCTTCCGAAATTCAAACCAGTAAGCATCATTGCATTGCTGTTGACTTTGATCTTGCTTTTTGCATTCCAAGGACCCAATATCCTTAATAATCCATTGATCATATTGCTTATTGCAGTTCCCTTGATCATCCAAACCTACTTTATCTTTTTCATCGCTTGGTTTGGAGGAAGAAAACTAAAACTCAGACATGCAGTCTGCGCACCGGCATCCATGATCGGAGCGAGCAATTTCTTTGAGTTGGCTGTAGCAGTGGCCATTGCCTTATTTGGTTTGGATAGCCCAGCCGCTTTGGTGACTGTTGTAGGTGTTTTGGTGGAAGTGCCAGTGATGCTACATTTGGTGAGTTTGGCCAATAAGTGGAAGTATTAAATACTTCGTGGAATATGGAAGAAATATGCATTAAAATTTCTATTACAAAACATCATGCACAATCTGGGTTTAATGCTTGTTTATCCTGCTAATCACATCGGATTTTTCATGAAAGATTCTAAGAAATATTCAGCTCTACCGCTTTCTTCCCCCTTAATGATTTCCCTTCTGAGTAATTAGAGTTTAACTTCTTTTTCTTCCAAAAGTCTTAGGCCTCCACACACTGTTTTCCAAGCAGATCCATATCTCCCATTTTCTATTTACATCTTCTACTCCATAATAATCAAGAAGCGGGCTGTTTGATGCTATCCGCTGATTTCTGAAGAGTACTTTAGAATACCAGATTCTTGGAGAAAAAGGGAAGCGTATGGGTCTGAATCCTTTCTGCAATGCGGTTAAGGTGATCGCCTTCATAGCTTTCATAGAAGTGTGGGATTTGGTATGATTCCAATATTTCATGAAGAGATTTGGTTGCTTCGCTGATTCCCCTATCCTGTAATCCGGCATCCAAAGCAATGGCCTTCAATTTTTTTAGATTGAGGATGTATTGGTCCACAAAGTTCAAGGTCCGGTTGGCAATAATTTTATTGATAACATCTTCTTGGGGCTCACCATTTTTCGCTGGCAAATCAAGAAAAAATGGTGGGTTTTGTGGGTTGGGAGCAAATGCCGCAGAAGTAGCCATTGTCGCAATTTCGAAGAAATTCGCTCCTTCCAGTTGTTCGGGAATTAAAGTCTCCAACTTTTTTATGAGTTCTGCATTGGTATTGGCTCCACCGTCCATACAGCAAGGACTAAGGGCATATATAGCCGCATAGACATCAGGATTTTTCATGCCCAATCGTAAAGTGCCATAGCCTCCCATAGAATGCCCTGCCAATCCGCGACTATTTTTATGGGCTAATGTGCGGTAATTGTCATCGATATGCTTGACCAATTCCTTGGTAACGAAAGTTTCCCAATCACCTACTGTAGCTGAACTTGCATACATACTGCCCTTGAACCGGTTATAGGCATTGGGCATGACCACGATCATTTCTTTGGAAAGGCCCTCGGCTATAGACTGCTCAATGACAGTTTGCAGATTGATCCAGTGATTCTCCCAGCCAAACCATTGGGAGTCGGTGTCTGTAAAGCCATGAAGCATATACAGCACAGGAAAGCGGCTATCTGGATTTTTTTGATAGGATGGAGGAAGATAGACTGTGACCTCTCTTTCAGCCAGGTCACCGATCAGGTTTCCTTCCAAGGCTGTACTGTAGACTTTGATGCGTTCTTTAGTGCCGGTTTGAGCCATGGCTTGATAAAAACTCAAGCAAAAGATCAGCGCAATCAGAAAATACTTTTTCATAGGTTAATGGGTTGAGATAGATTTTGGGAAAATGGGAAAATAAAAATCTCTTTTCCTGAAATTATAAAAGATAAAAATTATATCCTATCGGTAATTACCCTAAGGGTTAAGGATAAATTTTGATTGGTAAGAATTGACTTTGGAAAGGAATGCAGTCTCAAAATTCTATCGAAGCAATCAAATGTCAGTACCCAGAACAATGTGGATAACTTTCCATGGGCTGAAATCATCACAAAAATGAATATCTCAAATAAAAAAGGGGCTGAAAGTTTCGATTATGATCAAAATATTCAGCCTAATACCCATAAAATGGAATCCATATTTTATATCATAATCTTATTTTTTCCCAACATTGAACCGCACTTTATAAGTAGCATTTATAAACCATGGAAAATAATAATCCGCTCCATAGGCTGAAAGGGCCAAGGCATTCCTGACATTGGGATTCTTTGTTTTCCATTCCGCCTCCAGTTCCAACAAAAGTCCTATCCGCTGGTACTTATTCACAAAAGTCATTGGCATTGGATCTGCGGTATTAAAGATATTTGTAGCTCTAAATGCCTCTCCGCCCAACTGAAGAGAGGGGCCTGCTCCAAAGGACAATTTAAATCCTGAATCACGCTGTAGTATATCATATCTCAAGGTAGGCGTAATAAAAATACCCGAAGATTGGTCAATATTTTCCGCCAAACCATTGACGGCTCTATTTTCAAGATTTCCGAGAGATTGATAAAAGGACAGCCCGGCATTCAGAGAAATTCTCTTTCCTAATCTGTAGTTAAGTTCATTGCTCATGTTGAGACCCCATAGCAGGTTGTTACCATCAATGGTAGCACCCCCTCCAATGGAATACTGTAATTTTGGCTTTTCCTCTTGAGCGAAGCAGACAATAGGAGCAAAGGCTAATAAGAAAAGAAGAAGGAATAGATGTTTTGTTTGCATGAGTAGATAAATATTAAGTTTGAGATTCAAAAGTCCTGAATTTTAGTTCAACAAAGAAATTAATTTTAGTTAAAAAAACTAAAAAGCCTTTAACCCTGTAGATTTAAAAATTGCTGTCGGACGGGATTTCATTAAAGGAGAAAGCAGAATCATTCCTTTTTTTTCGCTTATTCCAAGAACTGACTCAAATAACTCCACAATTTTTTCAACTTCATTACCACTTTTGGGAATAAATGGCGCGTACCGATTATAACCAATAATCTATACGCCATGAAAAATTTATTCAAATTCAATTTTAAGTTGCTTTTTGCGCTAATGGGCGTCATTGCATTTTCCTGCCAGGAAACAGAGGAACCATCAGCAATCTCTCCGGATGCCCCGGAGATTAACGACCTTATTTCAACATTAAGCTATAATGCAAATGAGCTACTGAATGTACAAAACACCGGTAATTCATCAAGCTTAAGAACAAAAGTAGGGGAAAGCACGAACTCGACAGGTGTAAGTGGTGGAACTGTAGTTTGTACTACGGAAAGGTACAACTTGAGGAATAATTTTGAAGAAATAGCGGTGCTGCGGCCTACCAACGGGATTGTATATCCAGGATCCCTGGTTATTGGAGATAAAAGCATGATGGGAGGATTGCCGACCCCTGTCAATTTAGACAGAGCCCCGGTTTCAATGAGATTGGATCTTCCGGGTATGGGAGAAAAAGGTACAATCAAAGTGGAAAAACCTGACAATTCCAATGTTCAGACGCAATTGGATGATGCACTAAACTGGTGGCACCAAAATGCCGCCCAAGAAGGATATATCAATGCTGCCAATTCCTCCACGTCCATTTCAACTTCCTATTCCTACCAGCAATTGAGTATGGATGTGGGCCTGAATGTCAGTTGGGCAGCTGGAAATGTTGAATCCCAACTTAAATACGAAACTACCAAGACCCAAAAAGTAGCAATGATGGTATTCAAGCAGGTCTTTTATACTGTTTCCTTGGATGTGCCAAGCAAGCCTTCGGATTTTTTCGGTAGCAAAGTCTCGCTTTCCCAAGTGGAATCCACTTTTGGTCCTCAAGCTCCGCCTGCCTATGTTCACTCTGTTGCTTATGGTAGAATCATTATGTTTAGGATGGTTACAACAACCATGGCCTCTGATTTGGAAATTGAAGGGGCCTTTAATTATGCTACTGGATTAAAAAATGCTTCAGGTTCTCTGGAAAGTAAGTACAAGAGTATTCTTAATACATCTAATATCACTAGTTTGGCAATAGGTGGAAATGCAGAGGTGGCCAGTGAAATTGTTTCCGCTACCAATTTTGGTGATCTTGAATCAATTATAAAAGGTGAAAACGCAGTTTTTAGCAGAAGTAACCCTGGTGTACCAATAGCATATACAGTCAGGTTTCTTAAAGATAACAGTTTTGCAAAATTAGGATACACCACCGATTACCAAATAGAAACCTGTACCCAAAATCAACATCCTGCTAGAGAGGTATCAGTTATCAATAGGAATGCCGCACTTATTGGCCCTATAATTAGATACAGAATTTCCTATAAACAGCAAATAGATGGAATTACTTACAACAGAACCATTAATAGCGGTAATATTAATTTACAGAATAAAGTGACCAGAACTGTTCCGGGAGGATCCTTTGATATCAAACTGACAGTAGAGTTCCTTGATGGTTTCAGTTGGAAATTTCTTGCCGAAAGAAATTGGGACAGGCCCACAAGAGCCTGCTTTGAAACCAATTCCAGTTTAACTTCAATTAACTTTAAAACAACTCCGTGTTAAAGCTCATGGAGAAAAAGAATCAAAGGCTGGATTGGATTTATATCCAGCCTTTGATTAGTCAATTATTCATTGCCAAATACGCTTTTTCTAAAGAGCCATTTATTTTGGAAATGGTTTCTTGTGAAATATTGTCAAAGGATTGGTTATTCAGTAAAGCCATTTCAAGGTATTCTATGGCGGTAGAATAATTACCTAAGGCCAGCGAGCACTCTCCTAGTGCTTGTTGGCATTGGGATATAAGCTGAAGGTCATTTTTCTCTGTTTCTTTAAAGATTTTATAAGCCTTTTGGTAAAGTTCTACAGCATTTAAATGGTTGCCTTCACTGGCAAAAACCTTGGCAAGGTTCATCATGCTGGTGGCATTTCTTCGGTCTGTTTCCGGAAAAAGCTTTTTGTTTACTTCAACAGACTTGGAAAGGTAAATTTTTGCCTCTTGGATATTTCCCAAATTAAAATAGGTCATACCTAAAGTATTTGCCGTTGCGGAATAGTAATAATGTTCTTCTCCAAACAAGTCTGAAACCACTGAAAATGACGATATGTACAAAGGCAAAGCCTCCTCAAATCTACCCAATTGGTAATATGCTCTTGCCAAATTGGAAACACTGGCCATCGTTTCTACATGATTTTCCCCCAAAATAGCGTCTCTTTGTTCAAGAGATTTTCTGATGTAAGGGATGGATGCTTCAACATCCCCTTTGTTTTGGTATAGGCTACCTATGTGGTTATAGGATAATGCCAGTTCAAGATGAGGTTCTTCAAAAAGCTCTTTTTTCATCTCCAATGAAGCCAACAGGTATTTCTCCGCATCATCATATTCTTGCATCTTCCGTCTATTTGATCCGAACATGTGAAGATCATTGGCCAATAAAATGTGGGGAGCTGTAAGATGCTTTTGATGAATAGCATAGATGATCCGGTTTATGGAATCCGCCTCTTCATACCTTCCCAATTCATAAACTATGTTGCCAATTCCTAGCATGGCATTTGCCAGTTTCATTTCATCATTGGTATTTGTTTCCAATAATTGACTTAGGCCTTTTTTGGAGAAATACTCAGCTGAATCCAGTTTTCCATAAAAAAAATAGACATCTCCTATCAATAGTTCATTTTCAGCAAGAAGAGGGTGTGGATAGGAGAATAATTTCGAATTGATTTGGTATGCTTGCTCTGCAATGGATTTACCTTTTTCATATTTCCCCAAACTCAGATAAATGGGACTGATTTTAGTCAGCATTGAGGCAAGGATCTCAGGGTCCTCTCCAAGATTTTTCTCCAGATTTCTTAATCCTTCATCTAGAAGTTGAACCGCTGTAATGGTATCTGCTCCTCCAATATTCGGGTCTGCTGCCGAAAATATATCAGTAATCAAATTGGTGATCTGATTGGCACGTTTGGCCTCAGCCTGAGCAATATTTCTTTGCTGCTGAAGCTGAAATGTGTAATAAAGACCCATCGCCAAAAGGATGAAAAAAGCGCTATTTGCTACAGCCAACACGGTCCTGTTCCGTCGCAAATATTTTTGAGCCTGATAGGTCCAGGCTTTAGCATGTGCAGTGATGGGATAATCTTTCCGAAAATCATACAAATCACGGTCCAATTCATCTACTGATGCATAGCGATGCTGTGGAAGGACTTCCATGGCCTTTTGACAAATGAGTTCTAAGTCATTTGAAAACCGAATTTTGCCAAACATCTCTGAAAGCTTGAAAGAAGTTGCATTTCCCTTTAAAATAGCTGACTTCAATCCCTGAGGATCTTTAAATAGCTTTTCGTAGGGATGATAACCATTCAATAATTCAAACAATATCACGCCCAATGCATAAATATCAGAAACGGTGCTTGGATTGTTCCGCTCAATCTGCTCCGGGGCAGCATAGGCCAAGGTAAAGCCACTTTCTTTTTCGAATCCTTCCTCCACCATTCTAGAAACCCCAAAATCCAATAGCTTTACTTGTCCCTCATCATTGATGATGATATTTTGGGGTTTAAGATCTAAATGGGCAATAAGAGATTGATGGGCATATCGGACGGCAAGGCAGACCTGCCCAAAAAGGTTTAGGCGCTCATACAACCCCAAATTATTGTCTTTACAATAGTCAATAAGATTTTTCCCGGAAACCCATTCCATGGTGAAAAAAGGCCGGCCATCATCCGTAAATCCACCATCATAAAGTCTGGCAATGTTAGGATGATTCAGTTTGGCCAAAATCTGTCGCTCTCTTTCAAAATAATCACGAAATGTGGGATTGATCAATAGGGGCTTCATCAATTTAATGGCAACCACCTGATCAAAGTGACCGTCTGCACGGTGTCCTTTGAAGACTGTACCCATAGCACCCTGTCCGACAACTTCCTTCAATTCAAAAGCACCGAGCCTACTTCCCAACAATTCTTGGTCACTTGCCAACAAAGAAAAAATACTACTCGACTCAGCCTGAAACAGTGGATGTGAAGTTTTATCAGCCTTTAAAAGAGCGTTCAATTGTTCAAAAAGGTCAGCGTCTTCTTTAGAAATCGTCGCTAGTCTGGAGTTTCTCTTGTCTTCTGAAAGCTGGGTCAACTCATGAAAGAGCTCCTCGAGTTTTTCCCAATTTCCATTGACTGCTCTCATCGGTTCAATTTTTGAGTTCCTTACTTAACCATGCTTTTGCCAATCTCCAATCCCGTCTTACCGTGTCTATGGATACTTCCAACATTTCTGCGATTTCTTCATGCTTGTAACCTCCAAAAAAATGAAATTCAACTACACGACTGAGCCGTGGATTGAAATGCTTCAACCTTTTCAAAGACTCGTCCAGTTCAATGACCTGCTCGGGAGTTGTCAAAACAACATGGCTTAAGGCTCCTTGTGTAAGCTGAATATAATTACCACCCCGCTTTATTCTTTGTTTCTGCCTTGCATAATCCACCAAATACCTCCTCATTACAATGGCAGCAATTGCCATAAATTGACCTTTATTTTCGATCATCTTTTTTTGTTGGTCCATTTTCAGATAAACTTCATGTACCAAGGCAGAAGTATCCAATGTATATGCCTGATGCTCGAAGCGCAATTTACTCGAGGCAAGACTGCGTAACTCTCTATAACAGTCTTGGAAATGGGATTTTAGAATTTGGTATTTTCCCAGAGATGATGAATCAGAAGTCGTAAAAATAGAACCCATGTATTGAATTTATTTTTATTCTAAGCAGAAATGATACATTTAAAAATAACATCAAAATGTATAAAAGCCTAAAAAACAATTGATTAAATTCTATTTCCCCCAATATAAAAAGGTCTTACAGACCAAATCCAGTTTGCTTTATCCTAAAAACTGCCTCAAATAATTCCTACTTGTCAGAATTGCTTTGAATTTATCGGCTTCGGTTTTTTCGTAGGCTTTATCTTCTACTTCAATGCAGACCGGTCCCCTGTAGCCTACCGAGGTCAAAGCAGAAAAGAAATCCCTCCAATTCACATCACCAAGTCCAGGCAATTTTGGAGAATGGTATTCCAAAGGGTGGGCCATCGTCCCTACATGGTTAAGTTTATTGCGATATATTTTGGCATCCTTAAGGTGGATATGGAAAAGTTTGTCCTTGTAATCGTATATCGGTTGAATCTCATCCATTTGCTGCCATACCAAGTGGGAGGGATCGTAATTCAGTCCAAAATTATCGGAAGGAATAATGGAAAACATTTCATCCCAAATAGCGGGGGTATGGGCCAGATTTTTTCCGCTTGGCCATTCATCGGCGGTAAAATACATGGGGCAATTTTCGATGGCAATTTTGATATTATAATCTTCGGCAAACTTGATGATTGCTGGCCACTTATTCGCAAAGGTTTTTAGGTTATCGGAAATACTTCTGGTATGGTCCGCACCAATAAAGGTGTTGACAACTCCAAGCCCCATTTTGCTTGCTGCTTGGATGACCTTTTTAATATGAGCAAAATAGTAATCGCTTTTTTCCTGATCGACGTCCAAAGGATTGGGATAATAGCCTAGTCCTGAGATAGAAATGCCTCTGTTTCCGACATATTCTTGGATATAGGCAATCTTGCCTTTATCCAAGTTATCCACATCGATATGGGTGATGCCGGCATACCTTCTTTCAGCTTTGCCCTTGGGCCAACACATGATTTCCACACATTCGAATTGGTTGGCAGCAGCAAAGTCAATGACTTCTTCAAAAGAGTTTTCGGCAAGAATGGCACTTACAAATCCGAGGTTAAGCATAAGGGACTATATTTAGATTGATGTTTTTTTGAACGCAGATAACGCTGATTTAGCAGATTTACACAGATTTTTTTCTGCGATTGTCAGCCCTATCTGCATCAACAGTGGTCTTTGGATAATGGAACGCTGATCACGCAGATCAAATGGATTAAACCTGATTTTTGTCTTTGACCATCAGCCCAATCTGTGTCATCCGCGTTCCACCGAAAATAACACACAAGTTATACTGTTCCAAAAATCCATCAAAAAATCTGCGACCATCAGCCCAATCCGCGTCATCCGCGTTCCATCCA
>NZ_SLAP01000201.1 GCF_007126775.1 Cecembia sp. | reverse complement strand
TACATGCAATAAGGTCTGTTTCCCGGAAGTCCCTTTAAAGGCTTCATAAATATCCATGCTGGCATCCACTTCCTGCCCATTCACCGCCAAAAGGTAATCTCCTACCTTTACATTCAAACCCGGTTCAGATAACGGAGCATTCAGACTTGGGTTCCAACTCTCAGCCGTATAAATCCGCTTGATCCTCCACTTCCCGTTGGCAATTTCATAATCTGCTCCCAATAATCCAGTAGCCAAGGTATCCACGGCTGGAAAATCTCCCCCAAATACAAAACTGTGGCCTACTGAAAGCTCACCATTTAATTGATCCAACAAATAAGTCAAGTCCTGACGGTGTTGGATGTAAGGAATCAAAGGATTATAGCGCTCCCAAACATCATCCCAATCCCTGCCATGGGTAGCTGAATCATAGAAATAATCCCTTTCATAGCGCCAAGCTTCGGTAAAGATCTGTTCCCATTCTTTTTTACGGTCCAGCTCCATCCTCAATTCCATTTTGACCAGGCCATCCGAGGGACTTGGATTCTTGTCCACCGTAACTACCTTCCAATTTCCAGCAGAAAAATAAAGTAGCTTTTCCCTATTATGGGCTATTTTCACCCGACTTACCCCTTTGGTAAACTCTTCGAATTTTTTGCCTTCGATGGTAAACTTATGCAAGATCAATCCAGGACCTCCGGAACCGGATTCTGCAATAAAGGCCGTTCCTTTTTTACCTGCCATTGCAAAACTGTACGACTTGACCGGAATAGGTAAAGCCATGGTCCGTTCTTCCAAACCTTCCCAGTCAATCTTCACAGAGACGTCCCCGTTATTTTTTTTATCATTTTTATCCTCGGTTTTTTCCAGTTCTTCCTCATCACTTTTCAAAGGAAAAGGCGTCTTTTCATCTTTTGAAAGTACGATCAGATAAGCTCCCTGTTTGGCTTCAGCAGAAATGGCAGAAGTATTGGCCCAGCCCGAACCGAGCGCCAAATTGGTGCTCGCCAAAAAATACAGGTATTTGCCAGAGGCATCCCAACTCGCAGAAAAGGAATCTGCCAATGGATTGGTGACAGGTTGGGTTTGATTTTTGTCCACTGACCACACATATATCCTGCGGAACATGTTCGGTCCGGTTTTGCTGTAGGACAGCCACTTGGAATCCGGCGACCATTCCAGGCGCATATTGCCCCTTTCTATGTTGACCCCTCCGTAATCTACGATCCGGATATTTCCACTGCTTACCTCTAAAATCTTTACATAAACTTTATTATCCACAAAAGCGATAAATTTGCCGTCCGGTGACCAGGTAGGTTCCCATGCCATTTTGGATTCACCTATCGGGATCTTTCTGACTTCTCCCAATCCATCCTGAGAAGTCAAGAAAAGTTGGTAAGCTTTTCCTCCCTCATCAGAAAACCAGGCCACCTGATCTCCCTTGGGGGACCAAATCGGCAACCTGTCTGCCACATCAGTGGACCTGCTTAGGTTGCGGGGACTGCCATCTTCTACCGGGACGGTGAAGATTTCCCCCCTGGCTTCCAGAACAATCCTCTTGGCATTGGGGGAAAGACTGGCATTGGTGGCGCGGGATGTGACATTTTCCCAGCGGGCCTCTGCCCAAGGGAAATCTCCTTTGACATGAATCTCTAAAGCTTTGGTAGTTTTTGTCTGCGGATCAAAAAGATGCAATAAGCCATCTTTTTCAAAAATCAACTGCCTGCCATTTCCGGAAAGCCACATGATGTCTGAACCTTCAAATTTCGTCTCTTGTGCCAATTGTGCATTGCTTGGATCAAAAGACCAGATATTACTTACCCAATCCCTATCAGAGAGAAAATATACTTTCCCTCCAATCACTACGGGGTGAACGTCTGTGGTCCGCTCATTGGGAATCTTGGCTTCCGACAAATCCTTGAGATTGGTAATGAGCAAAGGGGTATTCTGTCCCCCCCGATAAGCCCTCCAGGTTACATCCCAGCGGGAAATAGGCTCGACGACCAACTCCTCCTCTCCCAAATAAGCCGCTCTTACACCCCTTGGCAAATTAAAGGATTCCGAAGGACCACCATCCACAGATACTTTCCAAAGTCTGCTATATCCTACCGGGGCAGTATCTCTATTGGACTCGTAAATGACATGTTTGCCATCAGGTGTCCATCCTACCACATTGGCCGCAGCAGGATGCCAGGTAAGTTGCCTGGGGCTTCCTCCTTCTACTCCTACCACATACACTGCATAAGCACCTGTGCGGTTAGAAGAAAAGGCTATATGCTTTCCATCTGGAGAAAACTTGGGATTCCGTTCTATGGCAGCTGTACTTGTCAGTCTTTTGGCTTCTCCCCCATTGATCTCACTCAACCAAACATCAGCACCATATACAAAAGCAATTTGGTTTTCACTTATATCCGGTTGCTGTAAAAGGCGGGTGCTTTGGGCATCAAGGGTGAGATGCGACCATAAAATCAACAAAAAACTGAAGCAAATTTTGGAGAATAGTTTGTCAAACATGGTAGAAGAATCAATTATTGGCGATTTTTTTTGTTTTTGAATGAATCTTGAATTTAAACAATTTTCAACGGTTTTGAATAATAGTTTTTGAAACTACCGGACAATATTATATCGCAATAATGCCAGCAGGTAGGATTTCAGAGAATAAGAAGTAATCGGAATCTTGATCACTTTCTCAAAAACGGCTGTATCCTACCATAAGTCAAGCATCTCCAAAGCCACTCCAAAGGGCCAAACAGGAAATATTTCAACCAAATGGGACTGACGATCAACTGAATAATCCATATACCGATTACAAGATAATACAGTTGATAATATTCCCATTCGGCATATTGATTAAGCCCATAGCCGAAAAAGACCAAAGTACAGATGACAGAATGCATGACGTAATTGGTAAAAGCCAATTGTCCCACAGCCCTTAAACCATTCATCAAACTGGTAAAGTAACCTTTTTGATACAGCACAATCACCAAAGCCACATGTGCCATCATGATGAGGATCCTTTGGAAATCATAGATCAAATTTACCCACATGATGGAATGTTCTTCAATGTATTTCAGTCCTGCTTCCACATTGGGAAAGTGGATGGTATTGTACACAAAGGAAAATATCACCAAGGGTAATCCAATGCCATATCCTATCCAGATGGTTTTGATATACTGGGCAGTAGTCCATTTCATGGTCAGAAAGCCCCATTTATACAGGGCGATACCTAACAGCATCAAGGCCAACATATCCCATACAGAAAAAATCAGATACTTGGTCTGTCCGTCAAAGGCTTTTGGCCGGATATGTCCGGCTACATCGGAATAGCTTCCTTTCATCAGGGCTGTGTTTTCCACCACTTCTTCTTTGTTGGGAATCATTTCCTTTCTCGTTTCCTCCCAGGTTGCTATGGCCTCCAATTCTTTCTCACCAAGCGCTGCTCCAGCTTCCTGCTTCTCCATAGCTGCTTTGGCTTCCAGATATTCCCCCCTGATATTTTGCATAAATAATGTACTTGCCACAAAGCCAATAATCGCCACAATAGGCACCCCCAGAGCTAGGTACTTGGGCTTCATTTTTCTGAAAAGAAAAGCCAGCATACCAATCAGTCCGTAGAAATAAAGAATATCTCCCAACCATAAAATCAAATGGGCATGGGCAAGTCCAAATAGGGTCAACCAAATCATGCGCTTGTAAAACAGCCAAGTGGCAGATTTTCCTGCCTTTTCCTTGTTAGTGGTAAAGAGGACTATTCCCGCGCCAAATATCATGGAAAACAAAGCCCGCATTTTACCCTCAAAGAAAATGACATTGACGGCATGAACCCAAAAATTGGTATTAGAGGTGTCTTGTGACCATGGTTCTGTGAAGTATTCCTCCATGGAAAAATAGGGAATATTCAATATCAAAATACCCAAAAGTGCTACCCCTCGGATGATATCAATGATATCTATCCTATTTACCAATACGGATGGACTTGAGGAATGGTCAACCAATTCGGTTTCTGTGGTGGTTTGTAGGGGCATGGCAAAAAGGTTTACATGAAGAACAACTACCAAAAGTAATTATAAATCAAGGACTTTGCCATCACATAATGATGTGATTTTTTGTATCCGAAACACTAAATTAAAAATGGAGAAATGCCTGACACTTCGATCAGGTAGAGTTGAGCCTTGAATAATACTGCTCCGGTATTTCCTTTCAATGTCCTGCCTTCAAATGGTCAGGAATTAATTAACTTTGACTAAACTACTTCAATGTATCATGAAAAAACTCCTGTTTTTCTACAAAGAGTTGATGTCCTCTTTTTGGTTTGTACCAGTACTAATTATCTCAGTATCTGTTTTATTATCCTTTGCGCTGGTAATTTTGGATAATTCCTTATCGATTGATCATGAGGGCTGGGTTCGCTACTTCCTTGTCAATAGTGCCGACTCGGCAAGAATTATCTTATCTACAATATCCGGTGCGATGATTGGTGTAGCGGGAACGGTTTTTTCAGTCACGCTTGTGGCATTGACCTTGGCTTCCTCACAGTTTGGCCCAAGGCTGATCAAAAACTTCATGTACGTCCGGCTCAATCAGGTTGTACTGGGATCTTATATCTCCACCTACTTGTACTGCTTACTTGTCCTTAATGCCATCAAAGAAAGTGACAATTATACCTTCATTCCCTCTATTTCAATTCTATTGGCCATTTTTGCTGCCGTAGTCAATATTATTTTATTGATCATTTTTATACATCAGATTGCCATAAGTATCCAAGCTGACAAGATTATAGCTGATATTTCAGATTTGTTATCCAAGCAGGTTGGGGAGCTTTTCCCTGAGGAAATGGGAAATGAGTTTAAAGAAGAACAAAATTTGAAAGAAGAGGCTGATTATTCATCTTATCAAAAAAAAATCCCTCTTAAATCCTTAAAGGGTGGATATATTCAATACATCGACAGTGAAACCTTGATGGAAATCGTAACAGAAAGTGATTCTCTTTTAAAATTACATCACAGACCGGGAAGTTTTTTAGTGAAAGGTGGAGAGCTAGGGATAATCTATTCAAACCAGGAATGGAAAGAAGGGGATTTGGAAAAAATCCTGGATCAGTTCGTCATCGGAAAAACCAAGACTTCCCAACAGGATTTGGAGTTTTCTATCCACCAAATGGTAGAAATTGCTTCAAGAGCACTTTCTCCGGGTATAAATGACCCCTTTACTGCCATTGCCTGTGTTGATAACCTAACAGGCATAATGTCTTATCTGGCAGATGCAAAATTCCCATCCAAATATCGGGTAGATGATGATGGTAAGCTCAGGATAATTTCAGATGTTTTGGATTTTGAAGGAGTTTTGGCCGCTGCTTTCAATCAAATCAGACAATTTTCAGAGGGAAGTACCGCAGTAATCATCAGATTGATGGAAGCACTTACAACCATTTTAAAGTTTACCAAAAAAGAGTCCCATAAAAAAGCAGTGATCAAGCATGCTGAGATGGTTTATAGAATGGGTAAAGAAACCATGAAAGAGGAAAATGACCTTTTGGATTTGAAAAAAAGAGCGGAAAAAATACTTCAATTTTAAGTGATTTGTTTTAAGAACATTTTTAGGTACCCGCATTTATTATCCATTATGGACTAGAAAGAAAATATCAGATAAAATAATCTGAGTATCCTTAATCTTACACGTAGTAGAATTATATTTGGTTTTTATGGGATCAAGTGAAATTAAATCAAATTTCTAAACTTGATCTAATACACCACAGTATCCGAAGATAACACAGGCAACTCATACCCCCCATATTCCAATCTTGCCAAAAACCTCGCAATTTCATCAGAGTTAATGTCTTTGGAGGCTGGAGTAGCATAAAAAAATATACCTTCAAGGGAAGGATGATCTGCTAATGCCAACAGATTAGAAAGTTGGAGATCAGAGTAATTCAGGTATAATCTTTTGAGATTTTTCAATTGATGTAAGGCCTCTATTCCCTTCCCTTCAATATTAACCCGATTTATCTTTAATACCGTCAGATTTTCAAATACCATCAAATCATTCCAAACAGTATCATCCTGATCGGTGCCGCTGATATCCAAGTAGGCAATATGTGAAGCAATGGCTTGGAAATCCTTAAATTTCAGCTTTTGGTTAGCAGAAAAATTGATGGCATTGATTTTCAACAAAGGGGACTCCTGACTGATGGGCGCTACCAAAAGGCCTGATTTTCTAAAAGGCATCAATATATCCTCCGATAATTGGCTTAGCGCTGTTTCTGGAAAGAAAACATCCTTTTCTTCCGGGAAATACATATGGATCATTTCCTTCTCTACTCCAGCCTTTGCCAAACTCAGCTCAAAGGAAGCACCGCTTTCCAGCCATTTATGGATCAAAGCCACTTCCTGCTTGGAAGGCTGTCTTTTATCCTTGGGCGGCATATGTTCCTTGTCTTCCAAAGGCAATAACATCCTTGCCAATAGGGTACTCTCCAAAGGTGACCGATGGTCCAAAACTCTCCCGCTTTTTCCTCCTTTTTCCATCATTTCAGGGCTACTGAGGACCAACTCCCCTTTCCTGTTTTTTTCATTATGGCAAGAGTTACAGTTTTGGGAAAGTATGGGATGGATGACATCTTGGTAAAAAATGGCCTCTCCCCAGTGCTGCTCGTCCAAACTGATCTTAGATACCTCTGCAGACTTCGAAATCCCCAACAACCCCTGAAATCGATCGGGTATCACTTCTGTAAAGTACTCCGATCCATGGGTCAATTCCCCTCCAAAATGTCCAGTGAGCATTAAAATAAACACCAAACCTATTGACATCCCCCTGACTTTTGAATCAATGAACTTAACCTTATCCTTCAGATACAAATAAAACCCCAGGGAAAGTAATGTGGTCAAAAGGCCCAAAATCAGGTGTTTGCTCACCGTATTGAAGCTGTAACCTTCTCTGAGGTATAATATAATTCCAGAGGCCACGGAAAATAGAGCCGCTATAGTCCCCCAGAAGAAAGCTATTCTGATCGCTGGAAGAAATTCTTCACCCTCTTTTTTAGCATAAAAAACCAGAATACTGCCAAGGATCAAAAAACCAATGGGTAAATGAACCAATACAGGGTGAAAACGACCAAAAAGGGAGAAAATAAAATCCATAAACTCAGACCAAAATTTCTTTGATGATTTCCCCTTCTACATCGGTCAACCTGAAAGGTCTTCCCTGGAAATCATAGGTGAACTTTTCATGATCAAATCCCAAAAGATGGAGTATAGTAGCATGGATATCATGAACGGACACCCTCCCTTCAATACCCGAAAAACCCAAATCATCTGTCTTACCAAAAGAGGTTCCTTTTTTAATCCCTCCCCCTGCCATCCACATGGTAAAGGCATCTACATGGTGATCCCTCCCCTTGAAACCCATGGTTTTCCCTTCTCTGTTTTCCTGCATCGGAGTTCTCCCGAATTCTCCTCCCCACACCACCAATGTATCCTCTAATAAGCCACGCTGCTTAAGATCCAAAATCAGAGCGGACATGGGTCTGTCTATTTCTCTGCATTTGTTCCTAAAACCCAGGTCCAGTGCGGTATCTTTTTCCGTTCCATGGCTGTCCCAACCCCAATCGTACAACTGTACAAAACGCACTCCTTTCTCTACCAGTTTTCTGGCCAAAAGACAATTATTGGCAAAGGCTTCCTCCCCTGGTAGGGTCCCATACAGTTCATGAATATAATCCGGTTCATCGTTGATATTCATGATTTCAGGTACATCCAGCTGCATCCTGTAGGCCATTTCATATTGGTTGATTCTGGCCAAAATTTCCGGATCACCTACAGCTGCAAATTCTTCCTTATTAACCTGATTGATGGCATTAATGATTTTGCCTTTCAGGCTCCTGTTGATCCCTTCGGGATCATTTAGATAGAGCACTGGATCTCCTTTAGACCTGCACTGAACGCCCTGATAAACCGAAGGCAAAAATCCGCTTCCCCAGACACTCTTTCCAGCATCAGGCGTTTTTCCTCCTGAAGTCAAGACCACAAATCCAGGTAAGTTTTGGTTTTCCGTTCCCAACCCATAAGTTACCCAACTTCCCAAACTCGGCCTTCCCAATCTTGGGCTGCCAGTATGCATAAAGAGTTGGGCAGGTCCATGATTAAATTGATCGGTATGAACAGCCTTTAAGAATGCTACTTCATCAACTATTTTGGAAAAATGTGGGAGAAAATCCGATACCCAAGCACCGGATTGACCATGTTGTTGAAACTTAGCTACAGGCCCCAGTAAATTAGGGACACCACGGATAAAGGCAAATTTCCTTCCTTCCAACATGGATTCGGGACAGGGCTGATTATTGTATTTGACCAGTTCGGGTTTGTAGTCAAACAATTCCAACTGAGAAGGAGCACCTGCCATGTGGAGGTAAATGACTGACTTGACTTTTGGAATAAATGGAGGCGCAAGAGAAGCCAAGGGGTTCAAATCCCTTTCAGATAAATTTAGGCTATGCTTTCCTGAATCAGGTTGACAGGCATTTAGCAACGGAAAAAGAGCCAGACCTCCCATCTTGCTCACGCAATCCATTAGAAAATGCCTCCTTGTTTGCTTTTGGAGTTGCTGCAATTCCAGTTCACTCAGTAATTTATCCAGTCCCTTCATGTTATGGTTTGGTTAAAAACTCATCTAAATTCAATAAGGCATTTCCCACCACGGTATAAGCTCCCCAGCTTTTTCTTTGGGCAAGCGGCAGGTCAGAAGGTAGCAGAGGGGATTTTTCATAATCAAATTCATCAAGAGCCTCCTCATACAGCCGCACCAAGGCCTTTTGTTTTTCCAAAGAAAGCTTTTGAAAAAGCATCTGCTCATAGACTTCTGCGATTGCTTTTCCGGGATCAGTGGGATTTACATCCAACATTTTCTTTCCCAAAGCTACTGCCGCCTCAAAAAATACCGGATCGTTTAACGTAACCAAAGCTTGCAATGGTGTATTGGTAACAATTCTTTTGCCTTGACAGACTTCTCTGCTTCCTGCATCAAAACTGATAAAAGAAGGATATGGGCTAGTCCTTTTCAGGTAAGTGTATATCCCTCTTCTGAACCTGTCTTCCCCTTCACTTTCTTTCCAATATTCCCCGCTGTATACCGTTTGCCAAATACCATCCGGCTGGGGTGGCATGACGCTTTTCCCATACATCTTATCACTCAATAAACCAGCAACAAACAGGGCCTGGTCCCGAATGGTTTCGGCCCCTAATCTAAACCTTGGGCCTCTCGCAAGCCAACGATTTTCCGGATCCATGGCCATTTGCTGTGGACTGATGGATGAAGCCTGTCTATATGTATGGGAGAGTACGATTTCTTTGATCAAGGCTTTGAGGCTCCACTGATGCGTATGCATCAATTCCCATGCTAAATAGTCAAGCAATTCTTTTTGAACTGGTGGGTCGGATTGGGTCCCCATATCTTCTAAGGTACTGACCAGTCCACTTCCAAACAGTTGGTCCCAAATCCTATTGACAGCAGTCCTGGCAGTAAGTGGGTTATCTTTGTCTGTCAGCCAAAGTCCAAAGCCCATTCTGTTTTGAGGCCATTCCTCTTTCCAGGGGTTCAGGGATTCAGGCGTAATGGCTTGGACTTCCTCCCCATGCAGCATCCAATTTCCCCTTTCAAACACATGCGTTTGTCTTTGCATAAAGGAAGGGTTCTCTATCATAATCGGAACTGTCAGAGGCCTATTGTTAAGCAGGTCATGGAAACTGTCCTTGACCTTTTGATGTGCGTCGCTTTGGTCTCCTGGGATTTCAGAAATAAAAGCAAACCAACTGATCGCTGCCGTGGACTGTTGTGCGGCAAGTCCTGGATTTTCTGCATGGATATACAGATCAACTTTTTCAAATATGGGTTTGAATGGAATGCTTCTCGTGATAGCCCCTGTCCGGTCGATGGTAAATTCGCTCAGCACATCTCCTTGCGGCCCTCCCTTTCTAATGGTCATTTTGGTACCATCATATGATGACCAGTAATTCAAAAGCATCCGGTCTGCTCCCCCTGTATAGACATTCTTGAGGTAAGCAGAACCCTTGGGCCATAAACCCAACCATTTGGTATCGATCAACTCTCCATTGATAAAATCTGTGGCTAAGTGTGCATGGTATTTTGGCTCCTGGAAAGTCAAAAATTCCATATATGCCTTGGTTTGCTCTGATACCGCATTTTCTTGCAACCAAGACCTGATTTGATGGAGCTTTAGCTCATCATCTGTTTCATAAAGTCGGATTTTGGGTTCCTCATCGGTAGTATCCTCATCCCGTGAATTGTTAAAAAATGCCATGGAACGGAAAAAATCTTCATGTACAAAAGGATCATAAGGATGGCTATGGCATTGCACACAGGCCATGGTAGTACTTTGCCAGACTTCATAGGTAGTGTTGACCCGATCCAATACTGCCGCTACCCGGAATTCCTCATCCTCGGTTCCACCCTCATCGTTGTTCATGGTATTTCGATGAAACGCTGTGGCTATGAATTGGTCATGTGTAGGATTAGGCAAAAGGTCACCTGCCAGTTGCTCCATGGTAAATTGGTCAAAAGGCATGTCCTGATTGAAGGCTTTGATGACCCAATCCCGGTATGGCCAGATGGTCCTGGATTGGTCCCTTTCATAACCTTTGGTGTCTGCATAGCGGGCCAAATCCAGCCACCAGGAGGCCCATTTTTCGCCATAGGTTGGTGAGTCCAATAAATGATCCACCAAGTGCTCATAGTTAATCTGATCAGCTTTCCATTTATCTACCAAATCTTTGGAAGGTGGAAGCCCTGTAATATCCAGTGAAAGTCTCCTCAACAATTGCATGTGATCCGCTTCATGGGAAGGCTTAAGCCCCTGTGACATTAAGTTTTGAAAGACAAATTTATCAAGAATGTGTACCTCTGATTCCCCGATCTGCTTTTCAAAACCTTTGACAGTTTGGGGGATTTTGGCTTCCTGAACTGGTACATATGCCCAATGCTCCCCCCATTTGGCACCTTGCTTGATCCACTTTTTCAATATATCAATTTCATCTTGGGTTAATGCCGGCCTGTTATAAGGCATTCTCAATTCAGGATCATGTTCCAACACCCTTTTGATCAACTCGCTTTGATTGGGGTTCCCTTTAATGATGGCCGGAAAACCTGAATCATTCACAGCAAATGCCTCATTTTCAAAGAGTAGGCTAAAGCCTCCGTTCTTCTTCACTCCTCCATGGCATGAAATACAGTGTTTATTGAGGATAGGTTTGACATCTGTACTGAAACCCACAGTTTCCTCTTTTCTGGAAAAAAATATGATCAGAACAATGAGTAAAATGGAAGAAAGGATGAATAAAATATTTTTCATGAGGGTCAATTAAGAAGAAATGTCTTAAAATAATCCCTGAAAGTCAAGAACATCAACCTTTTGACAGCGATAAAAAAATATCTAATGGTTTTATCGGTTGCTTAGTAGGGTTTATATTTCAAAGTCATCTCCCCCACTCTTTGCCCCAGTCCCTTTGCCTTCTTTAAAAAAATCTCCTGCACTTCTTTATTGGCAAAATCACCTTCCCCTGTGATTGCCGATGCCCCAAAAGCAGCTTCCAAATCATCCCCTCCGACTATGATCAATCCATGGATCATCATGGAACGGATTATGGCAAACATCGTAGCCTCTTCTCCTATAGAAAACCCTCCACCCGTGACGAAAACCGCTCCAATCTTATCTTTTAAAGGTCTACCTTCAAAGGGCCAGGAATTGATAAACTCCTGCACCTGTGGGGTCATATTGGCATTGTACACTGGGGATCCTAGGATAATAGCCGAGACTTTCAGTATTTCCTCTTTGGTAACTTGCGATACAGGCTTGAGAATATAAACTACTCCTTGGACTTCGGCTACTCCTTTTGCCACTGCCTCGGCCATGGCTTGGGTTTTACCGGATTCGGAGTGGTAGGTGATCAGGATGGTGGGGGGAGATTGGGCGAGGATATTTTGGGAGAAACCCAAAATCATTGCTAAAATCGCCCATACTTTTAGAAGCCGAAAATCAATCATTATCTAAATTCTCT
>NZ_SLAP01000036.1 GCF_007126775.1 Cecembia sp. | reverse complement strand
TTTAACCTTAGTCCTGTCAAAGAAACCAAGCGTTATAGTGAGATTCTGGACCATGCAGTCGCAAATTTCAGAAAGGCTGCTGCCTTATTCAACCCTCCTATAGAACCCATTGAAATTGATTTCGAAGGAAAGAAGTTGAAGGGTTATTTTATGAAACCTGACAACAGCAATGTCAAAAGGCCTACCGTTTACAATGTAGGAGGAGGAGAGTCCTTTAGTGAGGACATGTGTTTCCTTTTTGGGATTGGAGATCAGGAGCGTGGTTACAATGTCATCACGGTAGACCTTCCCGGGATGGGCAATACAGCCATTCAAGGAATGAAAATGGAGCCTACCATGGAAAAGCCCGTCAGTAAAGTGATTGATTACTTAGAAAGCCGACCTGATGTGGATATGGATAAATTGGCAGTCTTTGGCCCAAGTTTGGGAGGATATACTGTGGCCAGGGCAGCAGCCCATGATAAGCGTATCAAAGCCATGATTGCAAACAGCATCATTTTGAACCAATATGAGTATTTGGTTCAGGCCAAGGAGCTGAAGGTTTTGGCCAAATATGAAAACTTCCCCCTGTTTAAAATGATTACCAGGCTATTTGGTTCCTGGTTGGCCGGTCTGTTTAATTTCATGGACATTTACAAATGGAGATGGCAGGTAAATACGATTCAGGAATGGTTGGATGCCTGTAAGGAATTTACGGTAGACCCTTCGGATATTTGCTGCCCCAGTCTTTTATTGGTAGGTGAGGATGAGTTGGCCTACTCGGCTACCGATGGATTTATAGCAGATGCCATGCAAAAGATCAAAAACCCCAAAGTGGATTTGGTAATCGGCAAAGGTGATCAAGGCGCTTCAGGCAAAAACATGCTACCCAATGTTACCCTGATCCGCCATACAGTTTTTGATTGGTTGGATGAAGTTTTCCAAAAAAATGATGAGGAACGCTTAAAAATGAATAAACAACATAATTCAATAAATGGTAAAATTGATCTCATGCGTCGTGTTGGAGCATAGTACTCCTATTAAATAGTTTTAAAAAAGGGGGAGCTTTCCTTTTGGCTTTTTTAACCAAGAGAGCTCTTCCTTTAACTCCTTATTTACCTTAAATTAGCTACATTTTTGGACGTAAATTTCACCAATAAAACTGATTTTTGTCATTTTTTAAACCAGAGTTTTAGGTGAGTTTTGTGTTTTAAATGTCCACATCGAATTACAATGATCATAAATACCATTCAACTTGAGTACAGCATTAGTGGAAAAGAGAACCAAGACACCATTCTTTTTGTACATGGGGCGGGGGGAAGCATTATCCAATTTCAGCGACAACAGGAATTTTTTTCGGCCCAATACAACGTAGTGTTGATTTCCCTTAGGGGACATGGGGATTCTCCAAAGCCGATACCCAATACCACTGAGCAATATGCCTTAACCCTTTTTGCTGAGGATATTATCCAATTGATCAAAGACCAGGATTTGGAGCGCATCCATTTTGTCGGTAATTCTGCCGGAGGAGTCCTAGGTTATGAAGTAGTCAGTCAAATTCCGGAAAAATTCCTAAGCTTAACCACTTTTGGTACTACCGGACAAATGAAATTTCCCAAATTTTTGGCTCCGGTATTCAGAGGTTTCGATGCCTTGATGCTCCGTTACTTTAAAAATTGGTACCTGAATCTGATGGCTGACCAAACTGCCATGAATGCATCCGCAAAAGAAGTATGCTTACAAATGTTTGTAAAGGCAGTGGCTGCCATTCCCCATTTCAGATATAATTTGGTAAATTATGACTATACAGAATTTATTGCCCAATGTCATGTCCCCTACACCCTGATCAGGTGTGAATTTGACAAAGGGATCAACGGCATGTTAAAGTCAACGCTAAAGGCTATCGGGGCCAATCCATCAGCAAAAGTTATTGACTTGAAAGGAGTGGGACATGTGGGGAACCTCGACGATCCAGTGGCTTTCAATACTTGCTTAAAGGACATCTTGAAAAAGCTACCATGAAGAAAGGAATTATTTTAAGCACTTACGGAGATATCTATTATGAACTGTCAGGTATAGACTCTGGTCCTGCTTTGGTGTTTATTCATGGGGTAGGCATGGACCACTTGACTTTCCAAGAACAGCTGGCATCCTTAGAGCAGCATTACAAGGTTTTGGTGTGGGATTTACCGGGCCATGGTGCTTCCACTTTGGAAAATTACCACAAGCGCTTCACTGAATTGTCTGCAGAATGTTTGAATGAGCTGATGGAGTCCTTACAAATTTCCGAGGCAGTTTTGGTAGGTCAGTCCCTGGGCAGTATGGTTGCCCAGCATTTCCAACTCAAATATCCCGAAAAAGTGATGGCTGTGGTACATGCCCCAGGAATTGAGCTGAAATCCCATGTGGGGAATTGGGCTAAACCGCTTGTTCCCGTTTTTATCTTTTTGATGGGCTTGATACCGGAGAGAATGTTCTGCAACTCTTTTGGGAAACATAGGGCAGTAAAAAAGGAAGTTCAGGACTATTTAGCCAGAAGTATCGGGAAAATCGGTAAGAAGTTAGCATTGAAAATCACCGCTGACATGTGCTATGATTTGATCGACCCTTCGCCCCAACCCACCAAAGTTCCCCTCTTGATGCTTTATGGGGAAAAAGACTTGGGCTTTATCAAAAACGCTTCCAAAGCTTGGCATAAAAAGGAACCCGCCAGCCAATGTGTTGAAATCCCCAATGCCAACCATATTGCCAATCAGGATAATCCTGTGGACTTTAACCGTGCATTGAAAGCTTTTTTGGAAGGTTTATAAGTTTAAAACAGACCTGTCAGGTTTTAAAAACCTGACAGGTTTCCCGTACTATCCACAAATAATATCTATCAGTATCCAATATCAATCAATATCAATTAATTTCTATCAATATCTTCAATTCCCCAGCATCCATGAAATCAAAAAAGTTTTATCTCGGCTTAGTTTTATTTCTTCTTGGTATCTCAGGTATCTTGTCCATGTTGACTGTGGACTTCCCCATTCCGGAAGAAATGCTGTTACTATTGGAAGACCAATTTACCCCTTCCCAAATCCAATGGCTGATCTTGATCAATCCTACGATCATTATGTTGATAGCGGTGATTGTGGGAACCCTCCTCTACGAAAAGGTTAACCTGAGTGTTCCCATCCTCGAAAAGATGGTCGGCCTAAAAGAAGATTCCCCACAAACCCGCGAAATACTGATCTATGGGACAATAGGTGGGCTCCTTACGGGTATTGTATTGAG
>NZ_SLAP01000153.1 GCF_007126775.1 Cecembia sp. | reverse complement strand
CTCTTGCCAATGATTCTTATAAAAAATACATGTACAAATAAAATTACTACTAAATTAGCACACTAATTGAAACTAAAACACGGATGGGAAAAAGCAGTGTATTTGATATGATCGGTCCTGTAATGATTGGCCCTTCCTCCTCGCATACTGCAGGAGTGGTCCGGATTGCAAGGGCAGCCATACGTTTATTAGGTGCTATTCCCGAAAATGCCACAATCACGTTTTACAATTCTTTTGCCAGAACCTATGAAGGTCATGGAAGTGATAAAGCCATTTTAGGTGGTTTATTGGATTTGAAAACTGATGATCCTGGAATTAGGACATCCTTTGATTTGGCAAAAGAGAAAGGACTTGAATATACTTTCAAGTCCATAGGCAATGCATCTATTTACCACCCCAATACCATTAAACTCAACCTAAAAGTAGGAGAGAAAAAGATAGAAGTAATTGGAGAAAGTTTAGGAGGTGGAGTGATTAATATTGCTGAAGTGGACGGTTTTAATGCAAACTTTTCCGCACAACTGCATACATTGATTATTAAGGCAGATGATGTTTCGGGAGCCATTGCCTTTATCTCTTCTGTCATCGCACAGGAGAAAACCAATATTGCAACCATGTCAGTTTCCAGAAAAGGAAAGAATGATCTGGCCTGTCACGTCATTGAAATGGACTCCGGCATTCAGCCAATCACAATTGAATATCTAAAAAGTTTGGCATGGGTCAAAGAACTGATTTATATACCTGATATTGATCTTTAATATGAAATACAATTACATTTTACCTTTTTTAATTGCCATTTTGCTTTCATCTTCATTAAGAGCACAAGATTTCAATCTTCAGGCATTGGATTTACAGACGGCCATTGATGTGGCGTTGGAAAATAACCTAAACCTTCAAAGAAGTCAGGTCAACTTAGCCACACAGGAAGCCAACTTGATCGGAAACCAAGGACAAAGAATTCCTACCTTTTCCACAGGAGCCAGTACAGGTTATAGATGGGGTAGATCAATCAACCCTGTTACCAACCTTTTTGAAAACAATAGAATTGGGAATATCAACTTGGTAGCCAATTCAAATCTTACCTTATTTGCAGGTCAGCAGATTACCAATTCCATTAAACAAAACCAGACCGATATTGAAGCAGCGAAATTCAATGTGTTAGCAACAGAAAATAACATCACACTGAATGTAATCAATTTATTTATAAATGTGGTATTTGCAAAAGAACAACTGAATATAGCTGAAAACCAATTGGCTACTACAAAAGAGCAACTCACTGTAACCACCAAACTTGTAGATGCAGGTTCACTCCCTTTGGCAAACAAGCTGGATATTCAGGCTCAAAATGCCACCAATGAACTAGAAGTCATTAATGCATCCAATAATCTACGAATTGCCAAGTTGAATCTGGCACAATCGATGCAGATCCCTTTTGACAATAGGCTTGAGGTAATAACTCCAGATCTGAACCCAGAAAATTATGGACTGACTCAAAAGGTAGTCGATGAAATTTTCGAAATTGCTTTGGAGCTTATGCCGGAAATCAAAGCCGCACAACTTGGTATTGAAAGTGCAGAATTCGGTGTGAAAATTGCGAAAGCAGGTTTTTTGCCTACTTTAGGAATTGGTGCAAGTGCTTTCTCGAATTATATTGACCAATTCTTTATGGGAGAAAGACCTGACTTTTCCACTCAGGTTCGGAATAACTTTTCGAATTCTGCAAACTTTCAATTAAACATTCCAATTCTTTCTAACTTCAGAAACAGGGCAAATGTCCAGAGGGCAAGGTTACAAAAAAGACTGAGCGAAATCCAAGAAGAAGAAACAAGGAACCAGTTGCGTCAGGATATAGAGTCTGCCTATACAAATGCTTATGCGGCCCGGCAGTCCTACCAAGCTTCCCAGATTCGGGTGTCATCTTTAGAGGAGGCCTTCAGGATAGCGCAACAACGTTTCGATGCAGGGGCCATTAACTTTGCGGATTATCAACTGGCTCAAAATAATTATTTTAATTCTCAGGCTGATTTGGTAACTGCCAAATACACCTACATTTTCAGGGTCAAGGTACTTGACTTTTACTTAGGAAATCCACTTAAATTATAATAAAGGCAAAACATAATGGCTAAGAAAAAATCTAATAAAACGATTTATATCCTTTTAGGTGTATTGGGTGCGATCATCCTTTTTGCAATCATAGGCAGATCAGCGGGCTGGATAGGTGGAGAAAAAGAAATCGCTGTGGAAACTGCCAAAGCTAAAAAAACCTCGATCACTGAAAAAGTGAGCGCCTCTGGTATCATTGAACCTGAAATCGAGGTCAAGCTTAGCCCGGATGTGGCAGGGGAAATCATAGAGTTGAATGTAATTGAAGGCGATTCTGTGAAAGTTGGCAATCTTTTGGTGAAAATCAGGCCGGATAATTTTATATCAGCCTTGGATAGAGCAAGGGCCAACTTGAATCAAAATAAAGCCAATCTGGCACAGTCCAATGCCAATTTGAAAAGGGCTGAAGCCCAATTTATCCGGGCTGAATTGGATTTTAAACGAAATGAGAAACTATATCAGGACAAGGTAATTTCTGATGCAGACTGGGAACAAACCCAGGCAAATTTTCAAACCGCCAAAAACGACCTTGACGCTGCTCAACAATCTGTTTTAGCGGCGGAATTTATTGTTAAATCATCACAAGCTACTGTTGATGAAGCTTCAGAAAATCTTCGTTTGACCAATGTTTATTCACCGGTGAATGGTATAGTCTCCAAACTGTTGGTTGAAAAAGGTGAAAGAGTGGTCGGTACACAACAGATGGCAGGTACCGAAATGCTGAGATTGGCAGATCTATCCAGAATGGAAGTAAGGGTGAATGTCAATGAAAATGACATTATCCGTATCAGCATGGGCGATACAACGCTAATTGATGTGGACGCTTATGCTGCAACGGGGAAAAAATTCAAAGGAGTTGTCACTTCCATTGCTAATTCTGCCAATGAAAAAGCCAGCCCTGATGCAGTGACCGAATTTGAAGTGAAAATAAGAATACTGAATGAATCTTATGCAGAACTCATTACAGAAAGGAATAAGTATCCATTTAGGCCTGGTATGACTGCAGCAGTGGACATCATCACGCAGAAAAAAGACAATGTGCTGTCTGTCCCATTGGCAGCAGTTACTACTCGAGATGACCAATTGATTGAAAATCCTGATGGATCAAGCAAATCCAAGGAATTGGTATTTATCGTAGAAAATGGCAAAGCGAAAATGGTGGAAATCAAAACGGATATCTCCGATTTTGACAACATTGAAGTTTTGGATGGCGTGACTGAAGGTCAGGAAATCATTTCAGGTCCATATTTTGTAGTGAGTAGACAATTGAAGGATGGCGATGCGGTAAAGATCAATAATCCTGAAAAGAAAGATTAATATCCGGAAGTCCTGCGTTATAAACGCAGGACAACGGAACCGCCTACCAATCCCTCAAAGCTTGATAAACCAAATGGACCGGTAAGCCCATTACCGAATAAAATGAGCCCTTTATTTTTTTTACCCCTATGTAACCTATCCACTCCTGTATACCATAAGCCCCTGCTTTATCAAAGGGTTTAAAATGATCAATATAAAAATCAATCTCTACTTCTGACAAAGACTTGAAAAATACGGATGCCTCATCTTGTAAGGTAATGGTTTTGGTATTGGAAAGCAGTGTGATGCCAGTACTGACAGTATGTTGCTTTGCAGACAGGGACCTTAGCATTTGTCTTGCCTCTTCTTTATCCCTTGGCTTTCCCAACACCCTTCCCTCCAGAATAACCACTGTGTCTGATGTCAAAAGGATTTCATTATCAGCTAATTCGCCTAGAAATGCATTGGCTTTTTTTTCTGAGAGGAAAGTAGCTACCTCATAGGCATCCATATTCTCTGGATAATCTTCGGCTGTTTCTTTTGTTCTGACTTCAAAATCCAGATAAAGTCCCTTAAGTAACTCCTGCCTTCTTGGGGATTTTGAAGCCAAAATCAATTTCTTGTCAAGCAAATCAATCATGGTGTAAATGCTTCATAAGGGAATGTAAACTCAGATTCTTCTATTGAACCAAATAACAAACCTGATAAGGCTTTCGGATAGAAGTAAGTTGATTTTTGAGGCATGGTAAATCCACATTTACATACCTCGAGAACCTGTGACATAGATACATCTTTGGTAAGCACTGCAAAAGATGCGCTTGAGGACTCCACTTTAGATAGGCAACGGTGCATATTTCTTTCGTATTCAATATGTTCGGAATACCGTTGTTCTTCCATGGGTATTCCCAAAACCCTCTCTATAAAAAAATAATGCATCACTACTAAATCTACTTGTTTCAATACATCCGGTATTTCCAATTTCATCTCCTTTAACATTTCCTGTTTTAAGCTTATTTTATAAGCATTCTCAGGAAAAACCAGTCCAAAAGCCCATTTTTTTTGAAGAATCAGTTCTGAAATCTCTTCTACATCATTGAGCTTTTTTACTAAAAAAAACTCCGAAAGCTTGTCAAGAATTTTCTGTTCGGGGATCGATATATTGGAAAATAACCTATGTGTTGGCAAAATTCTCAAGCTATTGCTCAGTGCATTTGTAAAATACATCATGTGAAAATTGTAGCCTTCTGAACCGGAATGTTCAGGATTCACTCTTTTCATTTCTTTCCTAAAGGCAATTGCTCCTTCATAACGATGATGACCATCCGCCAAAATAATTTTTTTGTCGGCCAACACCTTTATGAATTTTTTGATTGTAGGCACATCCTGTATCACTGCCAGTACTTCCCTGACTCCCTGATAATCTTCAAGTTCATAGATGGGATCCTCTATGGCTGCGTCCATAAAATGGTCTAATGAATGAAGTGGATCCTCATACAATCCATGGGTAGGACTTGTTTGGAATTGTGTAGCCCTTAGAATATCGATTCTATCGTTTACTGCCTTTGCAATGGTGTTTTCATGTCGGAGTACTACCCCTTCATCCCAATCATAGGCTCTGATTTGCGATATAAACCCTTTTCTACAAGACTCCTCTTCTTGTCCAGGGAATTTGAAATATTGATAGTAAACATAAATACCCGGTATTTGATCCTGCACAATCACCTGTTCCTGTTTCCATCGCTCTAGCATTTGCTGTGCATTCAAGGTTGGATTTTCTCCCAAAGGAACTGAAAGATGGATACTGTTGTGGGGCCTGGTATAGAGCGCTTCCCGCTGTTTTGACGAAACCACATCAAAAAGAGGTGCGGTCAATTCTTCTATATTTTCTTTCAAGCGCTCATGATATCTCCAAGCCTTGATAGGAAGGATTTCTGCCATTAAATCAATCTGTTTTTCCAATTTGTCCTAGGGTTGCTGATTCCGTTTTGACCGGATACTCTTTTAAGACGATGTTTCTTCTTTTCCAGTATATCCACAGCCAATGCCGCCAACAACTCCAATTCTCCATTGTCCCACTTGACTTCCAATTTCTCTGGGCTGAAGTATTTTTCAACAAATTTGGTGTCAAAATCACCCGATACAAACGCTTCGTGTTGCAATACAAAACTACAGAAAGCCAATGTGGTCTCTATTCCCGTTATCTGGTAATCAGCAATGGCTTTGATCATTTTTTGAATGGCTTTTTCGCGATTTTCATCATGCACGATCAGTTTGGCAATCATTGGATCATAATAAATTGGAATGTCCATACCTTCTTCAAAACCATCATCCACCCTGATACCAGGACCTGATGGACGCACATAAGTGATCAACTTACCAATATCCGGTAGGAAGTTGTTCTTAGGATCTTCGGCATACACCCTTACCTCTAGGGAATGCCCTTTGATTTTCAATTCCTCTTGAGAAAAAGACAATTGTTTTCCCTCTGCAATTAATATTTGTTCTTTAACCAAGTCTATTCCTGTAATCATTTCAGTTACAGGATGTTCTACTTGTAGCCTTGTGTTCATCTCCAGAAAGTAGAATTGTAGTTCTTCATCCACAATAAACTCCACCGTTCCTGCTCCAAAATAGTTACAGGCTTTAGCCACTTTTACAGCTGCTTCCCCCATAGCTTTTCTCATAGCAGGGTTTACTACTGATGATGGCGCTTCCTCTATAACTTTTTGGTGCCTTCTCTGAATCGAGCATTCTCTTTCAAAAAGGTAAACTGTATTACCTTGGGTATCTCCTAAAATTTGTATTTCAATGTGTCTAGGGGAAGTGATATACTTTTCTATAAAGACTGCCCCATCGCCAAAAGCAGATTGGGCTTCCGAAATGGCCCGCTGCATCTGCGTTTCGAACTCCTCCTCATTTTCGACAATACGCATCCCTTTTCCGCCACCGCCGGCACTTGCTTTTATCAGAATGGGGTATCCAATTTCCTTAGCCTTGATTTTGGCTGCCCTGATATCTGTAATGGCTTCATCAGTCCCGGGGACCATTGGTATACCATACTTTGAAACAGCACTTTTTGCTGCCAATTTACTACCCATTACCTCAATAGATTCAGGAGAAGGCCCTACAAAAATGATTCCTTCATTCTTTACCATTTTAGCAAAACCAGCATTTTCAGACAGAAATCCATATCCAGGATGGATGGCATCTACTTTCAGTTGCTTGCAGGCATCAATAATTTTATCCGCCAGAAGATAAGATTGATTAGATGGAGGAGGACCCAAGCATACTGCTTCATCTGCAAATTGAACATGCGGGGAATTTAAATCGGCCTCACTATATACTGCAACTGTTTTGATTCCCATTTCCTTTGCAGTACGCATGATCCTCAAACTGATTTCTCCTCGGTTGGCTACCAAAAGCTTATTGATTTTTTGCATGTCGGGGGTTTATAAATTAAAAAGGCTTAACTCACGAAGTAAATAAAATAAAATGAGGAAGTGAAAGGAAATTTGAAAAGCGCCCTGTTTTTTGCAAGGATGGACTATTTATATTACTTTTGGCAAGTTTAAAGGTAGATACCTTGAGGAAAAATGTACAATTAAATAGCATAAGACATTGGACTTATTCGAAAAATTACGCACTAATTTGGGCCCATTGGGAAAGCATTCAGAAGTATCTGAAGGTTACTTTGCATTCCCAAAATTAGAAGGGGAGATAGCACCCAGAATGAAATTTAAGGGAAAGGAAGTTTTAACTTGGAGTTTGAATAATTATTTGGGCTTAGCCAATCATCCTGAAGTTAGAAAAACAGATTCGGAGGCTGCAGCCAAATGGGGAGCAGCTTATCCCATGGGTGCAAGAATGATGTCCGGACAGACTGACCTGCATGAGCAGTTGGAGCGAGAATTGGCAGAATTTGTAGGGAAAGAAAGTGCCTACTTATTGAATTATGGATATCAGGGCATTATGTCTACCATTGATTCACTTCTTGATAGAAAGGATGTCGTAGTATATGACAGTGAGTGTCATGCCTGTATAATCGATGCATTGAGAATGCATCTGGGCAAACGCTTTGTTTTTCCCCATAATGATATTGAAAGTTGTGAGAAGCAGCTTCAAAGAGCCACTAAATTGGCCGAGGAGACCGGTGGGGGTATTCTTTTGATTACAGAAGGTGTGTTTGGCATGACAGGTGACCAAGGCAAGTTGGCCGAAATTGTAAAACTTAAAGAAAAATACCAGTTCAGACTTTTAGTGGATGATGCGCATGGGTTTGGGACCATGGGAAAAACCGGAGCAGGTACAGGTGAAGAACAGGGTGTGCAGGATCAAATTGATCTTTACTTCTCTACTTTTGCCAAATCAATGGCATCAATAGGGGCTTTCATTGCTGGTGATGCAGGTGTTATCCTGTATTTGAAATATAACATGAGGTCACAGATTTTTGCCAAATCTTTGCCAATGCTTTTAGTAGAAGGCGCCCTAAAAAGATTGGATCTTTTAAGAACACAACCGGAACTTAAAGATAACCTTTGGAAAATTGTAAATGCTTTGAAATCCGGCCTTCAAGAAAAAGGATTTAGTATTGGAAAATCCAATTCGCCTGTAACACCGGTAGTACTTAATGGTACTGTAGGTGAAGCTGCTACATTAAGTAAAGATCTTAGAGAAAACTATAGCATCTTCTGTTCTGTCGTGATTTACCCTGTTATTCCGAAGGGAATGATTATACTCAGGTTAATCCCAACGGCAGTCCACACACTCGATGATGTAAAAGAAACCATAGCTGCTTTTGAAGCAGTTAAAGACAAGCTTATGAGCGGTTATTACCGAAATACCGAGCTAGCCATGTCTTTTGGTGAATAAAAATATCGAAAAAAGGCGTCATATTGTTGTTTTATAAACATTTTGACTATATTGAACGGAAAATTAAACTAATCATCAACCTAAAAATTAACTTTTGACTATGAGCAGATTTGAAGAAATTAAAAATCTTGTGATGGGTTTAGAGGCTGACTTTGACAAGTTCTATGATAAGGGGAACCAAGCAGCCGGAACCAGAGTAAGAAAAGGCATGCAAGACCTTAAGACTATGGCTCAAGATATCCGTAAAGAAGTTCAGGATAAGAAAAACGCTGGATGATTTCTATGAAATCTAGATAAAAAAGGTGGTCATAATGATCACCTTTTTTGCTTTAGGCCTTCGTATTAAAGTGACAATCACAGAACGTAATATCAAGCGCCGGCTTTAATTTGCTAAAATCCTCACCGCTGCTTACTTTTTGCCTTCCTTTAACCGAAAGCCATCTTTTCGTGGAAATCCGTGTAATTCGTGGACTAAAAGAGGGCGTGGACAAAAGAGCCCGACTTGGATAACTATAAAAAACAAAGCCCTCTAAAATAAATTAGAGGGCTTAAACAATTTATGTTATTAAACCTTTATTTCTGCGGCAAAGTTACACTCACTTCAAATTTATTATTGGCCCTATTGACATCGGCTAAGCGTAAACTTGGGTCAATTTCTACGGATTGGATATCAGAAATGGGCCTTGCTAAAGTAACTTCCTTGGTATAATTGGTCCAAGGCCATTTTTCGGTCATCACCCTTACAGGCATCCCTTCCTCTTCCGGTTTCTCCCCTCTCATAATCACTAAAGGCAGGTAAATGGTTTCCTGCGATCCATCCTGATAAGTTACCACAACATCCATAGGCATTGGCATCTGACCTACCCTTTCTAAAGTGATTTTGGTATTGTCTCCATCTCCTTCTACATTTTTGACACCATAATCAATGGTCTTGGTAGAAGCTACAAAGTAATCTAAATACCAATCCAGTTCCAGTCCAGAGACTTTCTCCATAACACGGATGACATCATTGCCATTGGGATGCTTGAATTGCCAATCATTCCACAATCGTAACATTGCTTGGTCAAAATTTTCCTTTCCCATTACATAAGCTAACTGTTCTACAAAAACAGCTCCCTTGGTATAAGTGCCTGCGCCATAGGCGGAATTACGTTCATAGTGATCTGCATGGGTAGTCAGGGGTTCTTCAAAACCAGATGCTGCCAAACGGAAATAGGAACGGTAATTCCCATCCTGTATGAAATTGGGATCCCTCTCAAATACAGCATCCATCACCACATTGGTACCCCAGGTAGTGAAACCCTCATCCAACCAAGGCTCAGAAGATTCATTAAAGCCCAAAACCCCATAGTACCACATGTGAATGAGTTCATGTATGGTAACACCTGCCAAGCTCCTCATATTTCTGTGTCCGGTAATCAATGTGGACATAGGATACTCCATACCGCCATCACCTCCTTGGACCACAGAAAACTGATCATAAGGATATTTGCCAAAGTTGTCACTCATAAACTGAATGGCATCTACCGTATATCCCTTTAGTCGGCTCCAATTTTCGGCGGTTTTATCATTTTTCACATAGAGGAAGTGAACCATAGGGCCGTCCTCCATCTGTACTTTCTCATGGTTATAGTTAGGATCTGCCGCCCACATAAAATCATGCACATCAGGAGCAAAGAAATGCCATGTCAAAGTATTCCCCTGAGGTGCCGGAACAGTTACTCCTGCATCTTCATAACCATGGCCAATTTCATTGGCATTCTGTAAATAGCCCGTACCGCCAAGAGTGTAGGCTTTATCTATCGTGATTTTTACATCAAAATCCCCGAAGTTGCCGTAGAATTCTCTCCCGATATACGGATTGGCATGCCAACCTCTGACATCATAGGCCGCCATTTTAGGATACCATTGTGCCATTGAATAGCGGATACCTTCTGCATTGTCCCTTCCTGCCCTTCTGATCTGTAAAGGAACCTGCGCCTCAAACTCCATATCAAAGGTTACTGTTTGACCAGGCAAAATGGGTTGTGGCAAATCCACTTCCAAAATTGTCTCTTCATGCACAAAGTTAGTAGGCTGACCATTCATAGTGAGCACATTCACTTTCACGAAGCCAATCTCATCAGGGCCAAGGTTAAAAATCCTGTTTCCTACCCTTCTATCCGGATCAGCTATGGTTCGGGAGCGCACATCCATCATACTATTGGGTTGGAAGGCATTATAGTACAAATGGTAAAATGCCCTGGTTAAGGTATCAGGGGAATTATTGGTATATGCCAATTTTTGGGTTCCACGGTACTGGTTGGTCTCTACATCCATGGTCACATCCATTTCATATTTGACCTTTTGCTGCCAGCGTTCTACTTGGGCCTGTGCAGAAATCACTACAAAAGCTGAAAATAAAATGACAACGGTCAAGCTTAATCTCTTTATCATAAGATACATTTGGTTTTCTGTTTTGAAAATAGCCTAAAAGTCTTTTTAGAACAAACCGATAGTGGAAAAAGGTTTTATGGAGGACAAAGAAACAATAAGTGAATAAAGATTTATCACTTGAAGTCCATAAAAAAACCATTGTACCAAGTACCAAGTACAATGAAACATGAATCTCACATCAGATAGTACGCACTTAATAGTTTTGGACCTATCAGATAAAGAAAAAAACCTCTGACAAGCCTAAGCCTCACCAACGGTCTATAATAATATTTCAAAAGCTTTCGACATCCCAACTTTCATCAAGCTCAGGGCATTGGCTTCGAAATCCCACTTTTCTCCTATCCTCTTTTCTTCGCTTCGGCTCTTTTTATCAGGTACTGACCATATTCATTTTTCTTAAGTTGCTCAGCTAGGGCCATTAACTGCTCATCATCAATATAACCAAGATCATAAGCAATTTCCTCCAAACAGGCCACTTTCAGACCCTGACGTTTTTCTATGGTATGGATAAAATTGGAAGCTTCCAGCATGGATTCATGGGTCCCTGTATCCAGCCATGCATAGCCCCTACCCATCAATTGGACTTTTAACTCCCCCCTGTGTAGATATTCTTGATTGACAGAAGTAATTTCCAATTCACCTCTTGCACTGGGCTGGACATTTTTGGCAATTTCCACTACAGAGTTGGGGTAAAAATACAAGCCTACCACCGCATAATTACTTTTGGGTTCAATAGGCTTTTCTTCAATACTCAGCACCTGGTTATTTCCATTGAATTCCACTACCCCATAACGGTCCGGATCATTGACATAATAGCCGAAAATGGTAGCCCTTTGATTCAATTCCACATTTTCTCTTGACCTTCTAAGTATGCCAGTCAATCCTTGCCCATAGAAAATATTATCCCCAAGGACAAGGCATACCGGGTCATTCCCAATAAACTCTTCCCCTATGATAAATGCCTGTGCCAATCCGTCGGGACTGGGTTGGACGGCATAAGATAACTCCAAACCAATTTCCGAGCCATCACCCAACAATTTCTGGAAATTAGGCAGGTCTTCCGGAGTAGAAATCACCAAGATTTCCCGTATGCCTGCCAACATCAGCACGGAAAGGGGATAATAGATCATGGGTTTGTCGTAAATGGACAACAATTGTTTGGAAGTACCCTTAGTAATCGGATACAATCGGGTGCCGGAGCCTCCAGCTAGAATGATGCCTTTCATCTTGAATAAAAAGTTATTTAAAATAGCGATTAATTGTATGATTTATTCTAAACCAATTTTGGTTTTATTGGACTTATTAAATAGATAGATAAGACTTACTTGACTATGAATAGAGAAAAGGTTTTCACCTCTTGGAAACTCAGGTGTACTTTCCGGAGCAAGTTGCCATTGGTAATTGATACCATTAATCAACTGGAGCTTAGAGCTTAGAATTAGATTATTCCATTGAT
>NZ_SLAP01000165.1 GCF_007126775.1 Cecembia sp. | reverse complement strand
GTAAAGAAATTATCCAAATCAAGAATAGGGTAACCTACCAATTGACCAGGGCCATGGTAGGTAATATCTCCACCGCGGTTGATTTTGTAAAACTTGGCCTGCTTTTCAAAAAGGCCATTTTCATCCAATAACAAATGGGATTCTTCACCACTCTTTCCTAAAGTATACACATGGGGATGCTCTACAAAAAGTAGGTAATTGTCTGTGACCTGCTGCATTTCCAGCGGAGCATTTCGGTTCGCAATTTTGAGGGCGATTGTTTTAGCGAAAATCTCTTCCTGAAAATCCCAGGTTTCTTTGTAATCTTTGGTTCCTAAGTCTAGAAATTTTACTGATTTATTGATAACTTTATTCACAGTTTTTCCTTGTTTTCGTGAAGAAACGCCTTTTTGAGCACAATGGTTCTTTACCTAGGAAAGACGCCTTGTTTTTGAGCTTTTGATTTTTCAAAATTAAACAATAATTGTTATGGCAGCGCACAATGAAAAAGGAAAGCTGGCCGAGGAGCTGGCAAAAGATTGGTTGATGGGTAAGGGATACGAGTTTTTGGAGGCCAACTACAGGTACAAGCATGCAGAGATTGACCTGATTTTCAAATACAGAGGCTTGTTGGTTTTCGTGGAAGTAAAATTCAGGTCTGGAATAGGGTATGGGTTTGCAGAGGAATTCGTCGATTATTCCAAACGTAAACTCATCATCAAGGCAGCAGACCAATACATCCATGAGAATGACTGGCATCAGGATATCCGATTTGATATTGTTGGAGTATACAAAGACAAAAATAACAATTACAATTTCAGGCAGTTTGAAGATGCTTTTTATTAGATGTGAGATTTGAGACGTGAGACATGAGAATTAATCGAGAGTTGAGATGAGAAAAAAGCAAAATTTGAAAGGGCTCTTGAGTGCATTTGTTGGATCAATAGTGTCAATGACTTCTCCTTGTCATATCGACCGTAGGGAGATATCTGTTCACCCTCAAGGTTATTAGACTTCTCCTTTCGTCGAAGTGACAAGGCAAGGTTTGAAAGGACTCTTGAAAGCTTTTGTTGCATCAATCGTGTAATCAACTTCACCTTGTCATATCGATCCCGATAAGAATATCGGGAGAGAAATCTATCTGGTCTCAGGGTATAGACCTCTCCTGTCGTCGAGGTGACAAGGCAAAGTTTAAATTAATTCTTTCTCACTGTTATGAGATCAGTTGTGCAATTACTCCCCTAATCCGCCTCAACTATTTGGCTTAAACTTCTCCACATAATTCTCTACCGGTTTCAGCGACTTTAAGTAGGCAAAAATCGATTCGAGATCGGACTCTTTCATGCCGGCATACATTACCCAAGGCATGATGGTCTGGAATTCTCCGGGTTTGACCTCAGGGGCTGTCATGTGCTCGTTTTCATACATTTTGAATCGTTGGACAAACATGTCTTTGCTCCAATTCCCTATACCGCTTTCATGGGGAGTAAGGTTCGAACTGGTCAGCACTCCTTCAGGAAATTCAAAGGTGCGACCTCCCGCAAGTTTTTCTCCCACATAATCCCCTTTTTCAAATTTGGTATGACAGTCAGCACAAGCAGCTGCATTGACCAAATATCCACCATAGGCAACTTGGTCAGAAGATGCGGGTTTTTTGGTCAATTGGGCTTTGGCAGGTAGGGTGCGGAGAATGAGGTTGAATGGAAAATCTGCTTTGGATTTGGGATGGTCGGTTTCGATGGGTTCCAAAGTTCTGAGGTAGGCAATGACAGACTCAATGTCTTCCCGGTCAATGGTGCCGTAACTGTGGTAAGGCATCACCGGAAAAATCGGGCTCCCATCCTTCCTGACACCAGTAGTAATCAATCTAAAAAGTTCTCCGTCTGTCCAATCCCCTATTCCATAAGGTGTGATATTGGGAGATATAAAAACACCTGGGAATCCCATACTCTGATCAAATGTCTCACCTCCTGCTGTCAAAGTGCTCGGTACTGGAGGGCCTGAGAACAAACTAAAGTCCCTTATAGAATGGCAATCTACGCACATCATCACATGGTAGGCCATATATTTTCCATGGGCTACTTTTTCCGGTGTAATTTCGACTTTAAGATCTTCCGGAGCAGCACCAACATTGGGAAGGGCAAAACTGATATAAGCAACAGCTGCAATGATGACAATCATTAAGATACTGACCGCATAAGCCAGAATTTTTAAAAGCTTTTTCATGATGTAGACGGGTTGGTTGGACTTAAATTTTGGTTTAAATTTCAATAAACCTACCCTTTTATGAATCACCCATTTGGGTGATTTTGAAAAATGGTACAAAAATCAGTAGCTTCTTAGCTTATGAATCAGATCGGTTCTGTTCAGTGCATTGGTCTTGGAAAATACATTTTTTAAATGGGTTTTTACTGTATTTTCACTTACAAAAAGTCTTGTAGCTATTTCATGATTGGTCAATCCTTCTTCAACCAGCTTTACGATTTCACTTTCCCGGTTAGTCAATGGACTCAATAACTTTCTATTTATTTTTTCAAAATCCAGATTCAATTCAGGAGAAGTGATTTCCTCATTAACCAAAACAGACTCTTTTGCCGATTTCTTTTTTAGTTTGAAAAAATAAATTAAGCCACCTAGAGAGAACAAAACTATTAAGCTAAAAAAGATAGTGAATCGGCTTTTTTGAGATTTTTCTTTTGTCAACTGTAAATGTTGCATCTGAATGATTTTATCTTTTTCAATAGCTTCAAACCTGGCTTGCATTTCTTCTATAGCCCAGTGCCGCTGCTCATTGTTGATGCTGTCGTTGATATTGTTATAAGCTTTCCAATAAACTACTGATTGTAAGGGTTCATTAAGGATTTCATAGGCAATGGCCATTTCCTTATTGACTTGTCTTTGTAGCTCCAATCTCTCTGAATCTTTCACCATATCATAAGCCTCAAGTAGTTTTTGCATTCCCGTCTCAGGAGACTCCATGCGCAGCTCGATCATACCCAGATAGGTTAGGGCTGAGATTTTTTCGAATATGCTGGAATGTTTGAGTTTTTTTAAACCCTCAGTGAGAAATTGTTTCGCATCTTCATATTTTTCAAGGTTGTAAAATGCTACACCTTGACCAATTTTGACTTCGGCAAGGTTATGTTCTTTTTTTATATGTTGGATTAACTTTTCAGCTTCTGAAAATTCATAAAGACTTTTCTCATAATCAGCAGTATAAGAATGTAATAAACCCAAATTATACCTCGAATTGATGATGCCTGTGGTATCTCTTTCAGCAATTTTTATTTCTAAGGAGCGACCGTATACCTCTAAGGCTTTTTTAAAGTTTCTTCTTTGCCTATGTATGACTCCCAAATTATTGAGACTTTGAGAAATCCCTTCTTTGTAATGGATATTTTCTGAAAGGTTGAAGGCTTCTTGATAATAACCTATCGCCTCTTGTAGTCTGCTTTGATAATAATGGGTTACACCAAGGGCATTGAGTAGTTTGGCCATGCTCAAACTATCTAGTTTGTCAGTAGAAATCTGATATGCTTCTTCAAGAGAAGAGACGGAAGCATCAAACCTATCGAGAAATTCTTCTGCCAACGCTTTTTGATAAAGAGTCCAGATTGTCCCGCTTGAAAAGTCCAGCTCCCTTGATAATTTAAGACCTAATTCGCTAAAGTGCAATGATGAGTCCAGGTTTTCATCCAAGTAGTAGAAGGCCAGGTCCCTGTAAATCCATACCGTTTGGGTGTCCCTTTTACTTTTTTTTAAATCTTCCAGTAATTGAGGGATTTCATTCTGAGCACTTAACTCCAGAATTGTCACTAGAATGAAACATGGTAGCAGGATAAATCTTAGAACAAAGAACTTTTGATTTTCATTATTTTTAGACAAATCAATCCTTTCCATGGTTATTTTTTGATTTAATAATGCTATTAACCAAACAATTAGAATTATTATTTCGATTTTTTTTGTTTAGTGAAATAAAATACCGAAAAATATCCAATAAATGAAGTTTATCTTGGTTTTTTAGCTTATTGACCCTTGCTTTAAATAATCTACAAAATCTCTGATGCTTCTGAAAGTTGTAGATTCCCCATTTTTATTTAAGTCCAATTCGAAAGGGGATTCTTTTATAGATAAGAATTGGTTTTCAGGTAATTGGAAGATATTGTTTTTTGCCAAAGCCGATTCAATCCATTTTTTTAAAAATTCAGGTCCTTTGATAATTATATCAGAATCATTGGCTTTACCTTTAATTTTCCCGGTTTTTTTATCAAAATGCATAGATTGAGAGGGAAGTAAGACATCCAACTTTTGCTGGATAATCAAATCTTCCGGTAAACCAGTAATCAGTGGGCTTCCACATGGCATCAGCCAAAACTCATCTGCCGTTTCTATGGCTATCTCCAAGTCATGTGTGGTGATCAATACGGCCTTATTTTCTTTATTGGCAATCTCTTTTAAAAGTCGCATGATTTCAAGGCGATTTACCAAATCCAAATGGGCCGTGGGTTCGTCCAGGAGCAGGATTTCCCCGTCTTGTGCCAAGGCTCTAGCAATCATTACTTTTTGCAGTTGTCCATCACTCAGTTCACTGAGGCTTCGATCTGCTAAGTACTTAATATTGGTAGCTTCAATGGCATTCTCGACCTTGTTTTGATCAGTAGGGGATAAGCTTCCCAGCCAACCGGTATGCGGAATACGTCCAAGCTCCACCAATTGCCTGACGCTTAGTGTACCCATCCGGATCTTGTCTGTGAGTACTACTGCGATTTTCTTTGAAATTTCCCGCAAACCATATTGCTGAATGGGTTTTCCATCCAGGTAAATTTGTCCCTTCAAAGGAGGCAATTGCCCCATGATGGTTTTGATCAAGGTGGATTTACCCACGCCGTTTGGGCCAAGCAAACAGGTGAGTTCGCCTTTCTTTAATTCAAATTCAAGATTTTCAGCAATGGTATTAATCAGATTACCCTTTTGGTATCCCAAATTCAAGTTGGATGCGGTCAATATGATGGGCTTGCTTGTCATTAGAATTCTTTCGAAAAATTTCTTCGTAAGATCAACCAAATCACCATTGGGGCACCTATCAAAGAAGTAACAGCATTGATGGGTAAGGTCTGAGCAGAACCAGGAAGTTGGCTGATAGCATCACAAAATAGCAGGATAATCGCACCGGCCAAAGCGGATCCGGGAAGTAAAACCCGATGATCAGCAGTTTTGAAAACCAATCTTGCCATGTGGGGTACAGCGATTCCTATAAAGGCAATAGGTCCACAAAATGCAGTAGCGCTACCTGCTAAAATACCGGTGCTGATTATCATGCCCCAGCGTAGTCTAGAGATATTGACCCCCATGCTTTCAGCATAAGCTTCACCCATCAACATGGCATTATATGATTTAAGCATATAAAGCATAGGGAAGCTTCCCAGTATCAAGGCGAATGAAAAGCCAGTCAGCTGGGCATAAGAACTACCTCCCAAGCTTCCCATGGACCAAATGGTAAATAATTTTAACTGTTCGGCCTCTGAGAAATAAGCCAGTACCGAAATCAGGGCAGAAACCGCAGCGCCAAACATTAAGCCTACAATCAAAAGGGTCATGCTGTCTTTGACTTTCCAGGCGGTCAGGCTCATCAGCAATAGGACCAAGATGGCCCCCAAGCTGGCTGCAAGGATGATGGGCCATATTCCCAGACTGCCTTGATAAAGTAACCAACCGAAAGCCGAACTGGCCATCAATAAAATAGCTACTCCTAAACCTGCGCCTGAACTGATGCCCAATACATAGGGACCTGCCAATGGATTTCTGAAAAAAGTCTGCATTTGTAAGCCACTTACCGATAAACTGATGCCGGCCAAAATTGCAGTCACTGCTTTGGGTAGCCGATATTCTATGAGGATGGTTTCCCAAGATGTTTTGGGAAGAGGTTTACCTACCAATCTCCCTGCAATTTCTCCAAATGGGATATGAACCGAACCAATGGAAAGGTTAAGTACAAAGAGCAGCAAACAAAGCAGCAAACCCAAAGTGAAGAGTAGGTATGGGGGCTTATTTTTCATCCAATCTTGTGTAAAAATAAGATCTATAATTCGGCAATTGTTCCGGATATAAAATTTTGATCAGGTCTTGTAAAATCAGGTCAGGTCGTAAATAACCCAGTTCAAAATATTCAATACCCCCTTTTGGCCCCTTTTTTAGTGTGTAAGTATAAACGTTGCCTTCTTGGAAAGCTTTGAAATATAGATACCTTGGATCTGCTGCACCCATTTCTTGCAGGTTTTTGTGATCTGCTGCACCTATCCATATGCCAGCTTCCTGGGCTTGATCAAGCACATATTCATAACTCAGCTGCAAGCTCCCTGTACCGGCATGTGTTTTAAAGACATAGTCTCCTCCAGCGGCTTCCAATAACTGTGCTCCCCAACTGTCAGCGCCAGGAGCATACCAGATATCTTTGTACATCACGCCGGATATAACCCTTGGTTTTTCTATTTGTTGATCTTGAATCAGTCTTGTGGCAGACTGATAGGCTGTTTTGATTGCTTCAAAAACAGTATTGGATTTTTCCCATTCCCCCAGCAAGGCTCCGGTGAATTTGATCCATTCCGCCCTTCCTAAAGGATGCTGCTCCATGTATTCTCCATTGATAGGAGCGGGTATACCAGCCTGCTTGAAAAGGTCCAGACTTTTTAGGTCTTCCCCCAAGGTGGAAATCATGATCCAGTCAGGTTCGAGTTCTACTGCCATTTCAAAGTTAGTCTGTGCACCTTTTCCCAAATCAGTGATTCCATTCTTAGTAATCATCTCCCTGACCGTGTTGGAAGAAATAAGGTCAAGGTCAGGAAAACCGATTAAAAATCCAGTTTTTTCAAGGTAATCCAAATGGGGAACATGCGTAGTAGAAGTTAGGATTACTTTGCTTACCGGTAAGGTAATGATGGCGTCAAATTCTCCACTTGGCTTCTCTATTTCTTCATTGTCTAAAATCAGATACCTGAAAGGTTTATGGGTTCCTGGAAAGGCTTTAGATACTTCGACTAGTTTGTAACCTTCACCTTGATAAACTTGAAATCCCTCTGCATAATCGAGGAGTATTTGTTCTGGAAATAAATACGGATCCCCCTTAGGAGCAGTGCAGGAAAAAAAGAAAAGGTAAGCTGAAATAGAAAATAAAAACATGCTCATAGAAAGGGATACTCTCATGTTGGTGATTTAAATTTTAGTCGTAAATATAGTCAGTTGAATTAATTTTAATATGTTTGCAACAGGAAAACGGTTCCCGAACCTTTTTGGAGCTCGGGATTAAAAGGGAATTCGGTGTGAAACCGGAGCTGTCCCCGCAACTGTAACCCCATCCTGAGAATCAGGATAGAGACTTACCATCCGACGTGCCATTGTCCCAATTGATAGGGATGAGAAGGCCGGTAAGTACAGGGAAGCCAGGAGACCTGCCATTTTTCTTCATATTCAAAGCTTTCGGGTGAAAGGCTGAGGTAAAATCTACTGATATGGCCGCATGCTTTATGGTCTTTACTAGAAGCAAATAAGCTGTATTCACTTCATTCTATCTCAATTATTTACACGATATGGCTTTGGATTAAATAAGTGTTACACTTCATTTAATTCGAAAGGCATTGATGGTTTGGTTGATTTTTCTTTTTCAGGGTTTCTATGCATTGGTTCCCAATACCCCTTTGGCGGGGGAGATGGACTCGAATAAACATAGCCACAACCATATTTCTTCCATAAAGGTGCTAGGTGATACTTTGCGGCTTGAGGAGGTAGAAGTGTTTTCTCCTCCCTTGGATAAGTACACTCATGGGCAACAGATAAAAACTATCGATCAGGAAAATTTGAGGGATTTTCAGGGTTTGGGTCTGTCTGAAGTATTGCAGCAACGGACAGCTCTATTTCTGAGGCAATATGGCCCCGGTATGTTGGCTTCCCTGACCATGAGGGGAACCTCAGCCGGACATAATGCGGTTTTTTGGAATGGATTGCCCATCAATAGTCCTTCTTTGGGGCAAACTGACTTTTCCATTCTTCCTGTTGGAGCATTTGACGAGGTAAGTCTTCATTTTGGTAGTGGGGGAGCTTTATATGGAACAGACGCCATAGGTGGTGCGGTGCACTTGAATTCCAAATTGAAATTTGGTAAAGGACATTCCTTTCAGACGGACAGCAACTTGGGCAGCTTTGGACGCTGGAACCAACAATTGCAATATGGATTCTCTGATGAAAAAATTTCACTCAGAACAAGGATATACCGGAATATCGCTGAAAATGATTTTCCATTCCGGAATTTAGCAAGGCCCGGAACCCCTGTAGAAAGACAGGAACATGCGGCTATTCAGCAAGAAGGATTTTCCCAGGACCTGGCATTTCAAATCAAGCCAAATCAGCTGATCAGTAGCTCTGTATGGTACAATCAGACAGAAAGGGAAATACAGCCGGTCATGGGTTCCAATACTCTGGATGTACAGCAGGATAAGAATTTGCGCTGGGTTTTGGATTATTTCAATTTTTCAGGAAAAATAACCTGGAATTTTAAAACCGGTTTGGTGAAAGAGCAATTGACCTTTAATGCCAGTGAAAACAGTACTTCTCAGTTTTTCCTCATAGGAGATCTGGACTGGGAATTTAGCCCTTGCATTTCCAGTAAATCGGGTGTCCGCTTCACCCATATTCAAGGTGACTTGAGTACATACACAACAGAAGAAAACCGAATAGAACTTTATCAAAGTACCAATCTTAAATTGAGGGATGATTTAAATGTATCCATCAACCTCAGGCAGTTCGTTTATGATGGGATTTTGGCACCTTTTACTCCGAGTGTCGGAGCCGATTGGATAATTTTTTCAAAATCTGGAGATGAGTTGAAGTTTCATGTCAATGGAGCAAGGAGTTTTAAATTACCTACACTTAACGATAGGTTTTGGGTCCCTGGTGGTAATCCTGATTTGCTGCCGGAGTCTTCCTGGAGTGGGGAATTAGGCCTGTCTTATCTTTTAAAATGGAGCAATTTACGAATCAACCATCAGCTTACCCATTACCGGATGTGGGTGGACAATTGGATCATATGGTTGCCACAAGGGAATTTTTGGTCACCTGAGAATATCAGGGAAGTCCATAACAAGGGTCTGGAATATGCCTTTGATGCAGACTACCTGTTGGGGAGTTGGGCTTTTGAGGTCCAGGGTAATTACAATTGGGTGAGGGCCACCAATCAGACCAATATTTCAGAAAACGACCGGAGTGCAGGCAAGCAGTTGCCATACACGCCCATTCATAATTTTCAATCACTTTTTGGGGTTAGCCGAGGGATGATTAAGAGCTATGTCAATTACCATTTTACGGGCTCACGCTTTGTTGCAACGGACAATGTAGCGCAGTTACCAGCTTATATGCTATGGGATTGGGGGCTAAGGACAGGGGAATTACAGCTCGGAGCATTACAAGGAAGAATTGGCTTTCAGGTAAGCAATGTCTTCAATACTTCATATCAAGTGATGCGTCTAAGGGCCATGCCGGGAAGAAATTATCAATTCAATATACAGATCAGACTATGAAAACAATCAAGCAAACGATTAGCCAGTTAGGGATAGCATTACTGATGCTATTTACAATAACCTCTTGTATGGATGATGCGCCACAAATCCCCTTGGGGGAGTTTGAAAAAGGGGTATTGATTATGAATGAAGGTGCTTTTGGAGCCAATGATGGAGAGGTCTATCATTATGATCCCGCTTCAGGAGAAATCAAAGCGGATATTTTTGAAAAAAAGAATGGGAGGCCTTTTGCGGGTCTGATCCAGGATATGGTAGCATCTGAAGGCAGGTTGTATCTGGTTGCCAACACCGGAAAGGTGGAGATCGTAGACCCTAGGGATTTTGCTAGTATCGGCGCTGTAAGTTCAGGCCTAGACATCAGCAGATCCCTGGTAACTGCCAATCAGAAGGTCTATATCTCAGATTGGGGTCCTTATGATGCCAATTTCGCGAGCCCGGAATCTTATATTGCAGTAGTAGGGCAATTGGATGGCGGGACTATTACCGACAAAATACCTGTTTCCAGTAGACCTGAAGGTATGTATGTAGTGGGTAATCAATTGTTGGTTGCCTGCACAGCAGCACAAAAAATGGATGTGATTTCACTTAACACGGAAGAAAGAAGTAAATCGCTGGATGTAAAAGGAGGACCTATCCGGTTTTTTGAGGCAGGAGGTAATCTATACCTATTTTCCAGAGATGCTTCTAAAGTGTATTTCCACGAAATCAACAGGTCCAATGCGGAAATCATAGGTACCAAAACTGTTAATTTGGCCATGTCGACATTCAATTTTACCCTGACGGAAAATGCAGAAATGCTGATCATTACTTCTACGGGTTGGCCGGAATTTAATGATGCCATAGCCAGTGTAAATATCAACAGTGGAGAGGTATTGAGTGCCTCTATTTTTACAGGATCTGGTTTATATGGAATTGGTTATGATGCCGATCGCAGGGAAATTTATGTAGCCGACAATAATGGCTTTCAGGGCAATGGTACTGTTATTGTTTTGGATCAAAGCGGACAGCAGCAAAAAACATTAGCTGTCGGAAGAGGGCCCTCAGGTTTTATGTTCAAATAGGTGTTTTTTGAAAATGAATCCAATCTATCCAAAGATTCCTGTTTCGTTGGCTTGGTCAGGAGGTAAAGATGCGGCATACGCTTTATATCTATTGATGGAAGATCCTGTCTATCGGGTAGTCAGATTACACACAACTTTCGAAGAAGAGACAAGAAGGGTGGGGCTGCATGGTATCCATGAATGTTTGATTCAAAAACAGGCAAAGTTGATCGGCCTTCCACTAGATAGCATTTATTTTTCTGAAAGTGGGGACAATCAAGCTTATGAAAAATCCATGTCAAATTATTTCGAAAGGCTAAAGTATAAGGGGGTTTTTCATGTCGCCTACGGTGACATCTTCTTGGAGGACCTCAAACAGTACAGGGAAAAGCAATTAGAGAAAGCAGGCATTCAGCCTGTTTTCCCGCTTTGGGGCAAAAGTACCCGGAAAATGATTCGTGAAGTCATCCAATCCGGCTTTTCTGCCGCCATTTGTGCTGCAGATGCTGATAAAATCGGGGAAGATTGGTTGGGGGAAATTCTAAGCTATGATTTTTTAGATGCATTGCCCCGATCTGTAGATCATTGTGGGGAAAATGGTGAGTTTCATACTTTTTGCTTCGATGGGCCTATATTTTCAGAAAAGGTTCCCATAAGTTTTGGAGAAACGGTAAAGAAAAGTTACTCTTTTCAGGACAGTGAAGGAAAAGCCCGTAACAAACATTTTTGGTTTAAAAACATTAAGCTTATAGATTAGTATTTCTTTAAATCTATTTAGAATAGGTCAACAATGTGATAGTTTGGCTTTTTATTGGCTTAAAGATATCGCGCCTTTAGTCAGACCTGTAAGGTTTGTATGGATGGAATTTAAAACCAACAACATGTCAAAAACAGCTTTATATATTGTTACAGGTTCAAGCAAAGGGATTGGAAAGGCTTTGGTACAACAACTTTTGAAGGATCCGAACAATCAGGTGATTGGGGTGGCCCGGTCACAGGAACAACTTAAAAATCCAAGGTTCAAGGGCTTGGCTATGGACTTGTCCAATTTACAGGAAATATTGAAAAATGTAGATGCCATGTTCCCTTCAGGGGATTTTGGTAAGATAGCACTTGTCAATAATGCAGGTTGGATAGGCGAGATTGAACACTTGGGAAAGATGTCTCCGGAAAGTATCTACAAGATTTTTGCCTTGAATACCATTTCTCCGACCATTCTGATGAATGCATTTATTGAAAAATATGCTGGGTTAAAGGAAGCGGAACGCCTGATAGTCAATATCAGTTCGGGAGCCGCCAAGAAAGCCATTGACGGATGGGCCTGTTATTCTTCTTCCAAAGCAGCGATTAATTTGTTGAGTGAAGCAGCAGCTTTGGAGGCGGAGTTGGATGAGTCTGGTATCAGGGTTTTTTCCGTTGCGCCAGGTGTGGTGGATACGGCCATGCAATCTGATATTAGAGCGGCTGATAAAAAATCTTTTTCCCTATTGGATAAATTTGTAGGTCTAAAAGAAAATAAGCTGCTCAGTACACCGGATCATTCCGCTTCAAAGCTAATTGCGCTCATGGAAGAACCTGAAAGGTTTAAGGGTGTTTTGCAGGATGTCAGGGAATATTGATCTAGGGTGACACGACTATCCAATTTTCTTCGGGTAGTCAAAAAACCAAACCTTGGCTCTCTTTGGGCTAATCTCCTCCCAATCCTCTATATCTAATTCAAACCCAAATTGACCTGTTGTTGGGAGATTGTCTATTTCCCCTCCTAGTTTTTCAATCAGCTCATTGAAACCCGGATTATGTCCAAAAATGAATAGTGTATTGATTTCTTTTTTTGTTTTTTTTATCTCATTGATAATGCTGTTAGCTGATGCATGGTAGAGTTTTTCTGTGAACTGGATTTTATCTTTTGGGAAGTGGAGGTTTTCTGAAGTGATCATGGCCGTGCTTTTTGCCCTTTCTGCATCAGAGGAAAGTATGGCATCCGGAAAGATTTCTTTTTGCTTTAATCTTTGTGCCATACGTGGTGCATCACGATATCCCCTTTCTGCCAAAGGTCTTGCATGATCATTTAAATAGGGGTCTTCCCAGGAGGATTTGGCATGTCTGATTATCACTAGCTTCTTCATATCAGCAATTTAGCAAAATTATTTTTTGTTTTTTGAGGAAGTATATTTACATTTAAAATACATTTAACCACATAATTCTAATATTTATCATGCTTACCGGAACAGTTAAATTCTACAATGATGCCAAGGGATTCGGATTTATAGTTGATGACGAATCACAGAGCGATGTTTTTGTCCACGCCACTGGCCTAGTAGACAAAGTAGCCCAAAATGACAAAGTAACCTTCGATGTAAAGGATGGCAAGAAAGGTCCAAATGCTATAAACGTTAAAAAAGTTGAGTAATAGTGTTTCTTGATGTTGTCAAAAAAGCCCTGGACAGGGCTTTTTATTTTCTTATATTTTTCTCCTTGATCCGTTCTAATTCCGCCTGAATCTTTTTCTGATCTATCCACTCACCTCTAAGCATTACTCCTTTTACATGCTTTAATTGATTTAAGTCCTCCAATGGATTACCTGAAACCAGGACAAAGTCGGCTGATGCACCTTTTTCCAGAATTCCAAATTCACCCTCCCGATCAAAATAGCGGGCAACATTTCTCGAACCAGATCTCAAAATATCCAAGGCTGTCAATCCTGATTCATGCATAGATTTGATCTCATTATGAATGGAGAAGCCCGGTACATTAAATACTTGAGGAGAATCAGAACTCATCAGAATGGGGACACCTGCATCATAGAGCTTTTTTAATAACATTTGCCTGAATTCCAGGTAGGGTTTGACATTTTCAGCTCTGAGCACACCTTGGTTTTCCAATAATTTTTTCTGATTAACCCACTGCTGTACCTGAATTCCTGGCATGTATTTCATCTCCTCTTCCAATCTGAATTCATCGGCTGGGATATATCCAAAAAACCTCTCAAAAAGGGTAAGGGTAGGGGCAATCCATGCATCTGTATCCAAAGTCAGCTGAACCATTTCCGGTAATCTATCCAAGTTTGCTTCTTTGACCAAAAGCATACTGAAAGGACCGGCAATTTGGGGATCCAGCTTGCTTTTATCTTCAATAAGTGCTTCGATGTAACCATCTATGTGTTCAACAGAACGGTATCCATGATTGAGAGAATTTTCTAATCCCACCTCGAGAGAAACGTGTCCCCCAAATTTAATATCTACATCTTTGGCTGTATTGGCAATGGCCAAAAACCTAGGCATATCCAATCCAGGATGAAGCTTCAAGTGGTCGTAGCCAAGCTTTTTTTGTTCTAGTACCATTTTTATGCCCATTTTTGGATCTTCAACAGAAGATCCATTTAAAGAAGGGCCTGCTGCAAAAATTCTTGGACCAGTAATTTCTCCTTGGCTAATTTTACTTTTAAGTTGCAAATGAGAAGCATGACCGATCATTCCTCTCACATTCAAGATGCCATTGGCCAGGTACAACCACATGACATCTTGGATGTAAGAGAAATCCTCTGTTTCCGTAGTTGGAATATGGGAATGCATTTCAGCCAGACCGGGATAGATATAGCCTCCATGACCATCAATAATTTCAATCTGATCTATCAATGAAGGGATACTGGATGCTGAATAAAAGTTGATGATTTCCCCATCCCGCACATGGATATTTTGTGATTTCAGGACTGTGTTGTCATCAAGTTTCAGAACGTGAACATTTTTTAACAAATACTCCTGAGCCTCTGAAATCCTGACCTTGCAACAAACAAAGAGGATAAGCAAAACAAGGGTAAGATGTATTTTTTTCATAAGGCATTATCTTTATTTTGATGTTTTTCTTTTAACAAAAGCCAATCTGTATGCTTTGCAAGACCTTTAGGATCATCATTTCTGATATAGGTATGGGCACCGAAGTAGTCCCTTTGGGCTTGGATCATATTGGCTGAAGAGGCTTCAATTATTCTACCTAAAAGGTAGTTTAAGCTAGCAGACATTACCGGAAGAGCGAAGTCGTGACTAAGTCCTAAACCGATAAGATAGGCAAGGTCAGATTTCCACTCTTTAATTTTTCCGACAAGGGCTTTGTGATGAATGATTGAAGGATTTTCTTGAAAAATAGCCACCAAATCTTCCATTAACTTTGAACGAATGATGCAGCCATTTGTCCATATCCTTGCAATCTCTGAAAAATTTAAATTCCAATGAAGTGAAGAAGACACTTTGTGCATAAGGTCAAAACCTGTTTCATGATTAATGATTCGGACCAATCTGAATGCATTTTTCAAATGATCTAAAAGCAGCACCTTGTCTCCTGCAAATGCCCTGAACCGGTGACTGTATTCCTTGGAAAGCTGCGTTCTTTCTTCTTTGTTAGCGGATAACTGCCTTGCGGTCACTGCTTCGAAAAGAGGGCTATAAGGGGTATTGTATTTCAGTGCAGTTGAAATAGACCAATTTCCGGTCCCTTTTTGTCCCGCTTTATCCAGGATTTTGTCTAAAATCAACTCCTCGTTTTCCTGTATCTCCAGAATATCTGCCGTAATTTCCAATAAATAACTACTTAGGCCTTCAGCTATCCAGTTTCTAAGAATTTTCGCAACTTCAACTGCACTCAGTTTCATACCATAGCGCAAAAGATGAACTGTTTCTGCAATGACCTGCATTTCACCATATTCTATGCTATTATGAACCATTTTGATAAAATGACCGGCGCCCTGTGGACCCACATAAGTTACACAGGCTTTCCCGTTTTTATCTTTTGCTGCAATTTTTTGGAGATAAGGGAAAAGTAATTCATAGGCCTCTGCGTTGCCGCCCGGCATTAGAGAAGGTCCTTTCCTAGCCCCTTCTTCTCCTCCAGAAACGCCCATGGGTAAAAAATGAATACCTTTGCTAGCAAGATAATCATATCTTTTGCTTGAATCTTCAAAAAAAGAATTCCCTCCATCAATAAGAATATCTCCTTTTTGAAGAAAAGGAAGCAAATCCCCAATTTGGTGATCAATGGCTTCACCCGCAGGAATCATCAAAAGGATCTTTTTAGGGCTTTCCAAGTTTTGTACAAACAATGCCAGTTCATCAAATCCTTTCAGCAGTGGGAAATGCTTGTTTGTGGCGGCGAATCCTGTAGCGATATGCTCTTCCTTTCCTACGACAAACCTGTTGTAAACAGCAATTGGGATACCATTTTCTGCCATATTGAGTGCGAGACTTTTTCCCATCACTCCCATTCCTATTATGCCTATATGGGAGTTTGGGCTTTTTAACCTTAGCTTCTCTATGATGATATTCACCATACTCTCAGGAGTATCTTTGATATCAAGATGAAGACCATAGTCAGGCTGCTCCCATGCATCAATCTGGGAATTCAGCAAACCTGGGGGCATGTAGCGATTTTGCCTCTTTTTCAATCGTTCTTCAAGACTGGGTCTTTCTCCCTGAAGGTGAACCCAAAGGATGTCTGGAACAGCATGCAGTATCTGTCTGTAGGTTTCTTTAAGGGCTGAACAGGCCAGAATAGCCCCACCGCTTTTTTCCCAATCTTGAATCTTGTTTGCCAAATGTTGTAGCCAAGGCATACGGTCATGGTCCGTTAAAGGTATACCTTGGGACATTTTTTCCACATTGGTACCGGGGTGGAAATCATCTGCATCAAAAAATGGCAGATGGGTTTTTTTGGAAAGAAGTGTGCCAATGGTCGTTTTACCACTGCCTGAAACACCTGTTACAATACATATCATGGTCTAAGTTAAGAAAATTAATTATTTTCACCTTGATATTTAAACTGCTATGGACCCACAGATTGGAATTGAATCAGCTCACTTTTACACAAAAAAAGTTAGTGACTTACATTACAGGGGTCTGATTACCTGCAATGGCCAAACAGCGGTACACCAAGTTGCAAAATTGATGGCCAGAGAAAGGGTTTCCTGCGTTTTCATCACGGATTTGAAGGACAATATTGAAGGCTTTGTTACAGATATTACATTGAGAGACCGTGTATTGGCCAATAATCTAAGCCCATCTATAGCTGTTGAAAAAGTAATGGATACTGATATTTTTTACATAGATAAAAATGCGCTACTTTATGAGGCCCTATTACAGATGTTTCAATCCAAAATAAGGTACCTTTTGGTAAAAGAGGGTCATCATTTTGTGGGCTGGATCAGCAGGACCAAAATTATGACAGAACAGTACCAAGGGCCATTTATTTTTATTCAATCCCTCAAACAGGCGCTTGACGTAGAGGAATTGGTGCAAAAGTGGCGTCTTGTACCAGTTATGGTTCATCAATTGGTTGAGAAAGGTATCCGAGCACAAATCATCAATCAAATTGTTTCGACAGTTACAGATACAATCACACAAAGGGTAATTGAAATACAAATACATGAAATAGGGCCAGCCCCAGCTAATTTTGTATTCATAGTGTTGGGCTCGGAAGGAAGGGGAGAACAAACCTTAAAAACAGATCAGGACAACGCCATTATCTATGAGGATAAAGCCAATGAAAAGAGAGAATTGGTAAGAACTTATTTTTTGGATTTTGCAGATCGGGTTTCTACAGCCTTAGACCAAATAGGAATTGATTTCTGTAAAGGGGACTTTATGGCCAAAAATCCCAAATGGACCCATTCCCTTTCACACTGGAAAAGAAATTATGAAAATTGGATACAGGAATCCACACCGGAAACAATGATGAAATACGCAACTTTTTTTGATTGCAGGGCAATTTATGGAGATTATGGATTATTGGATGAGCTTAGAAACTTCATGGATGAGCAACTTAAAAATCCAACAGAGAAGTTTTTCATCAATTTGGGGGTGAATGCTCTGCAATACGAGCCCCCTCTCACATTTTTTAAAAGAAATATCAAAACGTTCGATATCGATGGAGAAGCGCATTTTAACATCAAAAAAGCTATGACTCCAATCGTAGATTTAGCGAGGGCGTTTGCTTTAAAACATAGAATCTTTGAACCCAATACAGGGAAAAGGATTGCAGCTCTGAGTAAGATAGGAGTGTTCTCGGAAAAAGAAACAAGAGAGTTGTCCCATGCCTATTATTACCTTATGGCTTTAAGACTTGAAAAACAAGCAATGCAGATTATTCAGAATGGACAAAAACCAGTGAATTATGTAGCGATCAAGCAATTGACAAAGGTTCAGGTTGTCACTTTATTGGAAATATTCAAAGTGATTAAAGACTTTCAACTTAAGATTAAGCTTGAATTCACAAAAAATATATTTTAATTAATCGAAAATATCTTTTTTAAATTTTTTATAAAAGTATATGATTTTAATTCAAAGATTTTTTATTTTGTGAAAAATAAAAACAAACTACGTGCATATGCTCAGCAACTATCCACTATCCGATGTTGAAAAAGCCTTTCAGGAGGAATCTGGAATCACTTCCATTAATTCCAAAATACCATACCTGACGGTTGACAATTTCCCCAAATTGGGATTGATCACCGCCTGTAGATTTTTGGAATGGGCTGCAGAAAATCCCCGCGGTGTAATCAGTTTGCCTACTGGCAAAACGCCTGAATATTTTATCAAATGGAGTCAATATTTATTGGAAAACTGGGACAGCAAAAAAGGTAAAGAGATCAGGGAAAGGTATAATCTGGGTAAAACCAAGAAGCCGGTTTTAAATGAACTCACTTTTGTACAGATTGATGAGTTTTATCCGATTTCTTCTAAGCAGAACAATAGTTTTTTTCATTATGTCAATAAGTTTTATCTCGAAGGTTTTGGATTGAGTAAGGAGAAAGCTATTTTGATCAACTCTGATGAAATTCCACTTTCAGGAGGCAAGCATTACAGGGAAATATTTCCAGACCTTAAAGTAGATTTATCTTTGAGATTCAGAGAACCTGTAAGCGTTCTAGAAAAAATGCAGCAAGAGTCCATCTATTTAATTGATCAGTGGTGTGCAGAATATGAACAAAGAATAAGGGATCTCGGTGGGATAGGTTTTTTTCTTGGGGGTATAGGTCCTGATGGACACATAGCTTTTAATACGAGAGGTTCCCATCTTTTTTCGCCTACCCGATTGACAGAGACCAATTTTGAAACCCAGGCAGTTGCAGCGGGTGATTTGGGAGGAATAGAAGTTTCAGCAAATAGATTGGTGATTACAATTGGACTCGAAACCATTACCTATAATAAAGATGCGGTAGCCATTATTATAGCCGCAGGGGAAGCCAAAGCCCAAATTGTGAAAGATTCTCTTGAAAATAGTTTGAGCAATGTTTATCCTGCTACTGCACTTCAAAAATTAAAGAATGGCAGATTTTTCCTTACTAAAGGAGCTGCTGTACGGCTTACTGATTCAGTAGATACTTACTATAAGTCTGGGGAGTGGACTTGGGAGAAAACAGAGCGTTCTGTAATCGAGCTCTGTAAAAAACTGGGGAAATATGGACACAGGTTGAAACTGGAAGATTTAAAAAACGACAAGTATACGGCTTTAATCCCTGATCTTTCTGAGGAAACAGTTAATCGGGTTGTTCAGAGTGTAATTGAAAAAATCAATCGGGGCACAGCAAAAGAAAAGCAAGAGGTTATTCTTCATACTGGACCACATCATGATGATATTTCTCTGGGAATATTGCCTCATATCACCAATCAATTACAGGAAAACAGCAATGAGGCCCACTTTTCAGTTCTTACTTCCGGGTTTACTGCGGTCACCAATACTTTTGTAATAGATACACTCTTGCATACCAAAAGGTTATTAGATGATGGAGAGATTCAGATGGTGCATTATGATGATTTCTTTGAAATCGGATATAAGCTTAAAACAGATAAGGATGTTTACCATTATTTGACTAAAGTTGCCGCGGAAGATTCTGCTGGTAGAATGCGGGGACTTTGCCACAGGGTGGTTCGGGCTCTGGTGGATATTTTTGAGGTGAAGAACAAGCAAAAACTCCGAGAAACCATCAATGATGTCATTAGCATATTGAGAAATAGTTATGATGGTGAGAAGAACCCTTCAAAAATCCAAAAATTAAAAGGGATGATCAGGGAGTTTGAAGAAGAACTTGTTTGGGCCCATTTTGGCGTACAGGTGCAAAACGTCCATCACCTAAGGCTTGGGTTTTACACTGGAGATATTTTCACCGAACAGCCTGATAAGAAGCGGGATGTAGAACCAATTGTGGAAATGTTTAGAAGGGTTAACCCCACCAAAATAAGTCTAACCTTGGATCCGGAAGGCTCGGGACCCGATACCCACTACAAAGTACTTCAAGCTACAGCAGAAGCAGTGAGGCAATGGGCTGAGGAAAAAGATTTAAGTGAATTGAGGATCGTTGGTTATAGGAATGTATGGTTCAAATTCGAGCCACATGAGGCGAACGTTATTGTTCCCGTTTCATTGGGAGATATGTCAGTCATGGAAGACTCCTTTTCCAATTGCTACCTGAGCCAGGTCAATGCTTCTTTTCCAAGTTATTCCCATAATGGCAAATTCAGTACTGTAGCCAAAAGAATATGGGTCAGTCAATTGAATGATATACAGTTATTGCTTGGTAAAAATTACTTCTATCTCCATGAATCAGCCAAAGTAAGGTCAAGTCATGGATTGATATTTTTCAAGGACATGAATGTGGAGGAGTTTTTGGCCCATGCTCGCGAATTGGAAAAGTCGATCGAAGGCATGTTATAATTCATTTAAAACCTATTGCTAAAGCAAAGGAGATGGCTTTTTCATCTTCTTTGCTCTTGAAACCTATTAACATCTAAAAATATGCTCACAGTTACTCAACCCATTTTGGGTATAGACATTGGAGGCACTAACATCAGGGCCGGGGTAATGATCAATAACGAGTTGCAAGATATTCGCAGCATCGAAACCCCATCTAGGGAAAGTAAAGAGTATATTTTAGAAGTCATTGCTGACTTTATTAGTGGATATTTGGATTATGATTTCTTTGCCATTGGTATTGGTATACCAGGACTGATCGATACTGAAAACGGAATCGTACTTAACCTCAGTAATATTCCTTCCTTTACCAAAGTACATTTGAAAGACTTTTTGCAGAATAGATTTGCCAAGCCAGTATTTATAAATAATGATGCTAATTGCTTCACATTAGGGGAATACAAATTTGGTTCTGCCCAAGGATATCAACATGTGGTTGGAATTACATTAGGTACAGGAGTAGGTACAGGAATCATTGCCAATGGGCACTTGTATTGTGGGCGCTATTGTGCTGCCGGAGAATGGTGTTCAGTACCCTATCTGGAAAAGGATTTTGAATTTTATTGCAGCGGTAAATTTTTTATTAGGAAATTTGGGAAAAAGCCTAAATCTCTATTTAAAAAAGCGGCTTTGGGAGATCCTGAAGCTCTAAAGGCATTTGATGAATTTGGCGTTCATTTAGGAGAATTAATCAAAAATGTACTCTATGTTTTGGCTCCCCAAGCCATTGTTTTGGGAGGATCTATCCGCAAAGCATATCCTTTTTTCAAAGATAGTATGTTTTCCAGTATTTCGCGATTCAAATATCCCACCGTAAGTTCCAATTTGAAAGTACTTATTTCGGAATTGGATGAAACAGCCATTCATGGTGCAGTAGCTTTGGTAGATGAATTTTCAGTTCCTGTAAATTCATTGTTATAGTTAAAAGGCAATAGCACCATTCTCGATTTTTACTCAGGTATTACAGCAAGACTTTTTCTCACCAAAATATTCTTCGGATTTCTATATTAGGTTTCGCCTTGGCTTTAAATTATTCGTAACTTGCGGAGAAAAAATAGCCAACTAGTTATGATTTACAATTCCATCATTGAGACCATCGGTAATACGCCCCTGATTCGGTTGAATAAAATCAATAAAGATATAAAAGGAGAAATTTTGGTCAAGGTTGAATATTTCAACCCAGGAAACTCCATGAAAGACCGTATGGCAATAAAAATGGTGGAAGATGCAGAACGTGCGGGTATTTTAAAACCTGGGGGTACAATCATTGAAGGTACTTCAGGAAATACTGGAATGGGTTTGGCTTTAGCAGGGATTGCCAAAGGATATAAATGTATATTTACCATGGCTGACAAGCAGTCCAAGGAGAAAATTGATATCCTTAAAGCGGTGGGCGCTGAAGTGATTGTTTGTCCAACCAATGTAGCTCCTGATGATCCAAGGTCTTATTATTCCGTCGCCAGGAAACTCAATAATGAAATTCCAAATTCTTTTTATCCAAATCAATACGATAACCTTTCCAATGCTCAGGCACATTATGAAACAACTGGTCCTGAAATCTGGAAGGATACAGAAGGCAAAATCACCCATTATGCAGCAGGAGTGGGTACAGGAGGCTCGATGTGCGGTACCGCAAAATACCTAAAAGAAATGAATCCAGAAATTGTCACTGTGGGTATTGATACTTATGGTTCTGTATTCAAAAAATACAAAGAAACGGGCGTTTTTGATGAAAATGAAATCTATCCTTACCTCACAGAGGGCATTGGTGAAGACATTCTGCCGAAGAATGTGGATTTTGATATGATTGATCACTTTGTAAAAGTAACAGATAAGGATGCGGCGGTAATGACAAGAAGGCTGTCAAGAGAAGAAGGACTTTTTATAGGCTGGTCTTGCGGCTCTGCTGTGCACGGAGCTCTTGAATATGCCAAAGAAAACTTGAAAGAAGGGGACAGGATGGTGATCATACTTCCTGATCATGGTACCCGATATTTGGGAAAGGTCTACAATGATGACTGGATGAGAAACCATGGGTTTCTAGAAGACAGAACATTTGGAACAGCAAGAGATATTATCACTGGGAGGAACGGAAATTACCATTTGGTAGTATCCCAAAAGTCGGATTCTGTAAAAGATGCCATAGCCATGATGAACAGTAAAAGTGTTTCCCAAATCCCCGTCATGGAAGAAGGAAATGTGGTAGGGAGCATCACAGATAATAAAATTTTAAGTAAAATCATTGAAAATCCAGCACTTAAAGATGCAGCAGTATCCGAGGTCATGGAAGATTCTATGAAATTTGTGGCCCTTGATAGCACCTTAGATGTACTCTCCTCCATGGTAGACAAAGAAAAGGCGGTTTTGGTAAGAGATGATCATCATCAAATACATATCATCACCAAACATGATATACTGGAAGCTATTACCAGGTCATAATAGGGCTATTGTTTTATGAACAAAGATAGGCTAGCCGATCTCCGGGAAAGGGGCTATGATTTTGAAATAAAAGATATTCTTGAAAGAGGACTTCAAATGTTTCTTTCCCAGCCACTGTATAGCATGGCTTACACCCTCCTGATTTTAACGATTCAAATTATTTTTGCTTCGTATTTTCCAAATTTCACACTTTTGTATGCCGTATTCCTTGCGCCTCCTTTATTTACAGGGTTTTATTACGTTGCCAATAAAATCAGTCTAAAGCAACCTGTAATTTATCCTGATTTTTTTAAAGGGTTCAGTGTGGCTTTGGTAGTTATTCCAATTTGGTTGGTCGGTCAAGCGCTCACTGCACTGGGGATTTTTGCATTTATTTTACCTGGAGTCTATTTGGCAGTAGCCTACAGTTTTTCAGTAATGATGGCCATCTTTGGAGGCTTTGATTTTTGGACAGCCTTGGAGGAAAGCCGTAAGCTGATTACCGTTAGGTGGTGGAAGTTTTTTCTTTTCTCCCTGTTTTTGATACTCATCAACGTACTAGGCGTACTCTTCTTGTTTATTGGTTTGATCGTAACATTGCCGGTCACATTTTATGCTACCTATATTTTATTTGAAGATTTGACGCTAGATATTTTTTCCGAGTAATTTAATCCAAGAGGAAGTTGTTAAAGAAGGTGCTCTTTAATCCCAGCCAGCCTAAGAAAAATAGGATGCCCCAGAAAAGGTATGTACGGTAGTAATCAACTGTTTCTTTGTACCTTGATTCAATGATTTCCGCTTTTTCCAGGTTATCGATTTCATCAAAAATGTTTTCAAGAGCGGTATCATCAGAAGCCCTGTAAAAGCGGCCACCACCAATTTCAGCGATTTCTCTTAGTGTTGTTTCATCCAAGTAGCTTTCGATCATTTGCGGTCTTCCAAAAAAATCTACCCCATAAGGTACCATACCGTCTTTGCCTACTGCAATGCTGTAGATTTTGATGTCCAGTGCAGTAGCAAGCTGTGCGGCAAAAATAGGGTCCACATTTCCAGCATTGTTTTCTCCATCACTCAATAAAATCATCACCTTTGACTTCGAATCTGACTCTCTCATCCGGTTAGTTCCCGCTGCCAATGCACTGCCTATAGCTGTACCTTTTGCATCCATCATATTAAAGGAGATATCTTTGACCAAATCTGTTAGCAGGGCATAATCAGTGGTCAAAGGAGCAAGAGAATAAGCTTCTCCTGAAAAAATCACCATACCTATTCTGTCTCCGAAACGACCGTTAATAAACGCTATGGCTGTCTCTTTGGCTGCCTCTAATCTATTGGGTTTGAAATCTTGCAAATCCATGGACTCTGAAATATCGAGGACAATCATGATATCTATCCCTTCTGTGTATTGTTCTACCCGTTCATTGGTACGCTGAGGCCTTGCAAGTGCAACTATTATCATCCAAGTGGCCAGTAAAAATAAAATCCCCGGAATTAACCTTAGGTAAGTCCATGGGTTACTCTGGGAAACACTGCCTGGAAGTGAAAGCTCCAAGACTGGGTTTTTTAAGAACTTAATAAATTTTCTGAGCAAAAAAAGCAAAGGAATGACCCAGAGCAGGTGGAGTGCCCAGAGATTTTCCCATTCAAATGAACGAAGGGTTTCTGGTGAGAACCAATAAAAAGAGAAAAAATCAGCAATACTATTGACGCTCATCTGTGAGGGTAATTTTTTGTTGGTAGGAATCTGAACAGATTTTCCAAAGATTTTGACATGCTTGGGGAAGACCATCACTTGTTTTTCCCGCGTAAATGATCATTTCAATATCCCTAAAGTCCTTAATTATTGCTTTGTTTTCCAGGAATTCAGCTATTTCGGTAGTAGTCCATTCCCTAAACGGTTTGGCCTTTAAGTGCTCCATATAGGTCTTCCAAAGCCCTAATAACTCATCAGCCTGATCCATATCAGGTTGCTTTTTAAAGGCATCTTCAGCTGCTCGCCAACGCTTCTCAAACCTCTTGTACCTTTTCTTCTCCATCCAAATGTCCCATCGCTTCTGTAATTTGTTTCCAAAGAAAAAGAACAATATGAAGCCTAAGATGACTATGCCAACTAGGATACTTATCCATAAGGGGTAATTGAAAACTGTCGGTATTGGTTGATAAACATTATTGTCTCTGAAGGCAAGTTCATCCGGAATTTGATCGATGATTAATTTTAACGTAAGGGAGGATTCCAAGGGCTCATGTTTTAGGCTATCGTACTTAAATACCTCAAAAACAGGAATTGTAAATTCAATAACCGGTTCCAATGAAAAGTTGGAAACATAATAAATAGCACTGTCCAAGGTGACCCCATCCTTGGTCGATGACATAAACGTTTTTTTCTCTAATAGAACAAAAGGAGAGTAATCATAGGTGGAGTCAGGAAATACAATATTTTGACCAGCCCCATACTTGGCTTTGAGTACGTAAGGAATGCGCTCACCCAATTTGGCAGAGTCCTGCAGGAAATAACCTTCTACAATTATTTCCTGAGCCTGTATAGACCACGGAAGGAAGCAAATTGCGAGACAAGTAATGATGTTTTTCAATTTCTTAGCCACGTTTCATGGTACGGTTTCTTCTTTTGAATAGTTCAATTAGCGGTAGTACAATATCATCTTTGGTATTGATATTGAGATAATTGATCTGATTTTTTTTACAGATTTCCTGTAAATGTATCCTTTCTACAGTAAAGGTATCGGCAATTTTTTTGGAAAATGAACCAAAAGCTGTGTTTACCCACGTAGTCCTTCCTTCTTCTTTGTCAAAAACTGGAATGATTCCCAATGATGGCAAGGCAGATTCTCTTGGATCTGTTATTTGGATGGCCACCAAATCATGTTTTTCAGCCAATGCCTTAAATGGTCTTTCATAGCCTTCATCAATAAAATCGGAGATAACAATGATAATGCTTCTTTTTTTTATGTGGTTCAAAGCAAAGTTAAACATTTCCTTCAGGTTGGTCCTAAAAGATTTATTTTCATGATGAAAGATACCCTGAATGATTTTCACACCTTGCTTAGGACCTTTTCCGGGAAGGATGATTTTTTCTTTTTGATCGGAAAATGATATCAATCCTGCCTGACTGCCATCAAATATGGCCGCCAAGGTAAGTACCCCTGCAATTTCTTTGCCCAAATCTATTTTCTTCCTACCTGCTTCACCAATGTCCTGAGACCCGGAAATATCCAAAAGAAAATAAACTGATTGGTCCTTGTCTTCCTTGAAGGTTTTGACAAATGTACCATGGCCCTTGGCAGAGACTTTCCATTCTATAGTACGCACATCATCACCATACTGATAGGGTCTTAGGTCATCAAACTCCAATCCTGCACCTTTGAATATGGAACGGTAATCACCTTGCAAGTGGTTATTTGCCACCTTGCGTATCATGATTTCATATTTTCGAAGTTTTTTCAGCAGTTGTTTCATGGACACCTCATTCAGAGGCCTAATTTAAGGGACTACTCTGAATAATAAAAAAGGTAATTGGAAACCCATGTATTCTATTCATCGAGAGGTGTGAATTTAAGATTATTTAAGACAAACATGGTTGAAACCATAGAGAAACATTCCAAATACATTTATAAATCGTATTTTTATGACGTGAAAAATATTTTGATTCTTTTGACAGTTGCACTCATGCTTCAATCCTGTAACAGGCAGCGGTTACCGGAAGGGATTTTGGATGAGGATACAATGGTTGAACTTCTCATTGATATTCACCTTGCAGAAGGCTTGGTGAGTACTTTTCCAATACACTATGATTCTTCTCGAATCTTGTACCCCTTATTCGAAAAAGAAGTTTTCAAAAAACATCAAGTGTCAGATTCAGTTTTTAGAAAAAGCCTGGAATATTACATGAGGGATACCCGGGTGATGGACAGGCTTTATGCAAGGACTATCGACTCCCTGCATGTGGTAGAAAAATCAGGCAATCAGTAAATCAATGGTATATCCACAGAATCTGGAAGAAAAAATAAACTTTCAAAAAATCAGGGAGCTGATCAAAGGAGAATGTACGGGTCCTTTGGGAATGGACTTTGTTGATAAAATGTCCTTTTCTAAAGACTTTAGATTGGTCAATAGATTACTGGATCAAACAGAAGAATTTAAGCGGCTTATAGAGTCGGGTGAATTTTTTCCTTCTTCCAACTTTACCAACATCCATCCTTTTCTTGAAAAAGCAAAAATCGAAGGTACATTTTTGTACGAAGATGAATTTCATGAAGTAAAATTAGCACTCAATACCCTGAGTCAATGTATATCTTTTTTCCTGGATCATGAGGCCGATTACCCCCAGCTTTTTGAACTTTTAGGACTGGTCAATCTCAATAATGATCTTTTGAGAGCTATTGAAAGGATCATTGATGAAAAGGGAAAAATCAGAAATAACGCTTCTCGGGAGCTATCTTTGATACGCTCCCAGATTCTTTATGAAGAAAACCGACTAAGGAAAGTTTTGGATAGGATATTCAAAGATGCTAAATCAAAGGGACTTACTCCTGAAGATGCATCCGTGACCATAAGAGGCGGAAGAATGGTAATACCAGTGCTGGCTGAGAATAAAAGGAAGATCAAAGGCTTTATTCATGACGAATCAGCCACAGGACAGACGGTTTACCTTGAACCTGCTGAGGTTTTGGATATTAATAATGAATTGAAGGACCTCGAGTATATGGAACGCAGGGAAATTCAAAAAATCCTTATGAATCTCACTGATGAACTAAGGCCTTATATCCCCGAACTTAGAAAGGCTTTTCAATTCCTTGGATTGGTTGATTTTATCAGGGCCAAGGCAAGATTTGCAATAAAAACTGCTTCCAACCGACCCAAATTGGAAAAGGCCAGGCTCCTTCAATGGCATGAGGCCAGGCATCCACTTTTGGAGATTGCACTTAAGCAGCAGGGAAAAATAATTATTCCACTCCATATTCAACTCGATCATAATAGAAGATTGCTTATTATATCAGGCCCAAATGCTGGAGGCAAGTCAGTTACTTTGAAGACGGTCGCTATGGTACAATATATGTTGCAATGTGGTCTCTTGGTTCCCATGGAACCCCATTCTATCTGTTGTCTTTTTGATCATTTTTTTATTGATATTGGAGATGAACAAAATATCGAAAATGACCTAAGTACTTACAGTTCTCACTTGATGAGTATGAAATACTTTACCCAGTTTGCCGATAAGAAGACAATACTTTTTATAGATGAATTTGGAACGGGAACAGAACCACTGTTTGGAGGTGCCATCGCTGAGGGGATTCTTTTGTCTTTGAATAAAACTGGAGCTTATGGTATTATCACCACGCATTATGGAAACTTGAAACAAGTGGCATCTAAAAATCAAGGGCTGGTAAATGGGGCCATGAGATATGATGTGGATAATTTAGAGCCCTTGTATCAACTGGAAATTGGAAAGCCAGGGAGTTCATTCGCGTTGGAGATTGCGTCTAAAATCGGTATTGCTAGGGACATCATTGAACATGCTAAAAACCAAATAGGAGAGGAACGTGTCACTTATGATCGCTTGCTGACGAAATTGGAAAATGAGAAAGTGAAATTTGAGCAGATCATTTCAGCAAATCAAAAAAAGGAACGCCTTCTGGACCAAAAGCTAAAGGAATACAATCAATTGAAAGAGACCTTAGATAAAAATAAAAAACAATACATACAGGAGGCCAAAACAGAAGCCAAAGCCCTTTTAGATCAGGTCAATAAAAAGATTGAAGCATCCATCAAAGAAATCAAACAAAGCAAAGCTGATAGCGAAGTCTCTAAAAAAGTAAGGGCTGAGCTTGAGGTACTCAAAAAAGAGGTAAAACCAGAAAAGCCTTTGATTCCGGTTGCTGAAGTAAAGGTGATTGGAGGAGAAATCAAAGAAGGAGACCATGTGCGCTTGAAAGATAATGGGGCAATAGCACAAGTACTGGTACTGAAAAATAAGGTAGCAGAAATAAGTATTGGGGATTTAAAATCTACTGTAAAATTAAACCGGCTTGAGAAAATTTCTCAAGGTGAAGTCAAAAAAGAAAAGAAGTCATTAGCCAAGAGAACTGGTTTTGATACCCACAGTAAAATGTTGGATTTTTCTCCCAATCTGGATATTCGCGGCAAAAGGGGAGAGGAAATACTTCCATTCGTCCAAAACTTTATTGACGATGCATATATGTTGGGATTGAAAGATCTTAGAATCGTGCATGGGAAAGGGGATGGGATTTTAAGGGATATCACCAGAAATATCCTAAGGGGAATGAAGCAGGTCGGTAAATTGGAGGATGAGCATGCTGATAGGGGTGGAGCAGGCGTTACGTTGGTTACCCTAAAGGTTTAAAAAAACTTATAGCGAACTACTTAGTTTTAATAAAACTAATAGGCTTAGGTATTATTGCCTTGTCAGGTTGAACACATAGCTTCCTGCGATAGCATTTACCCTTGCTTCAGGAATTGGAATATTGAATTGTAACCTGAGATTATTTCCCGATCTGGTAAAAGTAATTTCTTGGCCCGAAGCAGGTGAAGAACCTGTTAAAATGATTCTTTCAATACTTCCTGAAGCAAAATTCCAATTACCGCTTGCGTCAAATAAACTGTTGCCATTGCTTGTTTGATAAGTCTTACTGGAATTATTTGCAGAAAAAGTAATTGTAAAGTTTTGATATATATTGGTTTCTGAACGGCCGTCCCGTTGAACTGAGCCACCATTTGCAATACCCCACACTTCAGATCCACTTCCTGCCAGATCTTCAATTGCCAATTCTTCCGGGGTCTTCTGAGGCTCAGGGTCAGTGCTTTTTTCACCACATGCAAAAGAAAGGGTCAGTATGCTTAAAAGGATAAAAAGCTTATAAAAAGGATGCTTCATATAAAATAATATTAAGTATTTTCAGTAAAATTAAATATTAGATTCGATTTTCAAAGCCTTTGACTTAGCTTATAATCTTCTACGTGAATTTTTTGGTGACAAAAACCATACTCTCTGGGGTCATTGGAACAAATCAATAAGGTCTTTCCCTTGCCATAACTTCCTATCAATTCCAAATACCATAAAACTCCTTTTTCATCTAGATTGGAGGTAGGCTCATCCAAGAGAACCAATGGGACGTCTGAAAAGAGACAAAGCCCAAGTTTTAGCCGTTGTTTCATGCCACTGCTGAACTGATTGATGGGCTTAAATTTGTGATCCTTTAGGTACATTTTATCCATCATTTCATCAAATGACATTTCATTGAAAGGTCTTTTGAATTTAAAGTGAAATTGGAGCAATTCAAGTAATTGAAATTCTTCCGGTAATTCAAGATAAGGAGCGCTGATGACCAGGTGGTTAAAAATATCTGCGTCATTGACTTCCTGATTTTTCCAGTGGAAATAGACATTTCCCTCTGTAAGCGGATTCAGACCTGCTATGCATTTGAGCAAAGTCGACTTGCCTGAGCCATTGCTTCCGGTTATGGCAATGGCTTCACCTTCCGGTATCACAGTGGTCAGACTTTTAAAAATCCAATCGTACTGAAAACGTTTACCTGCTGATTCCAGCCTTATCTCCATAGGACTAACTGATGTATCCTTTCATTACTCCCCTTTCGGAAGAGCGGATAAAATTCACTATCTCGTCTCTTTCTTTCGTAGCTGGAAGATTGATCTCAATTTCTTCCAAAGCCCTGCTGTTATTCAGACTATTGAGAAAAAGATATCGGTACACTTCCTGAATAAGACTGATGGTTTCAGAGGAGAAGCCTCTTCTCCTAAGCCCAAGGCTATTCACTCCTGCATAACTCAAAGGCTCTCTGGCTGCTTTTGTGTAAGGAGGGACATCTTTTCTCACCAAAGATCCCCCAGAAATCATGGAATGCATTCCGATTTTAACAAACTGATGAATGGCGCTGCTTCCACCAATAATGGCCCAATCATCTATAATTACATGCCCTGCTACCTGCACTGCATTAGCAATAATAACGTTATTGCCTACGATACAGTCATGGGCAATATGTACATATGCCATAAGCAAGCAATTACTCCCCACTTTGGTGGTTTTCTTTTCCAAAGTCCCCCTGCTAATGGTGACGCATTCCCTTATGGTGGTATCGTCTCCTATTTCTACAGTAGACTTTTCTCCTTGAAATTTTAAGTCTTGTGGGATGGCAGCGATCACTGCTCCTGGGAAAATCTTACAATTTTTACCAATCCTTGTCCCTGGAAATATAGTAACATTGGATCCTATCCATGTGCCTTCGCCTATTTCTACATCTTCATGTATCATGGTGAATGGGTCAATGTGTACTTTTTGACCAATTTTGGAGCTTTCGTGGATTTGGGCGAGTTGACTGATCATGATTCTTTTCTTACAATACTTGCGGTCATTACTGCTTCACAAACCAAGGTGTTTCCTACAAAAGCTTCTCCTTTCATTTTGGCTATACCCCTTCTAATAGGAGCCAAGAGTTCGCATTTGAAGACGATAGTATCTCCAGGAAGTACCATTTTCCTAAATTTGCAGCTCTCTATTCCGAGAAAATATGTCCAATAATTCTCTGGATCTTTTACGGTACTGAGGACTAAAATCCCCCCAGTTTGAGCCATTGCTTCCACTTGTAACACACCAGGCATTACAGGGTTATTGGGGAAATGTCCCATAAAGAAGGGCTCATTGATTGTGACATTTTTGACACCTGCTACTGTGGTGTCATCCAAATAGATTATTTTGTCCAAGAGCTGGAATGGATACCTATGAGGTAGTATATTACTGATCTGATTGATATCCATTACAGGTGGCAATTTTGGATCATAATGAGGGATATGGCTAGGGCCTATTTTTTCCCAAGCCCGTTTCAATTTTTTGGCAAAAGCTACATTTGCAGCATGACCTGGTCTGGCGGCAAGGATCTGCGCCTTTAAAGGTCTTCCAACCAAAGCAAGATCACCAACGACATCCAATAATTTATGACGAGCAGGTTCATTTTTGTATCTTAATTCGACATTGTTCAGAATCCCCTCTTTACGGACCTCAACTTTTTCTTTATTGAACATTTTAGCCAAATTATTCAGTTCAGAATCTTCAATGATTCTGTCCACCACAACTATGGCATTGTTTAAGTCTCCCCCTTTGATCAGGTTTTGGTTATAGAGCATTTCAAGTTCATGCAAAAAACAAAAAGTCCTACAAGAGGCGATTTCATTTTTGAATTGACTGATATTGGTTATCGAGGCATGCTGGCTTCCCAATACCGGGGAATTGTAATCCACCATGACTGTTACCCGATAATCATCCAAGGGCAAAGCCGCAAGTTCCACTTCTCTGGATGGATCTCTGTAACTGATGCTTTCAGGAACCTCAAAAAATCTTCTGAGTGCGTTCTGCTCTTCCATACCGGCATTTTCCAAAACTTCAATAAACTGGATCGAAGAACCATCCAAAATAGGAGGTTCAGGGCCATCCAATTGCATCAGAATATTATCAATCTCCAATCCAACTAAGGCTGCAAGCACATGTTCAACTGTAAATACCCTTGCCCCGCTTTGTTCAAGTGTAGTCCCTCGGGATACATCCACCACATTGTCCACGTCCGCATCAATGATGGGCATGCCTTCCAGGTCAATCCTCTGGAATTTGAAACCGTGATTAGCTGGAGCAGGTAAAAAGGTTAAATTAGAAATGACTCCTGTGTGGAGACCTACACCTGAAACTGTTACTTGTTTTTTAATCGTATGTTGTTTTACCCTCATCGGATTTTATTGTGCTAAAGTTAAAAGGCTTACAAAGTTATTGTTTTTTTTCCAGTTCCCTTAAACGGTCCTGAAGAGATGGTAAGTTTTTGAAAATGGAATAGGATTTTAAGAATTCTTTAATCTCCATTCCCATATATCCAAAAATAGTTTTTCCCGAACCTTCAATGCTTCTTGTAATTCCAGTTTTGGCGCCTATTGTTGTTTTATCCGCGATTTTTATGTGGCCTACAAGTCCTACCTGACCTGCGATCACACAATTATTTCCTATTTCTGTTGACCCCGAAATACCTGTCTGAGAAGCAATTACAGTGTGCTTTCCTACAACCACATTATGTGCTATTTGCACTAAATTATCGATTTTTGCACCTTCTTTAATGATTGTACTTCCCATAGTTGCCCGGTCCACAGTGGTATTGGCTCCTATACTTACATGACTTTCAATAATTACATTCCCTATTTGTGGGATTGCCTTATAGCTCCCATTATCTTGAGGAGCAAATCCAAAACCATCAGAGCCAATTACTGCATTGGGGTGAATTTCACAATGGCTTCCGATTGTGGTATCATCTAAAATTCTTGCACCTACATGAATAATTGTATGATCCCCTATGCTTACATTGTCGCCAATATACACATGGGGATGGATTTTCACACCTATTCCTATGGAACAGTTCTTACCTACATAAGAAAAAGCGCCCCTATATCCAGCATCTCCCTGAGAACTTGAAGTATGAAAATGTGAAGGTTCTTCTATTCCGGTTTTACTCATTTTACTCAACTTGGAATAGGCTTCCAATAATTGGGTAAAGCCTGTGTAAGCATTTTTTACCCGAATAAGTTGACAAGAAATTGGTTTGGATGGCTTGAAATCCTCGGATACGATTACAGCAGTAGCTGAGGTTGTATAGATAAATGGCTCGTATTTTTCATTGGAAAGAAAACTGATGCCACCAGGTTTGCCCTCTTGGATTTTATCCAGTCTGTAAACCTTTAGGTTTTCGTTTCCCTCTACTTTCCCATCGAGAATCGTTGCAATCTGTTCTAGGGTGAATTCCATGCTTAATTTGGTACAATTTGGCTATAAAATTAAACTTTTAGCTTGACATACGTAATGCTTTTTTACAATTTTGCTCATGGCTTTAATGTTAGGTAGATCGGCAGCCTGAGCCACGTCAATTATTTTCCCCTTTTTGGTTAGAATATGGATGCGTTCTTTATTCAAATAGGCATGATTGCTAATTGAACCATGAGTAAAGAAATAATGCAAGTCCTGTTCAGGTATTCCTAGTTTTTTCAGGGTTTTGTTTTTCAAAGATTCCAATTCTTCGGCTTCGAATGCTTCGTTTCTCAAAGAAATCTTATAGAGCTTCCTGGTAAGAAACATATTGGAAATATTTCGCAGGATGTAATCAGGTTCGTTTTTCCAGTGTTTGATCCCTCCCCATATGTCGAAATCATCCAAACCTAGAAAAGCCTTTAATAAATCCGGGGATTCTTCGAAGTCTTTCAATCTGAAATCATTTTCCAGAAAATGAAGCAGATCTTCAGAAGCTTTCACTTTTCCTCTGCTTTGTTGAATCTCTTTGGCCCTAATGATGAGGTTGATGAGCATTTTTTCTGCAGAAACGGTAGTTTTATGCAGATAAACCTGCCAATACATCAACCTCCTCGCGCTAAGAAAATTTTCAATGCTGTACAACCCCTTCTCTTCAACGACCAATTGGTCGTTTTTGATGTTCATCATTTTAATGATTCGGTCTGCTCCAATGGTTCCTTCAGAAACTCCTGTAAAAAAACAGTCTCTTTGAAGATAATCCAGGCGGTCTATATCCAATTGACTGGCTACCAATTGGTGAAAAAATTTTCTTTCATATTGGTTTTCAAAAATTTTAAGAGCAAGATTCAAGCTTCCACAAAATTCTTTGTTCATGGCTTGAATTACCAATAATGAAACTGATTCATGGGGAATATTTTGTAGCAGGCTAAATTCCAAAGCGTGGGAAAATGGCCCGTGGCCTACGTCATGAAGTAAAATGGCAATCAAGGCAGCTTCATATTCCTCATCTGAGATTTCATTCCCTTTATTTCGTAAATTGTCCAAAGTGATACTCATGAGGTGCATAGCGCCTATGGCATGATGGAAACGTGTATGCAAAGCACCGGGATAGACAAAGTCAGTTAAACCAAGTTGCTTGATACGACGTAACCTTTGAAAGAAGGGATGGTCAATTATCGAAAAAATCAGCTCGCTGGGTATGGTAATAAATCCGTAAACAGGATCATTCAATATTTTGTGGCTTTTCAATGTCTCAGACATTTGATTGGTTTCAAAAGTAATTATAATTTTAAAAGAAATAAACCGTATCACATGCAAAATTCCAAAATCCTTTGGGCGGACGATGAAATAGATTTATTGAAGCCTCATATTCTTTTCCTCCAACAAAAAGGATATGATATTCTGACTGTTAACAGCGGAGTAGATGCCATTGATATGGTTGAAGAGCAAAATTTTGATGTAATTTTCCTAGATGAAATGATGCCAGGTATGACTGGTTTGGAAACCCTTCAGCAGATTAAAATGATAAAGCCTCAGATTCCAGTGGTGATGATCACCAAAAGTGAAGAAGAGCACATCATGGATGATGCCATAGGTGGTCAAATTGCCGATTACCTGATCAAACCCATCAATCCTAACCAGATATTGCTTTCGGTAAAAAAAATCCTACAGAATAAACAGCTGATATCTGAAAGAACAAATCTGTCCTATAGACAGGATTTTATGAATATAAGTATGGCCTGCGATGAGGCCTCTACTCATCAGGAATGGACTGATATTTATAAGCGGCTTACTTATTGGGAATTAGAAATAGACAAAACAGAAAATAAAAGTATGCAAGAGGTGTTGGAGACTCAAAAGACCGAAGCCAATTCCACTTTTGCAAAATTTATTAAAACCAATTATTTGGACTGGATCAATGATTCCAGGTCAGAGATGCCCATTTTATCTAATAAACTGATGAAAGAAAAGGTTTTCCCTTTGCTAAAATCAGGGAAACCTTTGTTTTTTGTGGTAATAGATAATCTTCGGCTTGACCAATGGGAAGTTTTAAAGCCTTTAATTACCAATTATTTCAATGTCAAAGAAGAAGGGACTTATTACAGCATCCTGCCTACCACTACCGCTTATTCCAGAAATGCACTCTTTAGTGGGCTTATGCCTTCTGAAATGGCCAGATTTCATCCCGATCTGTGGGAAGGGGAGGATACAGATGAAGGGAAAAATAATAAAGAGGAGGAGTTTTTAGCCGAAAACCTTCACCGTAACAGGTTGAATATTAAATTTAGCTATCATAAAATTTTACAGGCTTATCAGGGAAAAGCAGTTTTGGATCAGGTACATAATCTTCTGAACAATGATCTGAATGTATTGGTGTATAATTTTGTGGATATGATGTCCCATGCGCGAACTGACATGAAAATGATCAGGGAGCTCGCACCCAATGAATCTGCCTATAGGTCATTGACAAAAAGTTGGTTTGAGCACTCCTCCTTATTTGAACTGTTCAAAAAAATCAATGATGTGGGAGCGGAGGTAATCGTAACCACAGATCACGGGACAAAGCGGGTTCATAAACCTTATAAAATTGTCGGTGATAAAACCATCACAACAAACCTAAGGTACAAACAAGGGAAAAATCTGAACTTTGAAAGTGGAAAAGTTTTCGAAATATTAAAGCCTGAAGACGCAAAGCTTCCAAAATTTAATGTATCAACAAGTTATGTTTTTGCAGTGGAAGATTATTTCTTTGCATATCCAAACAATTACAATTATTATGTAAATTACTACAAAGATACTTTTCAGCATGGAGGAGTATCCTTGGAGGAAATTATTATTCCACTTATTCATCTTGTTCCAAAGAATATTTAAGCAGATTGAAAGTAATCCGTTGTGAAAATCTAAACCAGCTTGCAGGGGCAGCTGAAAAAATCATTCAGTTTTGTGGTGATGAAAAGGTTTGGGTGTTTAAAGGCCAAATGGGGGCAGGTAAAACCACCTTGATCAAAGCCATTTCCAAAAGATTTGGAATTGAGGATATGGTATCGTCTCCTACCTTTTCCATAGTAAATGAATACAGGAACAAGCGGGGTGAAATATTTTATCATTTCGATTTCTACAGGATTGAAAAGCCTGAGGAAGTTCTAGAAATCGGTGTAGATGAATATTTCTACAGTGGACGTATTTGCTGGTTGGAGTGGGCTGAGAAAATTCCCGACTACATTCCGCTTGATTTTATCTTAATTAATATGGAAGTTGATGAAAGTGACGTAAGGATTATCAGTTTAAATAGGGTCGTTAATGGGGAAATCAATGGTTGATTTAACAGAGAATATAGTTTATACAAAAGAGGCGCCAGCTAAAATCAAAAGTTCTAAAAATGCTTTGGTAATTGGTATTCCCAGGGAAACGGCTGCCCAGGAAAAAAGGGTTGTACTTACCCCAGAAGCAGTTGGGCTTTTGGTGAATAATGGGCAAGAGGTAATTGTAGAAACCCTGGCTGGAAAAGATGCAAAATTTACGGACAAAGAGTATTCTGATGCAGGTGCAAAAATGGTGTATTCTGCAAAGGAAGCCTTTGATGCAGAAGTAATCTTGAAAGTAGAGCCCCCTACCATAGAAGAAATCGAAAATATGCGCCCCGGTGCCTGTCTGATTTCAGCGCTTCAGCTAGGGAAGCAACATGCAGATTATATCCATGCCTTGAACAGGAAAAGAATAACGGCAGTTGCTTTTGAAAATTTGGAGGATAAAGTTGGTGGGATGCCAGTAGTTAGGGCTATGAGTGAAATTGCGGGCAGTACAGTAATGTTGATTGCTGCCGAATACCTCAGTAGTGTGAATGATGGTAAGGGTTTGATTTTGGGGGGTGTAACAGGAGTTCCTCCTACAGAGGTTGTAATTGTAGGTGCAGGGACTGTGGCAGAATATGCTGCAAGGACGGCTTTGGGCCTTGGTGCCAGTATAAAAGTTTTTGACAATCAAATTTATAAGTTACGCAGGATCAAGCAGCTCCTTGGACAACAGGTATACACCTCTACTATTGATAACTATACTTTAGGCAAAGCACTCAAAGAGGCCGATGTGGTCATAGGAGCCCTTCGCGCTGAAAAAGGGAGAAACAAAATTGTGGTCAGTGAGGAGATGGTTTCTGGAATGATGGAGGGGAGTATCATTATAGATGTAAGTATTGATCAGGGAGGTTGTATAGAGACTGCGGTAATGACTTCCCATGAACACCCTACATATGTCAAGCACGGTGTAATCCACTATTGTGTGCCAAATATTGCATCAAGGGTTGCCCGAACTGCTTCTGCAGGTTTGAGCAATATATTTACGCCTATTTTACTACAAATGGCGGATCTTAGGGGTGCCGAAGAAATGATTTTTAACTACAAATGGTTTATGAAAGGTGTTTACACCTACAGAGGTAGCCTTACAAACGCCTATCTTGCAAGGAAATTTACCATGAGCCATAAAGAACTTCAGCTACTATTAGCAGCTAGGTATTAAGCTTAAGTAATTTGGTTTTGTCGGTAGGACAGTTCCAAATCCTGCCTGACCATCAACAATTCCTTTTGTAAGTCTTTTACTTGCTTTCTGAGAACATACGCTTCATATGCATTGCGTATAATATTATTGAAATATTTCTCCTCCCAAGGTTTGGTCAAATAGTGGTAAACCAGTCCATTTCCCACTGCATCTTGCACTGTTTGATTGTCAGAGTAGGCTGTTAGTAATAACCGGATAGGTTCGGGGTAGGCGTCTTTTATCGATAAAAAAAATTCGATGCCGGTTTCTTGGGGCATTCTTTGATCCGTAATGATGATATCAACTTTATTTTTCAAAAGTAATTGCCGGGCTTCTTTAGCAGAGGATGCCAGCAGTATTTCGTAATCTTTTTTAAAGGTGGTTCTAAATGCCTGTAAATTGATCTTCTCATCATCTACGTAAAGTACCCTAATTTTCTCCATATTGGCCTTAGACATCTTAATTGCGTTGGGTTTATATTGTAAGCTAATAATAATTTGAATTAAAAGATTGAAAATATTCTATTAATGGGGCAAATTTCAAAAATTTTTGGACCCGATATTAATTTGCAACAAAGTTGTTGCCAAAAAGGTATTTTGTTTAAAATACTAGCTTCAAATAAGGTCATTCAAGCCGATATGGCTAAAATAGGTCATTTGGTCGGTACAAAAGTAAATTCTCCCTTTGTTAAAAGACCAAATTGGCCGTAATTTGCATTCCAATTAAACTTAATAGTTTTTCATTATGATTAATCCGTGGCACGATGTGCAAATAGGAAAAGAAGCGCCAGAGTTCGTTACTGGCGTAATTGAAATCCCAAAGGGAAGCAAGGGGAAATACGAGTTGGATAAAAAAACCGGTATGTTGCTACTGGATAGGGTATTATTTTCGGCTGTCCATTATCCTGCCAATTATGGGTTTATTCCCCAGACATTTTGTGATGATAAGGATCCATTGGACATTTTGATTATATCTCAAATTGATATTCCTTCCATGACCTTGGTGAAAGCCAAAGTTATTGGAGTAATGCGAATGGTCGATGGAGGTGAAGCGGATGATAAAATTATAGCAGTTGCAGCGGATGATCAATCAGTCAATTATATCAACGATATAGATGAACTTCCTCCCCACCTGATGAAGGAAGTGCACCGCTTTTTTGAAGACTATAAAAAGCTTGAAAATAAAGAGGTCAAAGTAGAGGATTTCCTGGGAAAAGAGGAGGCGTTCGGTATCATCAAAGAGAGCATAGAACTTTACGATAAAAACTTCAGAACACGTATTTGATTTTGTAATGCCTGGATTAAGATCTAGGCATTTTTTTATTCCTATGAAACCATTGCTGAGCTTTCTGTTTTCACTTTTGATTATTCCTGCAATAGGACAGGACTTGAATAAAGACAATTTTAACTTTTCAGCTTATTTAGAGACTTATTATTCGTATGATTTTAACCAGCCTGATGATCAAAATAGGCCTGATTTTCTATATAATTTTTCCAGACACAACGAGTTCAGCATCAATTTGGCAATGGTGAAAATGGCTTATCAGTCAGATGGCATCCGTGCTAATCTGGCTCTTATGGCAGGCACCTATGCGCAATTCAATATGGCCAATGAACCCACTTGGGCACAGTTCATCAACGAGGCTTCCCTTGGGGTAAGGTTGCATGAGAAATTGTGGCTTGATATAGGCGTTATGCCATCTCATATTGGTTTTGAAACTTGGATAGGAGCGGAATGCTGGCACCTCAGCCGAAGTTTGCTGGCTGAAAATTCCCCCTATTTTTTAACTGGAGCTAGACTAAGTTATGCAGTTAAAGAGAATATAGACCTTACTCTCTGGGCTTCCAACGGTTGGCAAAATGTTCAAAGAGTAGAAAGGAACAGAGGGCTTGGATTGGGTTTTGGAGTAACGCACAGGCCCATTCCAGGACTGGAAATCAACTATGCCAATTATTTGGGAAACGAGGGGATTGACCCTGTTAAACTTTGGCGTTTTTTTAACAATTTTTATTTGCAGTCTGAAGTAGGCTATTGGGGACTAACCCTAGGCACGGATTATGGAATTCAACAAGCATACCTTGGGGGAATCAATCAATGGTATGGCCTCACAGCATCCCTTAGAAGGGCAATTGATGAAAAGGTTTATGTGGCAGCTAGAGCAGAATATTATTCCGATCCAAAAGGAATTATCTTGAATGAAGGACTTAAAGTTTCAGGATTATCTTGTAATCTGGATTATCATTATAATCCGTCCGCATTATTTAGATTGGAAGTGCGTCAATTTATAAGTTCTGAAGGCGTTTTTTCACTTCCGGGGGGGAGGTTTAGTAAAGGCAATACGGCAGTTACTGCTTCTTTTTCCCTGAGCTTTTAGCTTTTTTTAATGATTTTACGTTTTTCCCTGGCACCTTTTTCTGTAAATATTGAGAAAAATCATCATAATTGATGTGTTCATGATTGCTTATGGTGAAAGATTGCTGATCATTGAAGGCAATGGTAAGTTGCCTGAACTCTCTTTTGTTGGAAATTATTTTTTCTTCTTCCCAGACCATTACCTCATCCAATTTGTATGACTTTGTGATCCCTTTAAGAGGTAAACGGGTGATGATCCTTTCCTTTCCAGCAGATATAAATTTGTACGCAGCCATCATTTTTACCAGCAGCATAATGATGACAAAGGTGAGAATTACTGCTGCAATTAGGTAAAAGACCAGCCCAAATGTTCTTTGTACTGCAAAATGGTTAAGTATATACACCAGACCACTTATCAGGACAATAAGCACCAAAGTAAGTGCAAAGTAAGTATTGACTTTGGGTTTACATTGTATCATGCCGGATTGAGGTCTGATTTTAGTTCATAAAGCTTGTGTTTAGCATGGCTGACCAAGTCTTCAAAAAAATCACCGAAATGCAATCTCAAAAATTCATGATGTTCATCTAAGAAGATGTGGGCAGTATCCAAGTTAGATTGAAACTTGGTTCTTTTTGCCATCCCTGTCATTGCCTGTCTTATTCCGTCCAATTCTCCATATCCACCCAGCCAGTCCCAATAGCGCATGTAGGCAAATGTTTTCATAAATTTCTCCGGAACTACATTTCTGAAACTATCAATCGTCTCATAAACATCTTGTACGAAGTCATCCAAAGAAACAGGATGGTAATTGTTCCAGTATTTGGCAAGGAAATAATCAAAATACATGTCCGTAATTACGGTAGAGTACCGGCCGTACTCAGGCTTTAGGATTTCCTGCGCTTCTTTTACTATAGGGTGATTGTCCGTATACTTATCAATAGACCAGTGGAGTTTTATACCGACCACAATTTCCTTTTCATAGGATTTTTCTATCGATCCCCTAACGAAATCTCCGATAAAATTTCCAACTAAAACCTTTGGTTCACCAAAGGACAAATATGCATGCGCTAGATAATTCACGTTTTATATAAACAGTGATTAAATGGGATGGTTTATATCTTAATTTTGCGATAAATTTAACTAAAGATGCCAAATATCACCGAGGAATTAAAAAAATCTTTGAAACTTTTGAGGCAGGAGTGGGAAGAGGATCTTCAACAGTTCAAAAAAAAGTTTTTATACACTTCTATAGGAGATAAAAAGGAGGAAGGCATCTGTTGGTATCCCGTACAACTAAAGAAATTCAGGTTGGGATATGGAGAGCGATGGATAGTGGACATGGAAAGAATGGACACCAATCAGAGTCATATCTTTCAATCCGGTAAGTCTGTTTCTATTTTTTCTAATTTAGAGCAACATATTTCTCCGGAATTCAGGATCAATGGAGTGATCAATCAGGTCAAAAAAGATGTGATGACAGTGACTTTGCAGATGGAAGAATTGCCTGACTGGTTGCATAAAGGTAAGGTAGGAATAGACCTCTTATTTGACGAAGCCAGTTACAGGGAGATGGAATCTGCTTTAAAATCAGTCATTAAAGCGGAAAATAGTAGACTTGGGGAGCTTAAAAATACTTTATTGGGACAAAGAGAGGGGAGTTTTGAAAGTGTTGTTGCATTGGATCACACAGACCTTAATTCAAGTCAACAGGCTGCTTTAGAACTGGTGGCCAGTGCTATAGACGTGGCCGTGATTCATGGCCCGCCAGGGACAGGAAAAACAACTACCCTAGTGGAGGCAATAAAAAAAAGCCTTGAACATCACAAACAGGTGTTGGTGTGCGCACCCAGCAATGCTGCGGTAGATTTGCTAGTAGAAAAAATCATGGAAAAAGGAATGAGATCCATAAGAATCGGACATCCAGCTAGGGTGGAAGACCATATTTTAACCCAAACCCTTGATGCAAAAATTGCCCTCCATGATAGCTATAAGGATTTAAAAAAACTCAAGAAAAAGGCTGATGAATATCGAAAATTGGGACAGAAATACAAAAGAAGCTTTGGTCCGGAGGAAAGGATGCAGAGAAAGAGACTTTTTGATGAGGCAAATAGGTTGAAAGATGAAGCGGTACACTTGGAGGAATATATTGTTTTTGATGTATTTCAGCAAACCCAAGTATTTGCAGCTACCCTGGTAGGAGCAGCAAATACCGCTTTGAAGGGAATGAAGTTTCCTGTAGTTTTTATAGATGAAGCTGCACAGGGATTGGAAGCAGCCACCTGGATTCCCATTCAAAAGGCACAAAAAGTGGTGATGGCAGGAGATCATTGTCAGTTACCGCCCACCATTAAATCTTTTGAGGCAGCCAAAGCCGGTTTAAGCGAAACCTTGTTTGAAAAGGTGATCAAAAGACAGCCGCAGGCTTCTAAAATGCTTCAGCTGCAGTATAGAATGCCAGATTTGATTATGGGATTTTCAAATAAATTCTTTTACAAAAATGAATTAAGGGCATCAGAAAATACACAAAATCATTTTATTTCTGAGGAGGAACCTGTTTTGGAATTTATCGATACTGCGGGCAGTGGGTTTGTGGAAGCTGTTGAAGAAGAGTCTCTCAGCACTTATAATCAGGAAGAAGCCAGGTTTGCACTACAATACTTGGAGGAATTGCTGAAGCGTACAGGAATAGCCAAAATCAAGGAAAAGGGATGGACAATTGGACTCATAGCGCCATACAGGGCACAGGTGAGGAAATTCAATGAACTGCTTTTTGAAAGCTATGCCTTTCCCAACCTCCGGTCTTTCTCAGAACTTTTGACAATAGATTCCATTGATGGTTTTCAGGGCCAAGAACGGGATATTATCCTGATTTCCTTGGTGAGGTCAAATGCGAAAGGAGAAATTGGCTTTCTGGCAGATACCAGGAGGATGAATGTAGCCCTGACACGGGCCAAAAGAAAATTGGTGGTCGTTGGAGATAGTGCTACACTTAGCCACCACTCTTTTTACAATGCTTTCTTGGATTATGTGGATGAAAATGACTGTTATAAAAGTGTGTATGAATATTTGGTTTGATTGACCTGTCGTAAGTTTTATAACGGGATTGGGATGCATTTAACTAGGGTTTGCTAAAAACAGCTAAGACACTTTAAATCAATATTTAGAGGATGGTTTTTAGAAATCAAAGTGGAAGGTTTTTAAGCAAGATATGTTGGAAAGCTTGCATCAAATTGTCATAATTTGATAATTTATAGCTTAACCTCAGGCACAATGTCTTCTTTGTTGGCTTCAGCTCGAAGTATAACAATACGTCTTCGCTTTGACGCCTAGAATCTATTGCACTTGAGCCTTTTTCAGCAGACCCTACCTAATTATCAATTTTCTCTGATTTTTTTCTCGTTTTTATGAAAATAGGCCCAATTCAGGTAGCTGAGGACATTACCAAAAGCCTCGGTTGCGTTTTCCATATCTTTGGGGACATCACGCCCTTTTAGTTTGGCCAAAAGCAAACCATAAATGGCATTGAGACAAACCTGTACCTCGTTGGAAGGAGCTTTATCGCCTGCTTCAATGACCAATTGAAGGATATGAGGTTTTGCTTTTCGGTAATGCTCAAAATAGTTTTTGTCTGTTTTGAGCAATTCCCAATGGATTTTTGCTAATTCAGTGACATAGACTTGGGTGCTGTTAAGCCTTCCTTTTTCTTCCTTACCTTCGTTTTTGAGGGCTTTGGCAATTTCTGCAAACCATGCTGTAGTTTCTGCTTTTTCTTCTTCAGAAATCGGGTAATGGGAAATCACATATCGTTTGACTTCTTCCATTTCAAACTGATAAGCCCTTAACAAGTCTTCCATCTGGTACATATAGATGATGTACTCGCCAATATTTTGTCCCTTTTTTTTATCTGCTACCGTTTTCATAGAACTACAATTTTGGAAACAAAGAAAACAAGAAAGGTCCAAAAACAGTAAAAATATTGGAGAAGATTAATCCTTTTAGAACCTAAGAAGTTGGCTCTTATCAAAACATTGTGATGCTACAAATCATTTAAAGTACTACAGTGGGTTTTTGATATAAAGTAATCCTGAAAATTCTAGGGATACTTGAATGTTATATCAATAATCCCCATAAATTTATCTATTTTTGCGCCCAGAATGAATATGCAAAGAACTAGAAATTTCTGTATCATAGCCCATATTGACCATGGGAAGAGTACGCTAGCGGACCGTCTCCTACAGTTTACCAATACGGTAACAGATAGAGAGATGCAAGATCAATTGCTCGATAATATGGACCTGGAAAGGGAGAGAGGTATTACCATCAAATCTCACGCTATCCAGATGAAGTACAATTACAAGGGTGAGGAATATACCCTCAATCTGATAGATACTCCTGGACACGTGGATTTTTCTTATGAGGTATCCCGCTCCATTGCAGCCTGCGAAGGAGCGCTATTGATTGTGGATGCTTCCCAAGGGATTGAGGCCCAGACCATATCCAATTTGTATTTGGCAATAGGGCATGACTTGGAGATAATACCCGTCTTAAATAAAATTGACCTCCCTGGTGCAGATCCTGAAGTTGTAGCCGATGAAGTCATCGACTTAATCGGATGTGACAGAGAGGATATTATCCTTGCTTCAGGAAAAGAGGGGCTAGGGATAGAGGATATTCTAAATGCTGTGGTCGAAAAAATTCCTGCACCAAAAGGGGATCCAGACGCACCTCTGCAAGCCATGATTTTTGATTCTGTATACAATCCATTTAGAGGAGTTGAGGTTATTTTCAGGATTTTCAACGGCACCATCAATAAAGGAGACAAAATTAAATTTGTCAATACAGGTAAGGAGTATGAGGCTGATGAAATCGGTATTTTAGGATTCAATCAGATTCCTCAACAGACCATGTCAGCAGGAAATGTAGGTTACCTTATTTCCGGTATCAAGGTGGCTAAAGAAATTAAGGTAGGAGATACCATTACCCATGTGAAGAAACCTTGTTCTGCAGCCATACAGGGTTTTGAAAACGTAAAACCTATGGTTTTTGCAGGGATTTATCCTGTAGATACTACTGAATTTGAGGAATTGCGAGCATCTATGGAGAAGCTTCAATTGAATGATGCTTCGCTGGTATGGGAACCGGAAACCTCCGCTGCTCTAGGTTTTGGATTTCGTTGTGGTTTTTTGGGGATGCTTCACATGGAGATTATTCAGGAGCGATTGGAGCGGGAATTTGACATGACCGTTATTACTACCGTTCCTTCTGTTCAGTTCCGAGCACTCATGACCAATGACCAGATAAGTCTAATCAATGCCCCGTCGGACATGCCTGATCCTAATAAATTTAAGCACATAGAAGAGCCTTTTGTAAAAGCAACAATCATTACTGCTTCTGAATATGTGGGGCCGGTTATCCAGCTTTGTATGGATAAGCGCGGACAAATCAAAAACCAGGTTTATTTAACTTCTGAAAGGGTAGAACTTACCTTTGATATGCCTTTGGCGGAGATTGTATTTGATTTCTTCGATAAACTAAAAACAATCTCCAGAGGTTATGCATCCCTTGATTATGAATTGATAGGCTTTAGACAATCACATTTGGTCAGATTGGATGTGATGCTCAATGGAGAAATTGTAGATGCACTTTCTGCTATAGTACATAGAGATAAGGCATATGAATGGGGTAAGCGCCTCTGTGAGAAACTCAAAGAACTGGTACCTAGACAAATGTTTGAAATTGCTATTCAGGCTGCGATAGGAACCAAGATCATTGCAAGAGAAACTGTAAAAGCTCTCCGTAAAAACGTATTGGCCAAATGCTATGGTGGTGATATTTCGCGTAAACGTAAACTCTTGGAAAAGCAGAAGAAGGGCAAGAAGAGAATGAGACAGGTGGGGAACGTGGAGGTTCCTCAAGAGGCGTTTATGGCGGTTTTGAAGTTGGATTAAGAGAAGCTAGACAATAGAAGTGAGAGGCCAGAAATGAGACTGAATTTCGGATGCTTTGGAAATTTGTTATTTTGAGAAGCGATAAAGCAGAATTATCATCCGTTCAACTTAATACTTATCATTTAACAGTTAACTAATAACAATTAACCAACCTCTAAAAATCATTTTTCCATTATGCCAACAATTATAGACGGAAGAAAAACCTCGGAACAAATCAAATCTGAAATTGCTGCCCAGGTAAGTGAAATCAAAGCCAAAGGTGGGAAAATCCCTCATTTGGCTGCCGTACTAGTAGGAAATGATGGTGCCAGTCAGACCTATGTAGGTGCCAAAGTAAAAGCCTGTGAACAGGTTGGTTTTGAATCCACATTGGTCAGGCTTGAGGAAACGGTTACCGAAGGTGAATTGCTTAAGGTAGTGCAGGATATCAACCAAAACCCGGCAATTGATGGCTTGATTGTACAGCTTCCTCTACCCAACCATATTTCTGTTGAAAAAGTAACCAACAAAATCAAACCGGAAAAGGATGTAGATGGTTTCACTCCCGCCAATGTAGGAAGGATGACTTTGGGTTGGCCTGCTTATGTGGCAGCTACTCCTTATGGAATTGTGGAATTACTAAAAAGATACGCTATAGAAACTGCAGGGAAGCATTGCGTGGTGATTGGAAGAAGCCATATTGTAGGTTCTCCAATGAGTATTTTGATGGCAAGAAATGAATATCCCGGCAATTGTACAGTGACATTGACGCACAGCAGAACCAAGAATTTGCCGGAAATTGCCCAATCTGCTGATATTTTAATTGTCGCATTGGGTAAGCCTGGATTTGTGACAGCAGACATGGTCAAAGAAGGCGCGGTAGTGATTGATGTAGGGATTCATAGGGTGGAGGATGTTAGTAAGAAATCAGGGTTTAGGTTGATTGGGGATGTTAAGTTTGAAGAAGTAGCCACTAAAGCATCTGCTATTACGCCTGTACCAGGTGGGGTGGGGCCCATGACCATAGCTTCTCTGCTTCACAATACGCTACTGGCAGCGGAAGGGAAAATATATTCTAAATAATCCATTTGAAGAGGGCGAAGGACTATTTCAAATTAAAAATAAAGGATAAGAGTTGCAGTGAATGGCAATCCTTCCTACTTTTGCAGACCTTAAAAGCGCACGTGGTGAAATTGGTAGACACGCCATCTTGAGGGGGTGGTGCCCTATGGGCATGGAAGTTCGAGTCTTCTCGTGCGCACAAAGCCTTGGATGCATCATCTGAGGCTTTTTTATTTAATGTTTCTAGTTTTCCTCTTTATTAATTAAAACCATATTTCTAATTGTACGTAATCTTTAATTGTGAGTGGGAAAAAGAAATATGGCCCTTATTTTTTTTCTTTGAGTTTAACCCTACTTCTTTTTTTTGCTATATATCCAAAAACTTATGCTCAACTTGACAGAGGTATTTTACCGAGTTCCGCTCCTATTGTTTATGGTGTTGTGCCGGCTGAAAAGAAATTGTTTGTATATAAGGTCAATCAGAGTAATGGAGAGATAGAGATTCAAATAAAAAATGAGACGCTTGAAAATATTGCTTTTCAGTCGGTGAAGTTATCTCCTAGCATAGAAAAGATAGAAGTAGATGTTCAGGGAGATAAAGCGTTTGTTTTATTAGCCTATGGTGTGTTCAAAAATTATTTAAAAACTTTATTAGTCATTGATCTTGAAACTGCTGACTACAGAGCCCATACGGTTCAGTCAAATTTCGCTTTTCCCACTGTCTTTAAAGCTTTTTCTTCAGCGGTTTTAATGATAGGTGTTTTAGAAGAGGGGGACGTAATGGAGATTTATCATTTTGACCAAAATTACCTGATCACCATAACTGACTTCTTTATGCCAAATACCAGAGTTTGGGATATAAAAATTATAGAAGATCAAGTCGACCTTTTGTTATTTACAGGAGACAAAAAGCGAAAACAATTGTTGCAAATTTTATCTTTTGACCAAGAAGGAAACAGATTATTCAACATTCCGCTGAAATTCCCTCAAAACAAGAATTTTTTTGTAAGTACTGCGCAGTTAATACATGGACCTTTTCAGGAACAGAAAATTGTTGGCATTTACAGTAACAGGTATGGAGAGTGGTTTTCTGGATATTTCCAATTGAGCATCAATGATTTGTTGGAACAGGATTTACAACTTTACCCCTATAAAGAACTGGAAGGGTTCTATGATTACCTTGGGAATAATAATAGATCCAAAAAGCCTAAAAGAACAAATTTTAACAAAGAAATGGTAATGGTGGATGCTGCAACTGATGGAGAATTCATTACCATTGTTTCTGAGCCACTTCGAACAGTTAAAAAGTTTGCACATATTATTTCTATTAATCAAGATGGAGTGAAAGAATTCGACAAATCAGTGAAGCTATTCTATCATAATAGAATTAATCCTTCCGAATTGCAGCTAACCAATCAGGATTCTACCGTTTACTTTATGTTTGGAGGAAATCAAAACCGGCTGAATCCCCCTGGAAAAAAAATTTACTCAATCAAAAAAGGAGAAGGTTTACAATTCAATCAGGTTCAAAGCTTTTTAACCGATCCATCGATTTTGAATTATTTGCCATACCCAAAATTTTTGCACTGGTATGAGAATAAATTTGTATTTTTTGGTTTGACAAAACCTAGAGAAGGGAGAATCAACCAATCCGAATTCATTATCAGGAAAATTGAAGTATGATTGGGTATTCAATAACCTTGAAGGTTTTAGAAGCCATTTAATCAACCGTTAATTTAACCTGTCTACAGCTTGAAACATTTACTATTGTTCAATTTATTAATTTGTTTGCATTTACAAAGTGTAATTGCACAAGAAGCAAAATTCCCTATAGTCAAAGATTTTGGAGGGATTTTTGAAATCCCGGAATCCACTGAAAATCCCGACGCAAATAAAGAATTTAAGATCATCATTGATTTGGTATCGGGATCAGAAGACCCTACTCAGATCAACCGTATGGTAGATAATATTGCCCGAATGATGAATCTCCATGGGCTTGGGGGTGTCAAAAAAGAAAACTTACACATAAAAGTAGCAGTCCATGGAGGAGCAGTTTTTAGTCTTTTAAATAATGACTTCTATCAAAAACTTTATGGCGTAAACAATCCAAATTTGCCCATATATGAGGCTTTAAAGAAAGCAGGCGTTGAATTTTATGTTTGTGGGCAATCTCTCATAGCAAGGGATATGAAAACCACAGACGTATGGTATGGGACTCAAATCGCGCTTTCTATGCTCACGGTATTGACCAAATATGTACCGGATGGATACATGCTCTTACGTTTTTAGTGCTTGGATTTATGTGTTGGGATAGAGTTGTTTTGATAAAAAGAATTATTATTAAGCTCTTACTTTCAGCAGTTTTTATAAGGTAAGAAAATTCTTAGGTTTTGTAACTTATTTTTTAAAAATTTCGTATTCTCAAGCATGAAAATGAAAAGAATTTTAATCTTTTATCGTTTAAATATTTTCATCCTATTTTTAATTTACAATATCTTTTTTTTTGGTTTTCATAGTAATTTAATCGCTCAGACTATTGCAGGTAGGGTATTTGATGCCAACACACGCAAGCCTTTACCATTTGCCAATGTATTTATTAGCAATACAACACTAGGTGCTACTTCTGATATCCATGGTAATTATAAGATTTCAGTTCCGACTCTTCAGAACTTTGAATTGGCAGCTTCATTTATCGGGTATTATACAAAATCCACAAGAATAGATATTATAAATAGTACTCATATCAATGTTGATTTTGAGTTGATTCCAAAAATTGATCAATTGGATGAGGTCGTGTTAAAAGCAAGAAGAGATAAAAAGTGGGAAAGAAATTTAAAAAGATTTGAGAAAGCATTTTTAGCACTTCCTGATGACCCCTTCCTCCAAAAGAACAAAATTTTAAATCCTTGGGTGCTAAATTTTGAGCAGCTTAAAGAAGGTGGGCGGAGATATTTTATGGCCAATGCCCAAGAACCAATACTAATTGAGAACAATGCTTTGGGTTACCAAATTGAATACCATTTACAGCATTTTATAGAGTGGAGAAGAGGTGTTCATTATAGCGGATTGGTTAAATTTGAAGAGATGGATGGTGAAAGTGATATAGAAAGAGAGAGAAATTCCACCTTTCGGGGCTCTCTGAGGTATTTCATCCAATCGTTGATACAGAATAAAATTGATACCCTGGAATTTGAAATGTACAAGGTTAACCCTCGTATATCAGCCAGTGAAAGAACTAATAATTTTGGTCAGGAATTAGGAAGGTCTATCATTAGAATTGGAAGGGATTCACTTTACATTTGTGAATTGTCTGAGAATAGGATCAGGGTGGAGTTGCCATACAAAGTAGAAGTACATAATCTAAAAATCCCTTGGCTAAGTGATTATTATGAATATATCAACAACAGTATTTTTTGGTTAGAAGCTCCAAGAGGATTTTTTATTGTGGATGAATCTGGTGTTTTACTTGATCCCAGTCAATTAGTGAGGTCGGGATTTGTAGGGCGGGAACGGATGGCCAGGTTTTTACCTTATGATTTCGAGCCTTCCGAAGAGTTCAGAGAGTTGACCGCTGTATTTGATTCTACTTTAGTGGAGAAATTAAAATGGAATTCTTTGAGAGAACGCCCTCATTTGAGCCTCAATAAATCATTTTATGAGCCTGGAGAAGTTCTTTGGTTTTCAGGTCACATGCTTTACCAAAACCCAATGAATGCAGATACGTTGAGTAGGGTATTATATGTTGACCTGTATGGAAAGGATTTTGAATTGCTTAAGTCAGAAAAGTTCGAAATAGTAAATGGACATGTTTCTGGGGTTTTTGAAATACCAGAAACGTTGTCTCCTGGAGATTTTGTGCTCAGGGCCTACACCAATTGGTCAAGAAACTACGGAGAGGATGGTTTTTCTTTTTTTCCTGTTCCTATTCTTTCCCCAGATCAATTGGCTTTATCTGAGACCTTAGAGGAGTGGGTGGATCCGGAAGGTGACATTGATGTGCATATTGAATGGGATTTTAAGCCAAGCCAATGGAATACAAAAGCCGAACTGAAAATTAATCTTTCCGAACCGTACCCAGATATTAAAGGAGGGATTTTCAATGTTTCCGTTTTGGATGTGGACTTAAATCCAGCTATAGGCTTACTACCTTCAATTTCCAATGCCATGGAATGGTTATTAGAATCAGAAACTGGGTTATCATATGAAACTCCAAAGTACCCAATAGAATATGGGATTTCTGTAAAAGGGTATTTTATAGACCGTCCTAAGAGACCTCTTTCAGTCCCTTTGACCATTGTAAAGGGAGAGTTGGAAGACTATGGAATTGTGGAGTCTGATAGCAACGGTTATTTTTGGGCTACAGGCCTTTCATTTACGGATTCTGCAACAGTTTCAATAGCAGCCCTAAATTCTAGGAGAAAGAGGTTTGGCAAAGTTCATTTGGCTCCTTCACTGTTACCAGTGGTGAAGCATTTTTATCCCAGGCTCCGCTACCAAAAAATTGCTAACCCATTCTCTCATTCAAAAATGAGCTACGCAGATTTATTGGAAGGTGAATTTTTTGAGTTGGATGAGTTCACAGTTTCAAGTGCTGTCATTGGAGATGCAGCATCTGATAATTATGGCTATGGGGATCCTGATAGGATTATTGGGCCAGAGCAGTTGGAACGATGGTCAGATTTAACCTTAGATAGAATTATTTCCATGTATATGCCTGGTGGAGGTATGGGTCTATATAATTGGGGTACAGAAGCTGGCTCGCCACTTCTGATAGTTGATGGCTCAAGGTTTTTCGAAACGGAAACCGAGTCAGTGATGAATTATTTGTCTACTTTCATTGCTTCTGAAGTTGAATCAATTAAAGTGTACACATTTTCTGCACCTGTCTTTGGTTTGCAGGGTTATGCTGGTGCAATACTTATAGAGACTAAAAAAGGTTCCAGAAGAATGAATGGAAGCCAGGTTTTTGATGATACCCAATTTGAAAAATTTAAAATCAGAGGATTTACTAAGGTCCCTGGATTTCCAGATTTTGAAAAACAGGATGGTGTAATTTTCCGTCAGTCAGCAGTGTATTGGAATCCAAAACTGGAGTGGGATAAAGACAAGACGAGCATTCCCATTTCTTTTGAAATGTCCAGTCAGACTAAGCGACTTCTAATCAAAATTGAAGGCCTTTCCAATGACAATGATCCGATTTCAAAAATTTTTTACGTTGATTTGGATAGTCCAGCTGCGAAGAGAGAACTATAATAAGTTTTGGCAAAAAATAAATTTAAAAATCCATATTGAGCTGCTCGGGAAACTGTTTGAAAGATTTCCGATGGATAGGGGTTAGTCCCAACTTAATTATTCCTTCTCTATGTAATTTGGTTGGGTAACCGGCATTTTTTTCCCAACCATATCCGGGGTATTGCATAGCCATTTTTTCCATCAGCTCATCCCTATATACTTTAGCAAGGATAGAAGCTGCCGCAATACTGGCAAATTTCCCATCTCCTTTTACAATGCATGAGTATGGAATGTCGATATTACTTTTGAATCGGTTGCCGTCAACAAGCAAATGATCGGGTTTGATATTCAAATTCTTAACTGCACGAGTCATGGCCAAGAAGGAAGCATAGAGGATGTTTATTTGGTCAATTTCTTCTACACTCGCCTCCGCTATGGCCCATGAAATAGCGGATTCCTTGATTTCGTCTACAAGAAAGGTTCTATTGGATTTGCTTATTTTTTTGGAATCATTGATGAATTCATTTGCATAATCAGCAGGCAAAATAACAGCAGCAGCTACCACTGGACCACATAGACAGCCTCTACCTACTTCATCGCATCCTGCTTCTATTCTATCAGATTCTAAAAATGGCTTCAGCATTTTCCTGATTGTCTTTTTGAGGTTTGTGGTATTTATGGATCATCTCAGCTACCAATCCTGTCCAACCTGTCTGGTGAGAAGCACCTAAACCGCTGCCATTATCTCCATTGAAGTATTCATAAAATAAGATGTAATCCTTGAAGTATGGATCTTCCTGTAATTTTTTATGCTTTCCATAAACAGGTCTGTATCCATTTTCATCTTTCAAAAATATTTTGATACACCTTAAAGACAGCTCTTTGGCAATCAAGTCAATGGTGAGATGATTTCCTGAGCCAGTGGGATATTCTATGGGAAATTCTCCTCCGTAATAATAATCAAATTTACGAAGTGATTCAATTATTAAATGGTTAATTGGGAACCAAATAGGACCTCTCCAATTGGAATTCCCTCCAAACATCAAAGAGTCTGATTCGCCTGGGGTATATTTTACAGTCATTATATCTCCATTGATTTTTAAACTGTAAGGATTTTTTTCGTGGACCTTGGAAAGGGACCTTATCCCAAATTCACTGAGAAATTCATCAGGATCTAACATTTTATTCAAAATACTTTTCATCCTATGGCCTCTCAAAAGGGAAAATAACCTTCTTTTTTCATATCCAGGTTGAATCCAGCTTGAAACCAAAGCAGCCAATTTGGGCTTTTCTTTTAGAAAAAATTCCATTCTCTTTTTAAAATCAGGTAGACTATCAAACATATCCACCCTTATAGATTCAACAGCAAAAAGTGGGATGATCCCAACAATAGATTTAACCTTCATTACCTGTGGTTCTTTTCTAGGGAGATGTATAATGTCAAAAAAGAAACTTTCCTCATCGTTCCACAAACTGATGTTCTCCCCTGAAATATTGCTCATTGCACCAGCTATGTAAAGAAAATGTTCCAAAAATTTCCCAGCAGTGTATTGGTAACTGTTGTTGAATTCACAAAGATCAAGTGAAATTCTGAGCATATTCAAGGAAAACATGGCCATCCAAGAAGTAGCATCTGCTTGTTCGAGCTTTCCACTGTAATGGTGGGCATGACTTCTGTCTATTACTGATATGTTATCGAGTCCAAGAAAGCCACCTTCAAAAATATTCTTTCCATCGCTGTCTTTTTGATTGACCCACCAGGTAAAATTGATCATTAATTTATGGAAGCATCGTTCCAAAAATTCCTGATCTCCTTTTCCCCCGTTCATTTTTTTATCAATTTGGTAAACCCGTTGTACTGCATAGGCATGAACGGGTGGATTCACATCGCTGAAATTCCATTCATAAGCGGGAATCTGGCCATTTGGATGCATATACCAATCATTGAGCAAAAGAACCAGCTGGCTTTTGGCGAAATCAGGGTCTATTCTTGCAATTGGAATACAATGGAATGCCAGATCCCATGCAGCATACCACGGATATTCCCATTTATCCGGCATAGAGATGATGTCGTAATTGTGTAAATGCCTCCAATTATGGTTTCTCCCTTTTTTTCGCTCCTTTGGAGGGGTGTATCTTCCAGGATCTCCTTCCAACCAACGTTCTACATTGTAATAATAAAACTGCTTACTCCACATCATACCTGCAAAGGCCTGCCTTTGGATGTTGCGCATATCTTTATCTTTCACCCTATCCTGAATTTCTGCGTAAAATTCATCCGCCTCTTTCTTTCTGACTTTCAGAATCTCATCGCAGGAAAGCACACTTTCCTTAATTTCCTGATGGGTCATTCTAAACTTTACCACGCTGCTAGAACCAGCAGGTATTCGGAATTTATAGATAGCAGCTGCTTTTGTACCATAATTGTCAGGATTAAGATGCTGGGAGAAGTTATGCACTACATAATCGTTGATCGCATCTTTCAGGTATTTCTTTTCATTTGGAATGTGATATAGCTTTTCTCTGTTGGTTTCATTATCACAAAATTTTAACTCTGGTTCCCCATCGAATGAGAAAAAATAATTCCCACTCTTGGGGCTATATGCCTTGATGCTTTGCTCATTTATTTTGGATAGTTTTGGCATAAATGGCTCATGCCCTGTAAACCAGTTCTTTCGAAACCATATCGTGGGCATTACCCAGATTTCCGCATCCTCTTTACCCCTGTTGTGGATGGTAGCTATTGCAGTAATATCTTCAATGTCCTCTTTTGCATATTCAATGAAAATATCAAAATAAGCATCGTTGTCAAAAAGTCCTGTATTCAGAATTTCAAATTCAGGATCATTCTTGGTTCTTATTCTGTTTTCTTCAACGAGTTGCTTGTATGGAAATGCATTTTGAGGGTATTTGTACAGCATTTTCATATAACTGTGACTTGGCGTAGAGTCCAGGTAGTAATACAATTCCTTGACATCCTCTCCATGGTTTCCCTGAGGGCCAGTCAATCCAAATAGCCTTTCTTTTATTATGGGGTCCTTTCCATTCCAAAAGGCCCAGGCCACACAAAGTTTTTGCTTATAGTCAGAAATTCCCCCAATTCCTTCTTCTCCCCAGCGATAGGCTTTACTTTTAGCTTCATCATGAGTCACATTGTCCCAAGCTGCTCCATTTGGGCTGTAATCTTCTCTAACAGTTCCCCACTGTCTTTCTGTAAGATAAGGACCCCACTTTTTCCAATGCTTTTTCCATTCCCTATCTTCTTTAAGCCTTTGTCTTTCTATATTCATGAACCTTGTATCCAATTAAACAGCCTCGAATTTACTGGTTTTTAAATAATCTCCGATGTAGATTATTTTTATTACTCAAAAATTTTACCAAGTAATCCAATTCAAACAAACAATTTCTAAGCTCTTTTATCTGTTTGGGATTTGGCAAAAATACCTAAACGGTATTAATTCGTGTATTAAACCAAAATGAATAGGGATAAGTTTAAATTGAAAATGAAATCAGGATGATATCATTCGGTTTTCTTTGATTGAAGGCAATGGGAAGGTGTTTACGGCCTGATTTTCGGCATGCAATAGATTTTGAAAAGTAGCATAAAAGCTGTTTGCCCATGCTTGAGGGTCATGTACAGGGAGTTTTTTCTTAAGTAAGTATTCGTCAAAGATGGAAAAATCAAATTCATGATGATGAATTCCTGCCCCTGAAATTTCTGCATCCAAAGCATTGCAGGATTGTTCGTATTGCCCTTTTACTGGAATGACCATTACAGGTTTACCTAAAAACATTGCCTCACAGATGGATTCAAACCCGGCGCTACATACCAATCCCTTACAACTTGCCATTTTTTCCAGGAAAAGGCGGTTGTTTATTTTATGAAAAATAAGATTGGGAAGAGGCTGATAAGGATTACATGCTTCTTTTTTGTCCCAAAATGCCACAATATTTATTTCTGGATTTTTTGTTGCAGTGGCTATTATTTCCTCACCATATCCGGAGTTGACCACATAAGAAAGGTAATAATCTCCTTTTTTTGAGCATAATTCTTTGAGCTCTTTCCTTAACAATGGTGGAAGTACGAAGAGACTTTTTCGGAGAGGAGGTTCCATTGGTCGAAAAGAAAGAGCCAACTCTTTGTCCGCTCCAAAAGCAGTGATTTTTGTATTGAGTATAAAAAGTAACTTTTGAATACCCTTACTTTTTGCAAAAGGGAAATCCTGATGCCCTATAAGGTACTGGTGACCGATAACCCAAAACCTGCATTTAGGTCTGAATAATAAATTATAAAGACCACCTAAAACATCATAAAAGTTCAATATGATATCCGGACGGTATACTTTAACCAGTGTATTTATTTCTATCAGACTATTGTAGAAGGTATTGGCTCTAAGAAAATTATGGATAATAGTTCTTGACAAACGGATAGTTTTTCCTTTTTTGTCAGTAATAAAATTGGGACTTTCGAAAGTATGTAATGGACAATCGAAAGCATTTTGTACAAAATCAGGAATTTCTCTTCTCTTGCTTGAGCCCAAGGCAACCGCTGTAAGCTCATGGCCATCGCTTTTAAGGTATTCTAATAAGGAAATGGCCTGGGTCATATGCCCTCTTCCTTCTCCCTGCACAATAAAAAGGAATCTCATCTGAAAAAAATGTTTTTGTTAAATCCGTCATCCGGAAGTTTTTGGATAGCAACAGTCTTTAAAGCGTCTTCCGGAAGGCTGATGACTTTTTGATCAAATTCCTTTTTGAATACAATCTCATTATAATAAATCAATTGCCAATTGCCATCAAAGTCCTCAGCCAAAGCACTCATGCTCTCTACCCAGTCTCCTGAATTCATATATGCAACGCCATCGATTACCCGATTTTCTGCTTTGTGAATGTGCCCGCAAATTATACCATCGCAGTTTTTTGCTCTGGCCATTTTTGCCAGCTCTTCTTCATATTGATCAATGTAAGAGACAGCAGATTTTACCTTCGATTTTACATATTGGGACAATGAAAAATATGGTAGCCCCCTTTTACGCCTGTGGTAATTGACCTGTCGATTGAGCCACAGCAAAAAAGTATAACCCATATCTCCCAAGTAAGCTATCCATCTAAAATTGGAAGTAACACTGTCAAAGACATCTCCGTGGGTGATGAAATACTTTTTGCCTTGACTTTCATAAACCATATCATTTTGAATAGAGAGATTCCCTATCTGAAGAGGAAGTACCTGGTCTAAAAAATCGTCATGATTGCCACGTAAATAAAACACTTTGGTGTTTTCTTGTTCGATCATTTTCAGAATTCTATTAAAAAACCTGGTGTGTTTTCTTTTCCACGCGCCAGACTTTTTCAATTGCCAACCGTCTATAATGTCTCCATTGAGGATAAGATTTTCGCAGCTATATTGCTTAAGAAATCTTGAAACCTCTTTGGCTTTTGACCCTTTTGTTCCAAGATGAACATCTGAGATCACGATAGTTTTGAAATTAGTTTTCAATGCTTTCAGTTTTGAAGCAATGTAAATCGGCTATGTCAACCTATGATGAATACCGTATTATCCTTTGGCTAAGTTTTGGATTATTAAAGCTTTGATTGTGAAACTATTGTTAACGGATTATTAAATTACCCGTTTTAAATGAAAAAAATCAAAGCTATGCTAAGATTGAGGGTTGATTTTATGGTATTCTAACAGAATGTTGTACATTTCCGTTGTAAGGTAAAACCCTAAGTGGTTTTAGGAGTTTACAATATCAGAACTTAATAACTTATGAGGAGTATAATTCCTTTTCTTTTTCTGGTTTTCATCGCATTTACTTCCTGTAATCAGGATGATAAAGAACCTGAGTTCAGTGTTGCCGGTTATTGGAACCTGATTCAGATAGTTCCTTCTTGGCCTGTGCCTGATTATGATGGTAAAGTGATTGATTTTAACGAGAAATATATTTTTAACCATGATGGAAGCTTTATTAAATTCTCAAATAGACCAAAAGGAATAGGAGAGAAGCTTCAAGTTCCTGTTCAGGCTTTGGGTGTGTATACTTTTTCTCCAATGGAACATGGTAATGACGAAATTATTTATGAGGTCAAGCTTGTTTTTGATACCAATCCTGAGATGGCAGCTAACTGTGGAGAGGCTAATACAGAATATCTTTTTATCACCAAATCCAATAAGCTTGTTAATACTTCTTGGTCCGCATGCGATGGTCTTGGGTATGTATATTCAAAATCAAAATAAACAGCATTTTTTTTAGCTGTTCAAGGACATTGAGATTCAAGCATTAAAAATCAATTTAAAAGTAGTGCCTTGTCCTAGGATGGAGCGTACTTGGATATTGCCTTTGTGTCTGCGCATGATTTGTTTGGATAGACTCAATCCGATACCCGAACCTTTTTTCTTGGTTGTAAAAAATGGAATGAAAATTTTAGATAAAGCATCTTCTTCAATACCTTTTCCACTGTCTGTGATTTCAATAATGATTTTCCCAGATTCATCTATGAAAGCTTCCAAGGAAATAACACGCATGACTGATTCTTCAACTGCATGGATAGCATTTTGAATGAGGTTGATCATTACCTGTTCTATTAGGTTTTGGTCTCCGAAAAGGATAAGTTCTTCCGGCTCAATCTTTGTTTTGAAGAGGATTTTATGGTTTTCAAATTGATGTTGGAGCAAAGTTTCCAATTGTCCAAATAAGTTTTTCAATTGAATGGTCTGGAATTTGGGCATTGGAATATGTGCCAGACTTCTGAAATCACTCACAAAGTTGATCATCCCCTCACTGCGTTTTTCGATGGTTTCCAAGGCCATAAAATAATCTTCCAACTCATGAGAAGGGACTGGTACGTCAATGTCAAGCTTGTGTGCTATGTCACCCTTAACAGTGGCAGCCAATGAAGAAATGGGTGCAATACTATTCATGATTTCATGCGTAAGAACCCTTACCAGGTTCTGCCAAGCCTCCATTTCTTTCTCTTCTAGCTCACTTTGTATATTTTGTAGAGAAACCAATTTGAATTTCGTGTCACGCAATACCAACTCAATTACATAAACAGATAGTTGCATGATACCGTCAGGATGTGCAATTTTGATGAGTTCACTTCCCCCAGTTCTTAGGTTGTGAATGGCGTGGTGCAGCTCTTTGTTAATTTTTTCAATCTCATTGATATTGGAAAGGAATTGAATATCCAGCATACGCTTGGCTGCGGTGTTGACAATTTGCACTTTTCCATCTTCATCAAATGTGATCAGACCAATGCTCAGGTGTTGAAAGACAGAACGAAAGTACTGGTAATTGGCCTCTTTTTCTGCCTGATCTTCCTGTAATTTGGCCAAAATGGCATTGAATTCAATATGCAGGTCATCTGTATCTGTACCGTCAAACTTTACTGGATACACATTATTGTAATTGTCCTGTTTGATGTTATCAAGAAACTGCCTTACCTTTTTGAAAGAACTCTCAGAATATCGTACCAAAAGAATGAATTGGGCTAGTACCAAGATGATAAACAAAGAAATAAGAAATACTCCCGATCCGTTAAGGATGAAATTAGAGAGTAAAAAGATAGAGACAGCCAGAAGGGCAATTCTCCCAAGCAGACCGACTTTATAATCCATATTTTTCCAACCTCCTGTATAATGAGGCCCGGGTAAGGCCTAACTCTTTTGCTGCTTTTGATATGTTCCCGCCATTTTTATCAATCACCCTTTGAATGGTGGTTTTTTCTACCTCATCTAAATTGAATGAAGCAGGGGTTGAAATTTTTTCATTCATGGGTTTGGCAGAAAGGAAAAAGAAATCCCTGCCATCGAGTTCGTCTCCATCTGCCATGATAATGGCCCTTTCTATGGCATGCTGTAGTTCTCTGATGTTCCCGGGCCAATTGTACCGTTGTAGTAATTGCATGGCAGAAGAACTGAAACCTTTGAAGCTTTTTCGGTATTTTTGACTGTAAGTTTTCAAAAAATGTTCAGCCAGTGTAGGGATATCGTCCTGCCGTTCCCTTAAAGGGGGAAGGTAGATCTCAACTGTATTGATCCTATAAAGTAAATCCTGACGGAAAGTATTTTCCATAACCATGTCATGTACAGGCATATTTGTAGCACATATCAATCTAATATCTACAGGTAGGGATTTATTGGTACCAATACGGGTCACCTCTCTTTTTTGCAGTACGGTGAGTAGCTTTGACTGTAGCGGCATACTTAAATTTCCAATTTCATCTAAAAATAGTGTTCCTTTATCTGCGATTTCAAATCTTCCTGCCCTATCTTCTTTGGCATCTGTGAATGCTCCCCTTTTGTGACCAAAAAGCTCACTTTCAAATAAAGTCTCGGTAATAGCACCCATATCTACGCCTACAAAAATTTCATTTTTTCGGAGTGATCTGTCATGTATAGCTCTGGCTATCAGTTCTTTTCCTGTCCCATTTTCACCGAGTATCAATACATTGGCATCTGTTTGGGCCACTTTGTCAATGATGGAGAAAATGTTCTTCATGGCAGTACTGCTGCCAATAATATCAGTGTAAGGCTTCTGGGCATCAGATTGCAATTGCTTTTGTTTTTTTGAGAGCTTATCGACCTCATCATAACTTTCTTTCAGCCTGCTTGCGGCAGTCAGTGTAGCCAGTAATTTTTCATTTTGCCAAGGTTTTAAAATAAAATCGGTAGCGCCTTCTTTTAAAGCCTTTACAGCCATTTCGACATCTCCAAAGGCTGTTATCAATATCACTACAGCTTTAGGATCAATTTCTTTTATTTGTTTCAACCAATGGAATCCCTCTTTGCCTGAGGTGGTGTCCTCTGTGAAGTTCATATCCAAAAGAATCACATCAAAACTGTTGTTGTTTACTAAAAAAGGGATTCTCCTTGGGTCCTTTTCTATAGTGACTTCCTTTGCATATTTTTTAAGCAACATCTTAGCTGCAAATAACAAGTCTTCATTATCATCTATGATTAGTATTTTCCCCAATTGTTGATTTTCCATGATGCTATTATTTTAGATATGTTATTGACAAAATAATGCCAGAGTTGTAAAATAGGTCATGAAGGTCCAGATGGCCTTAATATAAGAATTTAATGTTCAATATCGTACACTTTATTGAAAAAAACGGACAGTTGCTGTATTGACCGCTTATTGACTTTTAATCGGGGCTTAAAATTATTATCTTTATGCCTTAATCAATTCATAAATAATATATTATGTCAGTAGCAAATAAAGGAAATTCTGTGAAAGTTCACTACACCGGAAAACTTGAAGACGGTACTGTTTTTGACAGCTCAGCAAACCGGGAACCGCTTCAATTTACTCTTGGTGATGGCAATATGATCAAAGGTTTTGATACAGCTGTACACGGTATGGCAGTTGGAGATGAAAAGAGTGTGACCATTCCTTGTGTAGAGGCCTATGGTGAAAAAAGAGATGACATGATGTTAGATATCCCTTTGGCCCAGGTCCCTCCTCATATCAAGCCGGAAGTCGGAATGGAGCTTTCATTACAAAATCAGGCAGGCCAACCTGTACCTGTAAAGGTTACCAACGTTGATGAAGAAAAAATCACACTTGATGCCAACCATCCTTTGGCAGGAAAAGACCTGATTTTTGATATAACTTTGGTTGAAATAGCATAATTTAAGTATACCCATAATAAAAACAGCCCTATTTATTCTAGGGCTGTTTTTTTATATCCTTTAGTGGACTTTGTTCCAATGGATAGATCATTACCCTCCTATCATTGTAAAATATCAATTGATAGCGATTAGCAATCACATGATAGTTCAATAATTCATCAGGAAGGGAGAAAACGTTTTCTTGTCCTGATTGATAGTTCAATAATTTGAGTTTGCCAAGTTCATTAAAAATCAGGTTACTTTCTAAAAAAGACAATCTTTGGGTAATTTCTTTAGGGATATTTTTTATGAAGTTACCCTGATTATCCAATATATAAATCCCCTCATCTTCTATACTCAAAAACAAAAGGTTTTGATATTCTCTCATATCCCTGATTTCAAAAGAAGACTTGTTAAAAATTAAATTTAGAGGTTGGTTTTGAAATATTCTGTTTCTTCTATAATCCCATTGTTTGAGAGATAAATCTGTTTCATCGAATGCCCATATAATATTATTATTGCCTAAAGTTGCAATTTTAACCACGTTAAAATGTTCCAAAGGAATACGGTTTTCAGAAACTGGGTTGATAAATCTGTCCAAAATCCTGTACTCCTGTAAATCTGCAGAAAAAGTAAATATATTTACTGTCCAAGCCGCTTCCAGATGGGAAATAGCAGCCTGCCTATTGGGTGAAAAATTATTGATTTCTTTGCCTCTTTGATCATATTGATAAATATTACCTTCAGTGTCTGCGATGAATATAAAACCCTGATTATCCACGGAAAGCTGACTTAGTCTGGGGAACTCAATTAGAATAGGGTTACCCCAATCCTGCTGACCTGAAAGTGGTTGAATTAGGTTTAATAATAATAGTATCAATATGATTTTTTTCATCCTTGGTATTTTTTCAATTCGAATTCAAGGCCATCAAATACACCATAAGTAAAATGGTTAACCCACTCTCCAAGATTGAAGTATCGGGATCCCTCACCAACTGGGAGATCAAGTGGAAGATGCCGATGTCCAAATATAAAATAGTCAAAATGTTTCTTTTGGATTAAATCATTGCAATAAGCCCATAGCCATTCATCCCCCCCTTTGAATTCCCCTTCGTTTTTTTTCATATTGGTTATGCGGCTATTTTTAGACCATTTATGGGCTAGACGGACACCAATATCGGGGTGCAGCCATTTGAATAGCCACTTACAAAAAGGATTGGTAAATATTTTTTTCAGCACTTTATAATGTTCATCCCCAGGACCTAGTCCATCTCCATGACCAATTAAGAAAGTTTTATTTTCGATAGTGATCTCTATAGGATGATGGTATACAGGTATTTGAAGTTCCTTTGTGAAATAATCATCCATCCATAAATCATGATTTCCCGTAAAGAAAAACACAGGGATATTCTTTTCTTTAAGGTCAGCAATTTTCCCTAAAAAACGAATAAATCCTTTGGGAACAACCTTATCATATTCAAACCAAAAATCAAAGATGTCTCCTACCAGGAAAATGGCAGCCGCCTCTTCTTCAATACTATTTAACCAATTGATTATTTTTTTTTCCCGGATTTTGCTCAGGGCTTCATCCGGCGCTCCGAGATGAAAATCAGAAGCAAAAAAAACTTTTTTGTTGTGAAGGGATATATTCATGCCTGTTTTAAGAATCCAGCACCGAATTTAGAGAACTTTTAACTGATAAAAAAAATAACCTCCCAAGTCAGGAGGTTATTGAATGCCTAAATTAGATCTGGATTAGCTCTTATCCTCTTCTATCTTTTGAGGTTGCTTTTCATCACTTCCCTCATCATTGATTTTCGGTTTATTTTCCGATTTTAGTTTTTCTTCCTTTTCTTTTGCATCTACTTTTTTAGTAAATGCTTCGTAAGTAGTCTCTTTGGCAAAAGGTCTCTTTCCAATAAGCTTCTCCAAATCAGTCTGGAAAAGGATTTCTTTTTCAAGTAATTCCTTTGATAAAATTTCTAGCTCTGCTTTCTTCTCATTCAGAAGCTTTTTAGTTCTTTCGTAAGCAGAAGCTATTAGCTTTCTGACTTCTTCATCTATGGTTTCTGCAGTAGTTTCGGAATAAGGCTTGGTCATTTTGTATTCATTGCTTTTACTGTCGTAAAAGGAAACATTGCCTATTTTGTCATTCATACCATAAACTGAGACCATAGAGTAGGCCATTTTAGTGACCCTTTCAAGATCACTCAGTGCTCCTGTGGAAATTTTACCAAATATAATCTCCTCTGCCGCACGTCCGCCTAAGGTCATGCACATTTCATCTATTAACTGCTCGGTTTGATACAGAAACTGTTCTTTGGGTAGGTACTGTGCATATCCAAGGGCAGCAACACCTCTCGGTACAATGCTTACTTTGACCAATGGGTCAGCATGCTCAAGAAACCATCCCGCCACAGCATGACCAGCTTCGTGGTATGCTACTATTTTTTTCTCCTCTGGAGAGATGATTTTATTTTTCTTTTCAAGACCACCAATGACCCTATCAATAGCATCCTGGAAGTCTTGCATGTCTACTGCAGATTTATTTCTCCTTGCAGCAATCAGCGCTGCTTCATTACAGACATTGGCAATCTCAGCTCCTGCAAATCCTGGTGTCTGCGCAGCTATTTTCTTAGCATCTACATCATCAGAAATTTTGATTGGCTTAAGGTGTACTTTGAAAATAGCTTCTCTACCAATAATATCAGGCTTGTCTATACTGATCTGTCTGTCAAATCTTCCCGGTCTCAAAAGCGCAGTATCCAAAACATCCGGCCTGTTGGTTGCGGCCAATACGATTACACCTGAATCTGTACCGAAACCATCCATTTCTACCAGCAAAGAATTCAGTGTGTTTTCTCTTTCATCGTTGGAACCTGGCATTTGCCCCTTACCTCTTGACCTTCCGATAGCATCTATTTCGTCGATAAATATAATACATGGAGCTTTTTCTTTAGCCTGCTTGAACAAGTCTCTGACCCGGGCAGCACCAACACCAACAAACATTTCCACAAAATCGGAACCTGAAAGGGTATAAAATGGAACACCTGCTTCACCTGCCACTGCTTTTGCAAGCAATGTCTTTCCAGTTCCGGGAGGGCCTACAAGAAGGGCACCCTTGGGGATTTTTCCACCAAGTTTAGTGAATTTGGATGGGTTTTTAAGGAATTCAACAATTTCCTGTATTTCTTCTTTGGCCTCATCCAATCCTGCCACATTGTCAAAAGTAATTTTGACTTTATTCTCAGCATCAAACAATTGCGCCCTGGATTTCCCAACATTGAAAATCTGGCCTCCAGGCCCACTTGGTCCTGCCATTCTCCTCATCATGATCCAAAAGAGAAGAAAGAGCAGGATAAGAAACCCAAAACTTCCAAACCAATTGGTCCAGGATTCTTGGGTTTTTGCTGTATATCCTATTCTTTGATCATCAGGTTTAGCTGACTCAAGATTTTGAAAATCTTCAATGAATTTGTCTACTGAAGCAATTCTTACCTGATAATGTGGGCCAGCTGGAGTGAAAAAGGGACTGTTGGCCTCTAGTTCTTCCTTGTATTTGGTATTTTGCAGACTTTCTGGTCTCAGACTGACCTCTACCAAGTTTTGGTTGTAAATCACCACTACTTTGGCGACATCGTTGGCCAGATACATGTCCTCAAAACGCTTCAGGGTAACATCGATGACGGTACTTCTTTGGTTAAACCAAGTAATCCCTATCAACACAATTACCGCTGTGATGATCAGCCAAAGCTGAAAATTGGGCTTTTGAGGTGTTTTGGGAATGAAGTTTTTATTTTTATTCTTCTCGCTCATTCTTATATACTATAGTGACTTGAACTCATTTAAAACGTTTTTGATGCTTGAAAGTTCAAAACTTTCAGGATTCAATTTTAGTAATTTTAGCATCTCCCCATAATTCCTCAAGACCATAAAATGTTCGCCTTTCCTTTAAAAAGATATGTGCGACTACATTTACATAATCCATAAGAATCCATTGTTTATTATTTTTACCCTCACTTCGAAAAGGCTTTTCTTTGCTGGATTTGATCACCTCTTCTTCAACAGCGTCGGATATGGCTTCTATTTGTGTGTCTGAATTACCGGAACATATGACGAAAAAATCTGTGAAGGCGTTTTTTACACCTCTTAGATCCATTACAACAATATCGGAAGCTTTTTTTTCTTCCATTCCTTTAATGATAACTTTACTCAGCTCTTCTGCTGTCATACTTAATTGTGCTAATTTTGTTTTTAGGTTATAACTCTTCCGGCAAATGGAAACTAAATATCTTGATTGCCTTACAAATTAACTAATAAAAGAATGTATAAAATCCTTGCCAATACGGTTTTTCTTGGAAAAGATATCCATTTCCTGACAGAGTGTCACTCTACTAATGATATGGCAATGGAAAAAATTAAAAATGGAGAATTGACAGAAGGCAGTATCGTGATCACGGAGGTCCAAACAAGAGGGAAAGGGCAGCGGGGAAATATATGGTGGTCAGTGCCTTATAAAAATTTAACCTTTTCACTTGTACTAAAGCCTTATTTTTTGAAACCTTCTGAGCAATTTGAATTGAGTATAGCAATTGCTCTCGCTGTTGTTGAAACCCTATCGGACTATTTTTCAGGCGTCAGAGTAAAATGGCCAAATGATGTTCTTCATGAGGTTTATGGGAAATTGGGAGGGATTTTAATTGAAAATATCATCAATCAGAAAGGAATTGAATATTCAATTATTGGGATTGGGTTGAATATCAACCAAAAAATGAGTGATTTACCCTTTTCAACTTCCTTTATGGATCTTACAGGAAAGGAATGGGATAAAGCTGAAATATTCGAAATTTTGGTCCAAAAAATTGAAAAAAACTATCTTTTATTAAAAAAAGGGCAAAAGAATGTTTTGAGAGCGCTTTATTTAAGCCAATTGTACAGGTTTGGAAAAGAGGCAGATTATTTTGATGAAAGGCCATTTAAAGGTAAAATAGTTGGTATTGGGTCGGATGGAAGACTGATTATTGAAAAAACAGACGGATCACTCAACCATTATGCCTTTAAAGAGGTTAGATACCTGTGAGTCTGTCATTTTATATTGTGCTCCAAAAAGCCTAAATTTGCATCTTCTAAATTGAAAATCAATTCATTAATTACTTAATAATATGTCTGAAATTAAATCTGACAAATTCATCCAATACAAGGTGAAAGACATCTCCCTGGCAGAGTGGGGAAGAAAAGAAATAAAATTAGCGGAGGCCGAAATGCCTGGTTTGATGGCCATTAGAGAAGAATATGGGCCGTCACAGCCCTTGAAAGGGGCAAGGATAGCTGGTTGTCTTCACATGACCATTCAGACTGCCGTTTTGATAGAAACATTGACAGCTTTAGGTGCTGAAGTTACCTGGTCTTCGTGCAATATCTTCTCTACCCAAGACCATGCAGCAGCAGCCATTGCAGCAGCGGGAATTTCTGTTTATGCATGGAAAGGAATGACTGCAGAAGAATTTGATTGGTGTATTGAGCAGACACTTTTCTTTGGTAAAGAAAGAAAACCTTTAAATATGATTTTGGATGATGGGGGAGACCTTACCAATATGGTTTTGGATAATTATCCAGAGCTTGTGGCAGGTATCAAAGGCCTTTCAGAAGAAACTACCACGGGTGTACACAGGTTGTATGAGCGCATGAAAAAAGGTACCCTACCCATGCCTGCAATCAACGTCAATGATTCAGTTACCAAGTCAAAATTTGATAATAAATATGGCTGCAAGGAGTCTTTGGTAGATGCCATTAGAAGAGCAACTGATGTAATGATGGCAGGGAAAGTAGCGGTTGTTGCAGGATATGGAGATGTAGGTAAGGGATCTGCAGCTTCGTTAAGAGGTGCTGGTGCAAGGGTAATTGTAACCGAAATAGATCCAATTTGCGCCCTTCAGGCAGCAATGGACGGGTTTGCGGTTAAGAGAATGGTAGATGCTGTAAAAGAAGCTGATATTGTAGTCACCGCTACAGGGAACAAAGACATCATTTCTGAAGCACACTTTAGGGCAATGAAGGATAAAGCTATTGTTTGTAATATAGGCCACTTTGACAATGAGATAGATATGGCTTGGCTCAATAAAAATTATGGCCAAACAAAAGATGTCATAAAGCCCCAAGTGGATTTATATACTATAGAGGACAAGCAAATCATTGTTCTTGCAGAGGGTAGACTTGTGAATTTGGGCTGTGCTACTGGACACCCATCTTTTGTAATGTCCAACTCTTTTTCAAATCAGACATTGGCTCAAATTGAACTTTGGACCAATATTGATAAATATGAGGCGGGAGTATATGTATTGCCCAAGCATTTAGATGAAAAAGTAGCAGCATTCCATTTGTCTAAGTTGGGCGTGGAGCTAGATAGTCTTACAAAAGATCAGGCTGAATATATTGGTGTAACGGTTGAAGGGCCATTTAAACCAGAATATTACAGGTACTGATCCTCTTTTGGCAAAAAAATAAAAACCCACTGATATCCCAGTGGGTTTTTTTATGTTATATCTTTACTCCTATATAGTTCCTTCCCTATCACTAAAGAACAGCCATTCAATTGCTTTTGGGAATTCATCACTCCAGTAAGTCTCACTGTGTTTTCCTTCCATATTAATGCTCAGATTTACCTTTATTTTTTCTTTTACCGGTTCTTTTTTCAATAATCTTTTTTTGAATTTTTTGACATGTTTGATCATGGTTTCACTTTCATCACCACCTGCATACAGATAAATTTTGGTTTCCATAGGAGCAAAAATATCTAAAAATGAAAATTTTATTTTCGGAATAACCCAGAGAGAAGGAGAAAAAATCATGAGCTTTCCATATACTTCGGGATACATCAGCCCGCTAAAAATACTGACCAAGCCCCCCATAGAGCTTCCTCCGATCCCAGTAAATTCCCGTTCAGGTTTGGTTCTGAAATTTTTATCAATAAAAGGTTTGAGTGTGTCGGTTACAAATCGGATGTATTTTTTTCCTTGCCCTTCTCCGAGTAAGGTTTTCCCAACATTGTATTCCAAAAGTCTTTCTTTTTCTGCGTGTTCAATGGCAATAATGATGATTTTTCCAATACCATAGTCTGACATTACGGCCAATTTTTTATCAATTTGCCAATTACCGAAGGGAGCATTTTCATTGAAGAGATTCTGAGCGTCCTGTAAATATAAAACTGGGTAATGTTCCTCTGAAGTCTCGTAATCATAGGGGAGTAAAGCCCAAATTTTTCTTTTTTTGTTCAGTTGAGGGATTTCAAATTCTTCGGATATCAGATGTACTTGCGGAAGTTGACTGGGCCTGTAGGGTAACCAGTTCTTTCTCCATTTGGGGACATGTTCTTCTTGGATACCTGACCTTTTAATACAAAGTCTATTCGAGGTTTTGTTTCCATATCGGTCTATCTCCACTTCAGACCAGTCTCCTTTTGTGAATTTATAAGCCAAGGTGTCCGGAAAATCAAAATTAGCAGGGAAGGTATATTGGTATTCTCCTTCCTTAATGCGATGAAGCATAAATCGCCGGTCCTGTGTCTCCCAGTTATTAAAATTACCGGAAAGATAGACAGGTCTGTGATCATCTTCATCTGTTCTAAGGAGAATAGTAAGTTCTTGATTATTTTTTGAACTGTTTATTTCTACCGTCTCTGTTTTTTCTTCAGAATCCATTTTGTGATGCTCCGGAAATTTGTTTCGATATATCCTTAAAGGAAGGAAGTGGATGTTTGATCAAAAGGCAGCTAAACAATAATTTTTACGAATTGCTAGGTTAATGGCCGTATTAAAACCTGACAGGGGATGTCCTGTTGAGTGGAAGCTGTATCATGATAGCAGATTCCCCCTCTTTTGCGTGACATGCGTTACAGGCAGAGGTAAATATTTGAAAGCCTTTCAAGAATTCCTCTTTATCTTCTTTTTCCAACAAGGATTCCATATAAGGAAGTGTTTCATTCATAAAATCTTCAGCCGAGGCTGCCCTTACAGGCCTTCTTTTGAGTCCATCTTCCATTGCCTCAATGATGTGTTCTATTTGGTGATCAGCATAACCCCAGTTTTCATCCATAGCAGCCCAGTAAAGTTCTGAATAGCGGTACCCTACCTCTACCATAGTCCTACTGTAGCCTCCCAATTGGTGTGCCACTTCTTCAAATTTTTCCTCGCTAGTGCCCTCAAGCCAGCCATCTAAACCCACGGCTGTAGACTTTTCTTCGGTTGTAGATTGACATGAACCTATTGCAAGGGCTATACCGATAGTAAACATTAATTTTTTCATAAATTTTTCAGATTGTTGATCAATTGTAAAGTATGCACTGCTGCAATACCTGCTGTTTCACTTCTGAGTCTGCTTTTTGCTAAAGAACAGGGAAGAAAGTGTTGGTCAAATGCCATTTGAAGTTCTTGTTCAGAGAAATCACCTTCAGGACCTATCAATATAATGTATGCTCGGTCTTTTGAGGCCTTTTCAAATAAGTGCCTGCTGTTGTCTTCATCTACATAGGCTATAAACCTCTGGTAATCGTCGAAAGTTTTATCCTGTACCAATTCCTGCATGGGCCTGATGGGATTCAATTTTGGAAAGTGGGTTTTTAAACTTTGTTTGCAGGCAGCTATTACTTTCTTTTCTATACGGTCCATTTTCAGATGTGGCCTTTCAGAATGTTCTGAAACCATGAACGTAATTTCATGGACTCCGATTTCTGTAATTTTTTCCACCATCCACTCCATTCGGTCCGAATTTTTGGTTGGGCTGATTGCCAAATGGATATAAAAATCTTCTTGAGGAATGAAATGCCTTTTATTTATCTGAATTTTAGTTTTTGCTGGACTGGCCTGAATGATGGTGCCGGTAAAAAGGCATCCCCTGCCATCGGTAAACCGGACCTGATCTCCAAGCGTTTTCCTGAGCACTTTGGTAAGGTGCCTGGATTCATCAGGACCTAGGTAAAAAACGTCTTCTTGGGTATTTTCATGATAGAAAAGCTGCATCCTGTTTTTTCATGCTATTTGTCAGATTCAAAAATATGCAATATATATAGAAAAGACACAGATATTGGATTTAAAAAAAAGCGTAATCCCTCAGGGACTACGCTTTAACAACACTAACCTTTATAAACTATATAAACCAATTATTCAAATTATCCTTTTGAAATTTCCATATTGACAGACTTGCCCTTAATGGTATTGTTCTTCATCACTTTGATTACATGATCAGCATCTTTTGAAGGGACATCCACAAACGAAAAGTTATCAAAAATATCAATTCCGCCTATATTTTTTCCTGGTACACCGGTTTCCCCTGCAATGGCACCAACAATATCATTTGGTCGGATTCTATCTTTTTTACCAAGATTCAAGAATAATCGAGCCATTCCAGGCTCTCTAACTCCTTTTTCTCTTCCCCCTCTTCTTTCGCTTCTTTCGCTTCTTTCGCCTCTTCCGCTTCTATCTCTTTCTCTTCCACGCTCTCTACCTCTTCTTTCCCCTCTATCACTTCTGACTCCCCTGTCTCTGTCTCTTCCAAGATCTAAATTGAAGTTCTGCTCTTGCATTTCTTTCACAGCATCCGCCAATTGAATTTTGGTAAGTGCTAAAACAATTTGCTCCATGCTAAGACCTTCAGTCAACATTTGACCAATAGCATCTTCGTAAAAGCTATTGTCTTCATCTTTGCTCAAATGTCTATTGACATCTTTGATCAATTGTTCTTTCTTCAGTTCGATCAAGTCGGCAACTGAAGGTGGATCCATTTTGGAGATGGAAGTCTTAATGAATTTTTCCAAATCCTTGATTTTGAACATGTCTTTTCTACCTGTCACAAAACTGATTGCAGCACCAGACTTTCCAGCACGGCCTGTTCTTCCGATTCTGTGTACATAATTTTCCTCATCTAAAGGAAGGTCAAAATTGAAAACAGCCTCAACATTATCCACATCTATGCCTCTTGCAGCAACATCGGTGGCTACTAAAACCGAAACATGTCCTTTTCTGAACTTGTTCATGACTTTGGTACGTTGTGCCTGGGAAAGGTCGCCATGAAGGGCTTCAGCAGTAATTCCTCTGGCAGCAAGCTCTTCTGTAACCTCATCCGTAACCCTTTTGGTGTTGCAGAATACCACGCTCAATTGAAATTGGTGGAGGTTGATTAACCTGGACATCAATTCAAGTTTTAAAGCAGGCTTAACCTCATAGTATACCTGAGAGATATTCTCTACTGTCAACTCCTTTCTAAGCACTCTTACAATTTCGGGGTTATCCTGAAATTTTCTGGTCAAGTCCATGATAGGCTTAGGCATTGTAGCAGAGAAAAACACAGTCTGACGCTCCTCAGGACAATCACTGAGAATATTCTCTATATCTTCCCTGAACCCCATATCCAACATTTCATCTGCCTCGTCAAGAACAATAATGCGTACGTGGTCTAGATTCAATGTGCCCCTGTCCATGTGATCCATGATCCTTCCAGGAGTACCTACTACAATCTGAACACCTTTTTTAAGGCTTCTGATCTGCCTGTCTATTGCTTCACCACCATAAATGCAAGTAGAAGATACCCCTCTTTTGTATTTAGATAGTTTGACAATTTCACCTTCAACCTGAACAGCAAGTTCCCTTGTAGGGCAGAGTATCAAGGCTTGAGGTTTGTTAAATGAAGCATCAACCATGTCAATAATTGGAATAGCAAAAGATGCAGTCTTACCTGTACCGGTTTGTGCTTGTCCAATAACATCTTTACCTTCTAATAAGTAGGGGATAGATTGTGCTTGAATAGTAGAAGGATGGGTATAGCCCATATCTTCCACTGCCTTGAGAATTTCAGCCGAAATCCCAAGGTCTGAGAATAATAATTCTTTTTCCATGAAATGTTTCCTTACTTCTTCTAATCCATGACTCCTACAAGTAACCCAAGTCAAGCGACAGAAAGGAAACCCACGGTTAGAAAAATATTAATAATTAATTCGGGTACAAAGGTATGAGTAAATAATTATAAAAGCAAGGACATGCTATTGCTTGATAAAATATTCTGGAAAAATATATACTTTTTATGGAGGAAAATTTTGAAGCAAAGCGCATTTTTGTGTTTTTCCAAATTTGCTTTGCTTCAACTGCCAATCAAATGTGAGCTTTCGAAAGGTTATTTACAAGAGAGATATATTTTTCTACTGCTTCCTGCTTGTCCATGCCTTTTAATTTAGACCATGCATTGTACTTGGCTGCAGCCACAAAATCAAAACCTCCTGGAGGCTCATCTTGGTTGTCTCCTTCTGTTGCTTGTTTGTAAAGACTGTATAGCTTCAAAAGCTCTTCATTCCCAGGTTTACTGGTGAATTTTTTTGTCAGGTTAAAGGCTTCTTCTAAAGTAGTTACATGCATAAGTAAACTCATTTTGCGTTTATTAGTTTCCAAATATAGCAAAACTTTAGTTTCGGAAAATT
>NZ_SLAP01000003.1 GCF_007126775.1 Cecembia sp. | reverse complement strand
TGTCCAACATTACTTCTCTCAATACATTCATTCCACTCAGGAGAAAGGACTTCTGGGCTTCCTTGTCTTTACCTTGGAACAGCTCTACAAAGGAAAGAATTTCATTGATCTGAATAGAATAGCATGCCCTAAGCCAATCTCTGATCATTACGGTATTTTCATCACCAACCTGGTCAATCATTTTGTAAGCTTCCCGCATATTCCCATCAGCCAAAGGCGCTATTTGGCTTGCTGCCTCCCTTGAACAAAATCCCTCATTGAACAAGTGATCCATGATTTCTTGGTCTGAAAAAGCCCTGATCATAATTTTTTGCGTTCGCGAAAGAATGGTGGTCAGCAATTGCTCCGGTTGAGAAGTCACCAGCAGGAATACTGTCTTTTCGGGTGGTTCCTCCAAAATCTTCAAAAGCGAGTTCGCAGTGGTAATGTGCAAAAACTCTGGTGCCCAGATCAACATGATCTTATATCCTCCTTCAAATGACTTCAATGAAAGGGTTTTGATGATCTGCCTGCCGGCAGACCGGGATATATTGAGCTGCTTTTTCTCAAAGCTGTTTTTATGAATCCAGTCTGAAATATTACCATAAGGCTCAGTGAGGGTGAAATCCCTAAAGGAAGCTGTATAATCAACTTTCTTTTCCTTATCGGGATCCTCATCATCCTTTGATTTACCAGGCATAGGATATGCATAGTTCATATCAGGATGGATCAATTTGGCCATTCTTTGGCAGGAGGGACAGGTTCCGCAGGAATCATTTTCATGCGGTTGCTCGCAGTGCAGGTAGGTAGCCAGCGCCAATGCCATTTTTAAATTAGCAGAACCCTCAGGGCCATGGAACAAGAGCGCATGCGCAAGGTGATTGTTCCTTACTGCCTGAATAATTTTCTGTTTGACTTCATCAAGTCCTGGTATGGTGGAAAATAACATATTTTACTGGCCTTCTTTGTCCCAAATACGGTAATGTCGTGTCAAATCAAAAACCCTATCGAGAATTTCTTTTTCTTTAACATTATAGTCCAATCCCCTTCGCTTCATCACGGCTATGGCCGTTTCCTCAAATTTCTTCATTTGGAAGGTTGAAAAGCCTGCTGCTCCACCCCAGGCAAAAGATGGGATAAAATTTCTTGGGAAACCATCACCAAAAATATTGGCCCCTACACCTACTACCGTACCTGTATTGAACATGGTATTGATGCCGCATTTGGAATGGTCACCCATCATCAGGCCACAGAACTGTAAACCGGTATTCGTAAAGCCGCCTTTGGTATAATCCCAGATTTTAACCGGGGCATAATTATTCTTCAAATTAGAATTATTAGAGTCAGCGCCAATGTTACACCACTCTCCCAATATGGCATTTCCCAAAAATCCTTCATGGCCTTTATTGCTGTAACCGAAAATCACCGAATTGGAGACTTCACCACCCACTTTTGAGAATGGTCCTACGCTTGTATCCCCCCGCATTTTAGCCCCCATATTTACCGTAGAACCCTCACAAAGTGCAAAAGGACCTCGGATCAAAGAACCTTCTTGTACTTCGGTATTTTTCCCAATGTAAATAGGGCCTTCCTCGGCATTTAATACCGCTGCTTTGATTTTGGCTCCTTCCTCAATAAAAATATCAGATGGATGATAAGTAATCGTATGTGGATCTACTATGGCGGCGGATTTTCTTCCAGAGGTCAACAATTTGAAATCATTCCTGATTTCCTGACCATTAAACTGGAAAATATGCCAGTTTTTCTGAATAAGGGTAAGTTCCCCATCAAATACAACCGTTTCCAAGGCCTTTGCCCTGTCCACTTGAAAGTTGGAAGGATCGTCCTCGTGTACAGCCACAAGCACTTGCTGATGAAATAGTGCCTGACCTTTCTTCAAAGATTGTAAGCTTTTCCAAAGGGCTGCTGAAGGACAAACCGCCCCATTGACCATCAAAGCAGGTGCTTCATTTTTGGAGAACTTGGCTGACAAATAATCTTGGGTAAAAAAACCAGGAGTGATCCCGGAATATTTTTCCCATTTTTCAGAAATCTTAAGAATTCCTACTCTGATGGCTGCCACCGGCCTGGTAAAAGTAAAAGGCAGCAAAGCGCCCCTAATGGCAGGGTCGTCAAATAAAATTAGATTGTCCATGTCACAAAAATAAAAATTCTGATGGAAAACCAGCCCATAAGGTTTTAACTCTTAACTGTAGATGAATTAATCCCACCAACTCTTGACAACTAAATGATGAATGCTTGGCTTTTTTTACTAAATTAGGGATATGCATAAGGAGGAAGAAAACAACTTTGTCAAAGAGCCCTACACCGAATATGGCAGCTACACCTATGCCGATTACCTGACCTGGGAGATCGACCATATGGTAGAGCTGATCAAAGGAAAAGTGTTCCGGCAGGCTGCCGCGGCTCCAAGAAGAATACATCAGGAATTGGTTTTAAAAATAGGGTCACAGTTAAGTGGTCTTTTGAAGGGCAATAAGTGTAAAGCCTATATCGCCCCTTTCGACGTCCGCCTACCTGTCAAATCCAGAAAGCATGAAGACATCAATACAGTAGTCCAGCCAGATATCTGTGTGGTCTGTGATCCGGAAAAGCTAGATGAGCTGGGCTGTGTAGGTGCCCCTGACCTGATTATGGAAATTCTTTCCCCTTCCAACAACAAAAAAGAGCTCCAGAATAAGTATGAGGTCTATGAGGAAAGCGGCGTGTTAGAATACTGGATTATCCACCCATATGAAAAAACACTGTTGGTCTACACCCTTACAGACGGAAAATATGTCCCCTCCAGACTTTTTACTTTAGGAGACCGAGTGCCCTCTCAATGTATTCAGGGTTTTGTGCTGGATTTGGATGAATTGTTTGAGGGGTTAGAATAAAAAAATCTCTTGGCTATTGCTAACCAAGAGATTTATTACAGAACAATAAAACGAAATTATTTCTTCGCGTATCTTCTGTTGAATTTCTCAACCCTACCAGCAGTATCCAAAATCATCTTCTTACCAGTGTAAAAAGGATGGGAGTTAGAAGAAACTTCAATTTTATATAGAGGATATTCCTTGCCATCTTCCCACTCTATGCTCTCACTGGTTTCAATTGTAGACTTGGTGATGAATTTATAATCACTTGAGGTGTCGAAAAATACGACCTCTCTGTAATTAGGATGAATGTCTTTTTTCATGGTATAGCTATTTATCTTAAGATCCTTTTTACAAATGAGGCACAAAGTTATTTCTTTTTTGAAATGATTCCAAAAATCACCCATAAATTTTTACCTTTTCCAAAAGCTTTTGCATATCAAATACTATTATT
>NZ_SLAP01000061.1 GCF_007126775.1 Cecembia sp. | reverse complement strand
CAAACTGAACAAACAGAGGAACATCCAACAGAAGAAGAACATCCATCGAATGGAAACGAGCACCCAAGTGATGGTGATGAGCATCCTAGTAGCGGGGGAGAACATCCTTCCTCAAATGATTAAACCCAAAGGATATTGGAAGATGAAGGCTTACTAATCGATATTTGGTAAGCCTTTATTTATTTATTCTATTGAAAGAGAAAGTAGTTTTGGGATAAAAAATCTCCCCATCTTCTTCCATAATTGGATATGCTAAAAAATTGATAGGACCCGATTGTGGTAAAGTTGGAAGTGATAAATCCCTACCTTTGCTCAGTTCTATTCTATTTGCAGGATGTCTTCCAAAATAATAAGTAGCCAATGCGGTATATTTATTGCCTTCACTAATATCAACTGGCCACCATTTACCTTCAGCATAAAATTCTGCCCAACAATGATATCCATCTATGCCTCCCTCATTTCTTTCTGAAGGAATAGAAGCGCCAATGGCAAACCTTGATGGTATTCCGATTGACCTGGACAATGAGATAAAATAGGAATGAAACTCAGTGCAGTTACCCGTCTTTGAGTCACATGCCAAATCAGCACTTCCAGTTCCATAAGTACCAAATTTCATGTACCGCATATTGTCTATAATGTAATCGTATAGAGCCCTTGCGTGAACAAGTGCTCCATCATTTTCTTTTCCTCTGATGGCTTCCTCTGCAATTTCCTTAAACCTTCCACCCACAGGAAGTAATAAATTTGGCTCTAGATACCTACTGATATCCTCTTCCTTCTCAGGATAAGGAGTTTTTTCCATTCGGATCACTGAATAAATTATCTGAATGCTTTCTCCACTATGACTAGGGTCAAGTTCCAATACCATTACGGTGTTTCCAAATTCCTCATCCTTCTCAATAGTCTGCCTCCCAGGTACTTTAACCGATTTGACAGTGATTTCCTGAAAATCATCAGAATTTGCAATGGGAAACCAAATTTTAGCCTTAGAATTAATTTTTGGTAAAACTGCTTCATAGTAAAATTCAAATACATCCCTGTCTTCTTTTACTCCCAAAAGTGCATTAGACGCCTGTCCCACTGGAATTCTTCTCCATGTTTTGTCAACAAGCTGCTTCCATGAATATCTAGGTTTTCCATTAAGCTTATGGAGAGAAGTTTCCGTAACCTGCATTTGTCCAGGTTCACCTTCCAAAAAAAAATCCACGTCATAAACGTCTCCCCGCTCATCAGCCAAATCAACACAGGCAAAATGACTGTTATGCCCCAAATTGGAAAGATACTCCGTATGTACTCTGACCAATTTTAACCGCAATTCTTCCCCTTCATCATTTATCAAAAAGTATCCTTTATTTTTCAACTTCTCATCTTCAATATATGCTTTTATGCCTTCTTCTATTTCTTCTATGCTTACTTTTTTCTTTATGCTCCCAACTTCCTCTAAAACTATTTGCCCGGCTTCCTTTTTGTTTGTTTGACAGCCAAAAATCATGAGTGACAAAGTGAAAAACACGGCTAACTTTATGGAACATGAATAAAAGTTATTGATTTTCATTTATGAGCATTTTAAATTAAATCTCTATTTTTTTATAAGATGAAATTACGCTATTTTTCTCTTTAATGCCTAGCTTTCCAAACATTAGTGATAAGGAACACATATCAAATATTTTCAATTTTCTAAATTGAATGCATCAATTTAAACAACTATCTCAAACTTCATGAAAAACTACTTTGCCTTACTTTTGCTGGTATTTTTAGGTGCATGCAATCCGACTGATATTGAATCAACCAAAAATACGGCGAATAAAATCCAAAAGGATAAATTCCAAAACGTCAATTCCTCTAGATTTCTTGAGTTAATACAAAAAGGAAATGGGATTGTTTTGGATGTCAGGACATTCGCTGAAGCCCAACAAGGCCACATTCCAAATGCAATTGTAATCGATATTTATCAAAAGGATTTCGAAGAAAAAATCAGCGCTTTACCAAAGGATTCAGAAATATACGTTTACTGCACAGTTGGTGCAAGAAGTAAACAAGCTGCTTTAATTTTACAAAGAAATGGATTTGAAAAAGTTTTCAATTTAGAAGCGGGGATCATGGATTGGGCTAGAAATAGGTATCCTATTGCCAAATAAAAAACCGGAAATTTCCGGTTTTTTATTTACAGTTTTTTGATCCTAATATTCCTGAACCAGACTTCATCGCCATGATCCTGAAGGGCAATTTTCCCTTTTTGATATTTCCCAAACCCGGGCATATCCTTAAATTTTGAATTGGCTATCATTTCATTCCACTCCTCTGTCCACAAGGAGGTACTCACTACCCTAACACCATTGAGATGCAATTCGAGGTTTCCTTCATCGATAATTATTTCCGCCAAATTCCATTCTCCAACTGGTTTTACAGTTTCTTCATTGGATGCAATTAAATCATAAAGATCTCCAGCCCTATGCGTATGGATTTTTGCATCAGGATGCCCATCATTATCAAGAATCTGCATTTCAGGCCCTGTCATCCAGGGATAAGCATATTCAGGTGATTCATGAACCAAAAATATGATTCCTGAATTTCCATTTTCTGCAATTTTCCACTCTACCTGAAAATGAAAATTTTCAAATTCTTCATTTGTAATAATATCACCTCCATCACCTGTCTGCCAACCTTCTTTATTCAACGCATCGAGGTAAATTGCCCCATCTTGGATTTTCCAAGCAGCACCAACTTCACCTCCCCCATATTTTGACCAACCTTGGAAGGTTTTTCCGTCAAAAAGACTGATCCATTCATTTTCAGCTTCGTCAATTAACTTCTCATTTACCATCTTTTCCTGGGTTCCTCCACATGAATAAAAAAGAAGAGCTAAAACAAAGAAAACATTTGATAAAATAGTTCTCATTCTCATTTTTTCAGCAACAGTACATATTTAACAATCGTTTCTACATCATCTTTTGCCAGATGAGGATGTGCTGGCATGGGTACTTCTCCCCAATTCCCTACATTCCCATTGATGACATTTGCAGTCAACATGGCTATATTTTCATCAGTTGCTTCATACTTTTCTGCAACATCTGCATAGGAAGGCCCTACAATTTTCCGCTCAATCATATGGCAGGCAGTGCAGCCTGCTTCTTTTGCTTTTGCGGAGCCGGCAATAAAAACAGGGTCATCCTTGTATTTGTCTTCAAGGCTTACCTTGGCAGGAGCAGATGTAGATTGACTTGTTGTACTGGCGGATTCAGATGAATTCGATCCACCACCTCCACAGGAATATGTGATTGTAGATAATGCAATCACTCCCGCAGATAAAATTTTTATTAGTCTCATGATTCTTTTAAAATTAATTGTAAAATTAAATACCTAATATTCTTTTGTTGAATGCCTCGTCCGCCCCAGCGGCAGCAAAGTCATCAAATGCCTTCTCTGTTACCCTTATGATGTGATCAGCTATGAACTGAGCACCCTCAATTGCTCCTTCTTCAGGATGTTTGATTGCACATTCCCATTCGAGTACTGCCCATCCTGAGAAATCATATTGTGAAAGTTTACTGAAAATACCACTAAAATCCACCTGTCCATCTCCTAAAGATCTGAACCTGCCTGCACGATCTACCCAGCTTTGATATCCTCCATATACTCCCTGTTTTCCAGTTGGGTTAAATTCAGCATCTTTGACATGAAACATCCTGATTCTTTCATGGTAGAAGTCAATGAACTGCAAATAATCCAAACACTGTAAAACAAAGTGGCTAGGATCATACAAAACATTGGCTCGTTTATGATTGTTTACTTTTTCCAAAAACATTTCAAAAGTAATCCCATCATGTAGATCCTCACCAGGGTGTAATTCATAACAAACATCAACACCATACTCATCAAAAGTATCCAATATAGGTAGCCACCTCCTTGCCAGTTCTTCAAAACCTGTGTTGACCAAACCTGCTGGTCTTTGTGGCCAGGGATATACGGTATGCCACATCAGGGCACCGGAAAATGTTGCATGTGCATGAAGACCCAAATTGGCTGATGCTTTGGCTGCAAATTTAAGTTGTTGGGTAGCCCATTCCGTTTTTCCCTTAAGGTTTCCCGCCAAATTTGCAGGCGCAAAAGCATCGAACAATTCATTATAGGCTGGATGCACAGCCACCAATTGCCCCTGTAAATGGGTGGAAAGTTCTGTAATTTCAAGACCTGCTTCGTTAACAATTCCTTTAATTTCATCTGCATATGTTTTGCTCTCCGCAGCCTTTTGAATATCTATCATCCTGGAATCCCAAGACGGAATTTGGACACCCTTGTATCCAACATTGGACATCCACTCACAAATATTTTTAAGGTTATTGAAAGGTGCTACGTCGTCGGCAAATTGTGCAAGAAAGATTGCCGGTCCTTTAATGGTTTTCATAGGTTCATTATTTTGGTTTTAATAATTTTTTTTGAAGAATTTTATCAATATTCTACTTTAAATGGAGTCCATTTATGTTCTGATGCTGAACTGACCAGAACATTTTCAATGAATGCCATGCCCCTTATGCCATCTTCTGCACCTGGGAAGTCCATCCATTCAGATTTGGGTTGTTCTCCTTTTCGCAAAGCATAAATACACCTAGCAAAATTTCTGTAAATATTTGCAAAGGCCTCAATATAACCTTCTGGATGTCCTGCTGGCGTCCTCGTGTTTTCATTAGCCATTGAACCTAGATAACCCGTCCCCGCTCTAAAAATCTCTGCTGGCTTATCCGGCCACCTAACGATCAAAGAATTATTATCCTCTTGTTGCCACTCCAAGCCTCCTCTATCACCGTATACTCTAATTTTCAGATTATTTTCACAACCAGTATCTATTTGAGAAGCTGTTAAGATACCTGAAGCATTATTTTCAAATCGCATCAAGACAGCGCCATCATCATCTATTGGCCTTCCCTTTACTTTGATGTCCAAATCCGCACAAATCTTTGCAACCTTTATCCCTGCTACATATTCTGCTAAGTTAAACGCATGCGTTCCAATATCCCCGAAGCATCCTGCTTTTCCATTTCTTGCAGGATCTGTTCTCCATTCCGCTTGCTTGTTGTTTTCATGTTCTAAAAGCTTGTACAACCAGCCTTGTGGATACTCCACATATACCTTTTTGACCTTCCCAATTCTTCCTTCGGCAACCATCTGCTTCATCTGCTTGATCATTGGGTATCCTGTATAGGTGTGTGTTAAACAAAAAAGCTTATCACTATTTTTGATGATTTTATACAATTCTTTTGCCTCATCATAGGTAAGGGTCATGGGTTTATCCAAAACTACATGGAAACCATTTTCCAAAGCCATTTTTGTTGGCTCAAAATGTACGTTATTTGGAGTTACAATACTAATAATGTCTATTCGCTCAGATTCCGGCAATGCAAGTTCTTTCTCTATCATTTCAATATAGGAAGCATACACACGGGATGGATCCAACATCAACTCTTCACCAGCCTGTTTGGACTTATCAGGGTTACTGCTGAAAGCTCCGGCAGTAATTTCAATTAGGCCATCCATAAGTGCTGCGCTTCTGTGAATGGCTCCGATAAAGGCTCCGGGACCTCCACCTACCATCCCCATTTTGAGTTTTTTCTGAGCTGTCATTTTTTTGAATTAGGTTTTAGGTTTATAGTTTATTGTATTTGATTTATAATTTCTCCTAAATTTTCTGAAATATAATTTATGATATTTACTCCCCTTAGAATATATTCAAATAAATTACCAATAGTAGTAAGATGTTATGAGTGGTACAAATTCATAAGGATATTGGCTTTATTATTTTGTATACTTTAGAAATAAAAATAAGCTAAAAAACCCGAAATTTAAAGATAAAATTTATAGTTTACGTATCGGCAGTAATGGACCTTGCCCAATAAATCATCGGCTATGACCACCCTACTTAGAATAAGGTTATCCTTTATGATGTTTCTAGAGTTCTTTATCTGGGGTTCTTGGTATGTAACCATGGGTACTTTTTTAGGCGCTAATTTTCAATCTACAGGTAATCAAATTGGCAGTGCATTTTCCACACAATCCTTCGGAGCAATCATTGCGCCTTTTATAATTGGCCTTATTGCTGATAGGTATTTCAACGCTGAAAAAATACTGGGATTCCTTCATTTAGCAGGTGCATTCTTTCTCTATTTGGCATTCCAATCTGATTCCTTTGGAGCTTTTTATCCATTCATTTTTATTTATATGGTGCTTTATATGCCCACCTTGGCCTTGGTGAATTCTGTTTCATTCAGACAAATGGCTGACCCTGGCAAACAATTTCCTTCCATAAGGGTATGGGGCACTATCGGTTGGATTATATCTGGTTTGGTGATAAGTTATGTTTTTCTTTGGGATACTGCTGAAAATGTAAGGGACGGTATGTTAAAAAACACATTTCTTATGGCTGCAATTGCCTCAGCTATACTGGGCTTATTTAGTTTCACTTTACCTAAAACACCGCCTAAAGCCAGTAAACAGAATAAAATAAATATCAGGGATATTTTAGGGTTGGATGCAATAGCTCTGCTAAAAGATAAAAATTATGCAGTATTTTTTATTTCCTCTATCCTAATTTGTATTCCTTTAGCTTTTTACTATCAAAACGCAAATCCATTTCTTGCCGAAATAGGTGTTTCTGATCCAACAGGAAAAATGACCATAGGGCAAGTTTCTGAAGCACTGTTTTTACTCTTATTGCCAGCTTTCTTTAAAAGATTTGGGTTTAAAAACACCCTTCTAATTGGAATGATCGCTTGGGCCTTGAGGTATGCATTATTTGCAATAGGAGATGCGGAGTCAGGCTTATTCCTTTTAATAATTGGTATTGCACTTCATGGAATCTGTTATGATTTCTTTTTTGTTTCAGGACAAATTTACACAGACGCAAAGGCTGGAGAAAAATTCCAATCATCTGCACAAGGGCTTATCACTTTGGCAACCTATGGAGTGGGTATGCTTATCGGTTTTGGAATAGCAGGGCATGTAACTGATTTGTATTTGCAAGCTGATGGAACACATAATTGGGATTCAATCTGGATGATTCCGGCAGGTATTGCTATATTAGTAATCATTTTCTTTCTTGTTTTCTTTAAAAACGATTCAGTAAGTAAAAAACCTAAATAACCTAATATCATATGACCCTTAATAATCGAAGGAATTCTATAAAAAAAATGATTCTTGGAAGCTCAGTTTTAGCGGGGTTTCCTTTAACAAAATTGAATGCAAACGGAATGTATGATCCTTTAAAAGGGAATGTTAACCATTCGGTTTGCCATTGGCCATTTAACCCCATGAGTTTGGAAGACCTTTGTATAGGCATAAAAAAAATAGGTTTCAATGCAATTGATCTTGTAGGCCCTAATAACTGGCATATACTGCAAAAACACGATGTAGTCTGTTCCATGTGCAATGGTGCTGATCTTGGTATAGCGCAAGGGTTTAATGATTCAAAATACCACGAGAAATTGCTTCAGGGCTACGCTGAGGTCATACCACTTATGGCAAATGCAGGGTACAAAAACATCATTGCTTTTAGCGGGAACAGAAATGGTATGGATGATGAAACTGGCCTGAAAAATTGTGCAGAAGGATTAAAAAAGATAATGGGCATTGCTGAAAAACATGGTATAACGGTGATCATGGAATTGCTTAACAGCAAAGTAGATCATCCCGATTACATGTGTGATAAAAGTGATTGGGGTGTAGAATTATGTAAAATGGTAAACTCTGAAAATCTAAAACTACTCTATGATATCTACCATATGCAGATAATGGAAGGAGACCTAATCAGAACAATCCAGAAAAATCACCAATATTTTGGACATTACCATACCGCTGGCAACCCTGGAAGGAATGAAATTGACGAAACACAAGAAATCAATTACCCTGCCGTAATAAAGGCAATATTAGACACAGGTTTTGAAGGATATATTTGTCAGGAGTTCATTCCCAAAGCCAGTGACAAAATGGCTTCCCTTGAGCAGGCGATAAAAATATGTGACATATAAATTAATAATAAATACCAATTAGATTATGGCAGATAACTCGTATGACGCGATCGTTGTGGGTTCCGGTATAAGTGGAGGCTGGGCAGCGAAAGAATTGACAGAAAAAGGACTAAAAGTCCTCTTGTTGGAACGAGGGCAAAATGTGGAGCACATTAAAGATTACAAGTCCGCAACTTTGGCCCCTTGGGAAATCCCACATAGGGGAAGGAGAACTACTCAAATGTTAGAAAACCATCCCAACTTAAGAAGAGATTATGTGCTGAATGAGCTAAATCTTGATTGGTGGGCCCAGGAATCGGAATCCCCTTACATTGAAAAAAAGCCTTTCACTTGGTTTAGAGGATATCAAGTTGGCGGCCGTTCTTTATTATGGGGAAGACAAAGCTACAGGCTTCACAATATAGATTTTGAAGCAAACCTTAAAGAAGGAATTGCAGTTGACTGGCCTATTCGCTACAAGGACTTAGAGCCTTGGTATGGTTATGTAGAAAGGTTTGCAGGCATCTCAGGAAATAAAGACGGTTATGAAATTTTACCTGATGGAGAATTTCAACCCCCTATGCCCCTAAATTGTGTTGAAAAAGATGTCGCCACAAGGGTAAAAGAAAAATGGGGAGGGAAAAGACTGGTCACCGTGGGAAGAGTAGCAAATTTGACCCAGCCCCTAGAAGGAAGGGTACAGTGTCAATTTCGAAACAAGTGTTGGCTGGGCTGTCCTTTTGGAGGTTATTTCAGCACGCAGTCCTCAACACTACCAGCAGCAATGAAAACGGGTAATTTAACACTACGCCCTTGGTCCATCGTAACCAAATTGATTTATGACAAGGACACTCAAAAGGCCACAGGGGTTGAGGTTTTGGATGCTGAAAACAATCAGACATATGAATACAATGCCAAAATAATTTTCCTATGCGCCTCTGCATTTAATTCAACTGCGATCTTGATGAGAACTGCTACTGATATCTGGCCAGAAGGTCTGGGAAGCAGTTCAGGTGAATTGGGACATAATGTGATGGACCACCATTTCCGCCTAGGAGCCAATGGGATAGCGGAAGGGTACGAGGATAAGTACTATTTTGGCAGAAGGCCTAATGGAGTTTATATCCCAAGATTCAGAAATGTGGGTGACGACAAAAGGGATTACTTGAGGGGATTCGGCTATCAGGGAAGCGCATCAAGATCCGGTTGGAGCAGGAATGTAGCAGAAATTAATTTTGGTGCACCTTTGAAAGATGCCTTAAGCGAACCAGGACCTTGGTCTATGGGCATTACTGCATTTGGAGAAATCCTACCCTATCATGAGAACACAATAAAGCTCAGCAATGATGTAAAAGACAAGTGGGGATTATCTGTGTTGGAAATGGATGCAGAAATCAAAGAAAATGAGAAAAAAATGCGTATTGACATGATGAACGATGCTGCCGAAATGCTTGAAGCAGCAGGTTTGAAAAATGTCAATACTTTTGATGCAGGATATACCTTTGGTCAGGGAATCCATGAAATGGGGACTGCAAGAATGGGAAGAGATCCCAAGACCTCTGTTTTGAATGGTAATAATCAAGTATGGGATGCCAAGAATGTGTTTGTGACAGATGGGGCCTGTATGACCTCAGGTGCAGCCCAAAATCCATCTCTTACCTACATGGCTCTCACAGCAAGAGCAGCAGATTTTGCAGTAAGTGAACTTAAAAAAGGCAATCTATAAATTTAATAAGAATCATATCATGGCAATGAATAGAAGAGATGCAATAAAAAGCGTAGCCTTGATGATGGGCGGCGCAATGGTTGGAGCTAATGTCATCTTGACAGGCTGTAAACCGGAAGACCAGATTATAGGCCTAGATTTTTCACCAAAGGATATTGCATTCCTTGACGAAATTGGGGAGGCAATTATTCCAACTACTGATACCCCTGGAGCGAAGGCAGTAGGAATTGGAGAATTTATGGTGATGATGGTCAAAGATACCTACAATGCTGAACAGCAAAATGATTTCGTAGCAGGGATAAACCTTGTCCGAGAAGACTATAAAGCTGCCAAAGGCAAAGATTTCATGGAAGCTTCTGTGGAAGAAAGAACAACTTACTTAAATGAATTAAAAAGTGGTGGTAAACTTTCTGTAGAAAGTGACCCCAAAAAAGTTGTAGCCTTCTTAGGTATGCTTCAAGATCTTACTGTCTTGGGTTATTTCACATCTGAAGTTGGCGCAACACAACAATTAAGGTATTTTGAAGCTCCGGGAAGATATGATGGTTGCATTGATTATACACCTGGAGATAGGGCATATGCCATTTAATATTTGTTAGATACTCGAGAGGCTGTAAAAAATTACAGTCTCTTTTAATTTAAAATCCAGCATGAAAAATAACAGAAGAAAATTTATCCAAACCACAGCGCTATTGGGAGCTAGCGCCATTTTCCCATTTCAATTCTGTAAACCAAAAAAAGCGGAAAACCTTACAAGTGAAGCACTATTAGGCGCATCAAAAGGAATTCTAGATGATTTCGGGATACAATTATATTCTGTAAAAGAAGATATGGCTGAAGATCCTGTAGCAACCATCAAAGCCATGGCATCTTACGGATATACACAAATTGAAGGGTTTGATGGAGGAAAGGGGATTTTTTGGGGAATGTCAAATAGGGAATTTAAAGCACTTATGGACGACCAAGGCCTTAATTTTATTGCCTCCCATGCCAATACTTTCCAAAATTTGGAGGAACAGGCCGAAAAAGCGGGAAACATTGGCATGAAATATCTTATCTGCCCATGGGTAGGTCCACAAAAATCAATGGATGACTTTAAACGCCTTGCCGAAGAGTTCAACAAACAAGGAGAAGTCTGCAACAAACATGGGGTAAAGTTTGCCTATCATAATCATGGATATACATTTGAAAAATTAGAAGGTCAAATGCCTCAAGATTATTTAATGGAAAATACGGATCCTGAATTAGTAGACTTTGAAATGGACACTTATTGGGTGTATACTGCTGGGGAGGATCCTATAGCATATATTAAACGTTACCCAAACCGTTTTGTCCTGGGGCATGTTAAGGATAAGTCCCCGGACCTTCCTTTTGATGAGGCAAATGGTTCTATTCAGATAGGAAAAGGCATCATGGACTTCCCTGCAATTCTAAGAGCCGGTAAGGACAATGGAATGGAATATTTCATCGTAGAGCAGGAACGATTCGAAGGTATAACTCCACTAGAGGCTGCTAAACAAAATGCAGCATACATGAAAAATCTGATTTTTTAGTTAAGTACCCCGTTATAAAACAAATTATAACGGGGTACCCCTTTATACTATTTCTTCATTTATTTTCTTTGAAGTATATATCAGTAGATATATAATCACCAATAAAATGACCAAGGCTGCTATTTCAAATTGAGCCCAAATTTTTGATCTATTTACAACTTGGTCAGAGTTCATCGCCAAAATCTTACCTTCTTCCAATTGGATCTGTGATAACTTTTCAAGATCGGAGATAGCACGCTCAATATAGGTGTTGTATTCTTTGACATTTTCAATGTTAACTCCCTTTTCATCTGAATAAAGTTGAGCATAATCCGCTATTCGTAAGTTATTTTCAATTATGCCCTTAAAATCATTTAAAAACCCTTCCTCTTTGGTGGTTAATTTTGTGCTTTCAAAATCACCCACCAATTTCAAAATTCCCTCTTCATAAGCAATAATATCTTCAATCACATGGGAATAATCATTTTCAAAATCACAATGATTAATCAATAATTTAATGCGGAAAAGCTTTTCAGAAATTGAAAAAATATAACTTTCTACTACTAACCTATCCTCATAGAAAGAAATAAAACTATCACCTAATTCATTGAAATTTTTTCTTTTTAATAAATTCTTTCCAAAAATCAATAGAATAAGAAAAGTTAAAATCAAAGCGATTTTTAGTTTCCGGTTTTTCGATTTGTCAATTGCCATAGATTTTGGGTAAATGAATTTCAGAAAAATTAAGAATAGTCCTAGGAGGGTCTTAATCCTGTTTTTAATGACAATTAAGATTTTTGAATTCAAATAACCTAAAAAATTGTTCATTTTTTTAAAAAACAAAAGCCCATTTTATCAATGGGCTTTTCTGGCATCAATTTGTTGTACCCGTTTCAAAACTAATTCAATTGGAAATGCTATCTCTCACTTGAATTTGTGATCCCGCTGGGGCTTCCCGATACTAACTCGCTTTGCTTCGTTTATCGGGATAAACTTCTCGCCCTATGCGATCAT
>NZ_SLAP01000087.1 GCF_007126775.1 Cecembia sp. | reverse complement strand
TTTATTTAAAAAATATTCATTTCAATATTTCAAATTTTCAAAAGATTGATCATTTTATTAGATTTATCACTTTATTGATATATTTATTTTATTTAAAAAGCACGAACATGAAAAAATTTTCCATTTTGCTCTCCTTAGCTTTTGTGATGAGTCTTGCTTCCTGCAGTTCGGTAGGAAATCTTAATCCTTTAAGCTTATTAACAGGTAACAACTGGGTACTGTCAAGCCTTATGGGACAGGCCTTGGATCCTGCTAAGTTTTTGAACGGCTTACCTTCACTGAATTTTTTGGAAGGGGGTGGTTTGACGGGATTTACTGGCTGTAACAATTTTAACGGTAATTTCAGCTTGGATGGAACCAATATCAAGCTTGACCCAGGAGCAATGACCAAAAAAGCCTGTGAGGGAAGTGGGGAAAATGACTTCTTGGGAGCCCTTTCCCAAGTCAGTAATCTCAAGGTCGCAAAAAATAAATTGACATTATTGGATGGGGCAAAGGAATTACTGAGCTTTATACCTCAATAAAAATTTCCAAAATTCACTTAATGGTTTAAAACGAACCTTTTTCAAAGTAAGATAAAAGGCTCAATCAGCACGCCGAAAAACAGGCCGCATGTTCAAAATGCGGCCTGTTTTTTTTAGCAACCTTCTTTTCTTCTGGTATCAATCACATAAGTGATTTTCCAACCATCTGAAGTTTTGATCATTTGAAATGAATTGACTCCGCAGTGACTAAAGCTGTCACTTACATAAAATTCATAAGGTGTCCAGGCAGAAGCCATATGGCCATCAATTTTAATGTGATACTCCAGAATTCTTTCATCCAAAACAGTACCTTCCGCGACGGTAGAAATTCTTGTAATAAAATCTGAAACCGAATTGGACCCAAGCGTAGCACCATTTTCTTCTGCTATGACAGTCTGCATGCTGGCATCTGGATGAAATAATTTCTGGACTTTTTCCCCATCCTTGGCTTTCATTCCCTCGAATAAAGTAGCAATTACTTTTTCAACTTCTTTCTCCTCCTGCGCCTTTAAAGCAGTAATGAAAAAAGAAAATATCAGCACTAATAAATATATTTTTTTCATTAGAATTTAGATATGCTTCCTCCTGTTCCGGTTTTTACGTTAATATCTTTTGGACTGCCGGCATAATAAATTTTCCCAGCAGTAGCTGCAGAGCCCTCTATTGATCCTGTTGTTCTGAAATACACATTTGCTGCGGTGTTGGCCATTACTTCGACCTCTCCAGCAGTCAAAGCCCTTCCGTCAATTTCAGCATTGGTAAATGCCCTAAGACCCAAACTTCCCACCTTCCCCTTCACAAAAATTCTGGCATTGGTCGCTGCCTCTATATTAAATATTTCTGCCTCTATCTCTGCTTCCAGATAAGCACTGGTAGCAGCAAATAGATAACCTTCTTCAGCAATAATGAGGTCTTTGGCAATCACTCGCGCACTGGTATTGGCCTCTATACCCTGGATATCAATATAGGTCACCTTTACCTCCACATCATGGTTTCTGTAATTTCCTCTTGCCAAACGGATTTCAAGGGTGCCATCCACTATTGAAGTTTCCACTTTCCCCAATTCGATACCCGAAACTTTCAGCTCGGCCTTGTTTTCTTCTCCTTGTACAAGCTCCACCTTTATGGAATTGGAAACTTTCACGGCATCAAAGTCCCTTAAAGTCCGGGTTTCGCTTTGCGTCTGAGCAAAGAGTTGGTAGGCTGGAAAATAAAGCAGTAAAATGAAATAAATGATTTTTGTTTTCATTCCTTATATTCTTTGGTTTAAATTCCTCCATATAGCTTGAAGGTCATATTTCTCAGCGCCGGATTATTGACAGCGTAGTGCATTGCTTCTGCGATTTCTGAAGGGCTGACCCATTGGCTAAAGTCTGCATCTGGCATGGCTTCCCGATTCGGAGGTGTATCAATTATGCTGGGTACAAATAAATGTGCCCTTATCCGAGTACCTCTCGCCTCTTCCGCAACATAATTAGCCAGTTCCATTACCATATTTTTACTCAAAGCGTATGCCACAACTCCCTTTCCGTCTTCTGGCTGCAGTGCAGGCCTGGCACCAACGAAGAGAAAATTACCAAAATCCGCCTTTTTCATTACCGGAAGGAAGTTTTTAACCATATTGAAAACTGAAAAAAAATTCAAACGGATCATCTTTTCCATATCCTCAATGGCCGTATTCTCTATATTGCCCATTGCATAACCGCCCACCAATAGTCCGATAGCGTCCACTTCTCCATACTGCAACTGGTATTCTTTGGCAAAGTCCTTTACTGCCTGGGCATCCATTACATCCACTTCATACACATCATCTGCTTCTTCTACTTCATCTCCTGACTCTGGTTCAATAATGGCTACAATTCGGTATCCTTCTCTTTTAAATTTACTCACTACTGCATTTCCTAAATTTCCTGCAGCACCTGTGATTATTATATTCCTTTCCATATGTACATTTGTTAAGATTTAACTTTTGCAAAATCGTTTAATTATTAGGCATGTTAGTAACCAATTCCTAGATCAGAATGGTCACAGCAAGGATTTACTTAAGAAAACACCGCTATGAAAACATTCATCTTTATCTCCTATTAGGAGTCATTAGGATTTCCAATATACTAATTTCAATTGTATTCATCTCCGCACTGATTATGGCTTTTGGCCTTAGGCCATTGGAATTTTTAACCAGAATTACTATCGTAGCTGCGGCAATTGCCATAGTATCAAAAGAGTACATCGCAAATACCATCAATGGGTTGATCATTTTGTTTGCAGATCAATTTGCATTGGGAGATATGATCAAAATCAATGAGAAAAAATAAAGAAAACTATTTCGACCTCGTCTATCAAGTAGTCATGCTGATTCCCAAAGGTAGGGTTACCTCCTATGGGGCTATCGCCAATTATCTTGGAATAAAAAGCGGTGCCCGCATGGTCGGTTACGCTATGAATGCTTCCCATACCATGCCTGGAATTCCCGCACATAGAGTTGTCAATAGAGAAGGTGTTCTCACAGGTAAACATCATTTTTCCAGCCCAAGTAGGATGCAAGAACTCCTGGAACTTGAAGGTATTCGGGTTGAAAAGGATAAAATCTTAAATTTTGAAGAATATTTTTGGGATCCAATTGAATTGGAGCAAGAAGGATAAAAGTGCCAAATTCAGGTAATTATGGACATTCTCTGATTTTTTTTAACATTTTTTTACTTTTTAGCCCAAATGTGTACGCTTTTTGTTTTGTCTCCTGAAAAAAGGAGGAGTATGGAAACCGCATTGAAAAGTCACATCGCAGAAAATCTAAGAAAACACCGGGTGTTAAGGGGTTATACCCAAGAATATATCGCTGAATACTTAGGGAAAAAAGATTATACAGCTTACTCCAGGTATGAGCAGGGAAGATCCAATCTTAAAATGGAAGATGCGCTCAAACTGGCTGAATTGTATGAAGTAGATGTACAGGAACTGATTTCAATAGCCCCAAGTGTAAGCGCTGGATATGATACACATAAAAAGCATAGTCAGAATGGCCAAATTTCTGTTTTGGTAGACCTTGATGGGAGTCAGATTAGCCTAGAAAGCAGCATATTAAGGTTAAAGAAAATCAATGAACTGATCGCTAGACAAGAGCTTTAAATTTTCTTTCTTAATAAAAACAATCCTACAAACATCAAGAGCCCATTCAATATCAATACTTCAAATCCAAATTGATATCCCCAAAGTAGTTTTTTGGAATTCTGACTGATCAGAAAAGCTAAAATTGGTGCAAGAACAGCCAAATATGGAACCCACTTGTCTCTCACTTGCCATTTGGTAAACAATCCAAAAGCATAAAGCCCAAGCAAAGGTCCATAAGTATATCCCGCAATGATAAAAACCGCATTGATCACACTCTGATCGTTGATCCACCTGAAAACAAGGACTACCAAAAACATCAGTGCAGTAAATGCTAAATGTACTTTTTTGCGCACCGAAACCTGCTTTTCTTTCGTGTATTTTTTATCAATCCCCAAAAAATCAAAACAAAAAGAGGTGGTCAGTGCAGTTAAAGTAGAGTCTGCACTGGAGTAAGCCGCAGCCGTTATCCCTAAAATAAAAATAATGCCTGCAAATGCCGTGAAATGCTGAGTAGCCAAAAAAGGATAAAGATCATCCGTCCTTGCAGGTATGGAAAGCCCATTGCTTTCGGAATATTGATAAAGCAAGACACCTAGTACAAGGAAAAGCAGATTTACAAAAACCAAAATGATGGTGAACCAAAACATGTTCTTCTGTGCATCACCTATATTTTTGCAGGTCAGGTTTTTTTGCATCATATCCTGATCCAACCCGGTCATTACTATGGTGATAAAAGCCCCTGAGGCAAACTGCTTGAAAAAGTTAGTGCCCGACTGCCAATCCCAATTAAAAATCTCCGACCTAGAATCAGCAGCCACCGTATCAATAATTGCACTAAAACTCAAGACCCCTAAATCTTTTGCCACCAAATAAATACTTACCAAGACAGCCGCCAACATGAAAAAGGTTTGCAAAGTATCTGTCCAAACCACAGTTTTGATCCCCCCTCTATGAGTATATATCCATATCAGGGAAACCGTAATCAAAACAGATACCCAAAAAGGGATGCCCCATTGATCAAAAAGAATCAGTTGGAGTACACCTGCTACCAAGAACACCCGTATGGAAGAACCAAGTGTACGGGATAAGATGAAGAAGAAAGCACCGGACTTGTAAGACCAAAACCCAAACCTATCTTCTAGATAGGAATATATAGATACCAAATTAAGCCTGTAATAAAGTGGCAAAAGTACTTTTGCTATAGTAAAATAACCCAGAGTGTATCCCAAAACCACTTGGAAATAATGAAATTTAGTATTACCGATTTCACCGGGAACGGATATAAAAGTAACACCTGATAAAGAGGCTCCGATCATGCCAAAGGCTACCAAAAACCAGGGGGATTGTCTGTCTCCTGTAAAAAATGTGTCTTCTGAAATCTTTCTGGATGTAAACCAGGAAATCAAAAACAAGAGCACAAAATATGATGTTATTACGATAAGAACTAACTTTGAATCCATAGCGGTTAAAAGAACATACTGCTAAGTTGTTTATAATTATTAAATTTGCAAAATGAATTACCATACACAATCTTATCCCATGCTAGAGCAAGAAGAAGTATTGGTGGAAGAGTTGATAGATACTGATGAGTGTGAGTTGGTAGTATTTAACGACGATATCAATACCTTCGATCATGTTGCCAAAATCCTCATTAAGGTTTGTCAACATACACCCGAACAAGCCGAACAGTGCACATTGATAATACATTATAAAGGCAAATGCACTGTCAAAAAAGGCAGTAGAGAAAAACTGAAACCCATGTGCCAAGCTATTCTTGACGCAGGCATTCAAGCAGCTGTGATTTAAACCCGGCATACGTGAATTTCCCTTCCAAACTCATTGAAAATGCTGTCAATGAAATCAGCAAACTGCCAGGTATAGGAAAAAAAACTGCCTTGAGGTTGGCTTTGCATTTACTTAAACAAAAAGAAACTTTTACGGAAGATTTATCTGCTTCTCTATTGGCCTTGAGAAAGGAGGTGCAATATTGCAATTCATGTTTCAATATTTCTGACGAACCTGTTTGCTCAATCTGCACTAGTCAAAAAAGAGATAAATCCATCATTTGTGTAGTAGAAGATATTCCGGATGTCCTGGCCATTGAGAATACCTCTCAATACCAAGGCCTCTACCATGTGCTGGGGGGTGTGATTTCCCCCATTCAAGGCATCGGTCCGGATGATTTGAAAATTGAAGCATTGATCCAGAGGGTTGCGAATAAGCAGACCGAAGACAAAATTGAAGAAGTTATCCTTGCCCTTCCCGCTACAATGGAGGGAGATACGACATCATTCTTTATCACAAGGAGACTCAAGGAATTCGGGATTAAGGTAAGCACCATAGCCCGAGGCATACCCATAGGCGGAGAACTGGAATACACCGACGAGATCACCTTGGGCAGAAGTATACTGACCAGGGTAAATTATTCCGCAGATTAATGAATTTCTTTTGCGCAAATAAAAACCCTTTCTATATTTGCAGACCCAAAGGGGGATTAGCTCAGTTGGCTAGAGCGCTACACTGGCAGTGTAGAGGTCATCGGTTCGAATCCGTTATCCTCCACTAAAAGGCCTGCAGATTTTTTGCAGGCCTTTTTTATTTTTAAATATGTATTAAGTCTATATCCTCCATTCTACAAAAAACCACAAGTATGATATCAGATCCACAAATGACCTGGAAAACCGGCCAAAATACCACAATTACGTAGCAATACCTTCCAGCAGATCTGGAGCTCTTATTTGGCGAATCGTACATAAAGAAATATTGCCCGACAAATCATCCGCGCGAAAACGAAAGCTCAATATCAAAAGAAAAAATAAGTGACACCTATTTTTTCAAAAACAAACTATTCATGGAGCAAGCCATTGACCTGTCCATTCATTATTTGAACAGTTGAATCTAATTCTTAAATGCTCCAAGCCATTTAATTGCAACAACTCAATGGAGCTTGGTATCAGTTCCAATACTGTAAAAAATGAAGCGTCTTCCAAGGTATCTTTCCAAGAAAAGGCTTCATCAGGCCTGTGAATGGGAGCCCCAGGAGGTAAAATGGAATGGTACGCTTTCCGCGCCTCTCCTTGCACCTTTTTCCAATATTGCTGAGCCAAATCATCCTGATGGTGAATCACAGTTTTTGCTTGTATCCTTACCTGCGCCCTTTTCTGAGGATGGTAAAATAGTAGTGATGACATAGGATGGGTTTGAATTGCTTTCACTTTCTCAGTACGAAAATCCGTAAAAACAAAAAAATGCAAATGCTCATTTACCGCTCTAATAACCACATATCTGGAATCGGGCCCATGAAAATTTGAAGTGGAAAGTACCACAAATCTAAATGGGTGCTTTTTATCCAATGCTGCACGATGAAGTTCATGTTTTAATGTTGAAAATATTTCTTCCGGACTCTCCCCTATTTTATATAACATTCCCAAAAAAGATTATTAAGGACACCAACATTTTTTAGGTTTAACAAGAAAAACGCCTAATTGTTAAGTGCTTGAAGGCTCCTACATCTATTCAATATCTCATCTTTGAATTTCTTGTCATTTTTCAACACATCGAAAAAGTCAGAAATATAACGTTTCATACCAGGAATCATTTTTGGATCGAGGTGTACCGAAGCTTGTTCAAAAGTTTGCCAAATGGCTGATTCACGTTCGATATAGTAAGCCCTGACATATTGAAAAAGGGCCTCATCTTTACATAATCCCCTGTAAAGCCTTTCTGTTACTGAGCTTATAGTCAACATTTCACTGACTGTAGCATAGCTAGCATTTACCATCCCCGCCATATCAAAATCATAACATAAGGGAATATACTGACCGTCTGAAAGTTGCATAATCGCTACATTATGTTTATTCCTTGATGACCAGTCTGTATTCCCAATAAAATATTGGAAAAAGTCGTGGATAACAGTTGCTGTATCCTGAAGTCGTTGAGGGCTCAACACATCACCTTTGTACATTTTGGCATCAAAGCGCTTCGCTACTAACTTGTCATCTTCAATTAAAATTGCTTTGACTTCATACTCTTTTTGATTTTTACCCCTTTCGTCAGTCAAATTGAGATGAATTAATCTGGTATTGAAGTGGTAGGGACTAAGCGGTTCATACAATTTATAAGAGATGTATTCTTTGACCAAAAAATCGCTGGCATCCTTTGCATTTTGGCAGGGCAATACCATTTTTAGTTTTTTATTTCCGGCAAAAACAGTTCCCTTGACCGCTTTTTTCTTCATTTTTATTTTAATTGGCGTAAAAAAACACTTTTCTCTTCTAAAATTACCTCTGCCACGGATAAGGACAGGAATGGAATCCCAATCATGCTTTTCATTTTTATAATACAAAAAAACCGATTTGCCCTGTTCATCCGATTGTCTGGATTTTAAATCTTTAAAAGAATAGCCTAATCGAATATTCAGCACCTCTTCTTCATGAAACAGGGTTGTTTTTTTAAACTCTTGCTGGGAATAAGACAAATTCATTATACCCAAAAAATATAGGAGCAGAAGTGTAAGAAAATACCACTTACTTAATGGTGTTTTTAACAATCGCTGAATTGAATTGCGCAAAAAAAACGAAAGAGGGATCTTCATTGGGAGATAAATTCGCAGAGAAGATAAAGAAAAATAACAATAAATCAAAAGGTTATAAACCACTCCTCCTTTTTCAATTAATTTAAATCAAAGAAAAGAAATATCAGAAATGAGAAAACACCAATAGCTAATCCAAGCAGAAATACATTATAGGCATATCCTAAAAGATTATACTTATTCTTCAATATCCTGCCCTGATAATACAAAGTGACAGACATATTACTGTTCAATGCATTACGGGAAGGAAGAATTTTTTCAAGTTCATTTAAATATTCTTCTTTGGTATATGCCGAACTTTCTCCAAAAAACAAAATACTCCCAGTTTGTGATTGGCCTCCTTTCTTATTATCATCTAATATTTTCGGTTTTGCAGCCTGTACACCCAGAATAGTGGAAATTAAACATGCAACTAAAATAAGAACAAGTGGTATAATAAGTTTAAAACTATACATCTCAAATTTATTGGATATTGTTCCATAGCTCGAAATGGCAATGATAGAAGAAATCACCAACGCATTAATACTGATAACCATATTGGCTTTATTATCTGCAATTTGGAGGAGGTTACAATTGTTTTTAAATGCTACCCTAAAAAATGTCTGTCTTTCTCTTTCAGATTTTTCTTTTTTATTGGATTTTTCTTCTTGCATAGATATGTGTCTTAGAAAGCATAATTTAAAAATTTTCTTCTCTTTTTATCAACCCAATAAAAAAAAGATGATTTAGGTATTTTAAAGAAAATAATTTGATCCCTTCATGTGCCCACTGACCTACATCTAAAGAATTAAAAAAGGCGCATAGAAAGTCCTATGCGCCTTTTCACTTTTGTCCAACAAATCCGCTATACCTCTACGGTCTCCACATTTTTGAAATACACCTGCTTATCTGCATCTAGATCTACTAAAACAGCTGAATCATTCTTGATATACCCTGAAAGAATCTGTTTAGAGAGTTCATTAAGAATTAATCGCTGCATAGTCCGCTTAAGCGGTCTTGCCCCAAACTGTGGATCAAAACCTACCTCGCCCAAATAATCCAGGACTTCTTTGGTAGCTTCAATTTCTATATTGGCTTCTTCAAGCCTGTGCTTTATTTCCTTCCATTGAATATCCACTATCTTTCTCGTGATTTCTTTATTCAAAGGCTCAAACATTATCGTTTCATCAATCCTGTTCAGGAATTCAGGCCTTACCGACTTCTTAAGTAGATCATAGACTTCTGCTTTTGTTCTTTCCATAATCTCCTCTTTATTCCATTCCTCTAAGGAGGAAAATCTTTCCTGTATCAGATGAGATCCAATGTTGGTGGTTAGAATAATGATGGTATTCTTAAAGTTCGCTATTCGACCCTTATTATCGGTCAATCTTCCATCGTCCAAAACCTGAAGTAAAATATTGAATACGTCTGGATGGGCCTTTTCTATTTCGTCCAACAGAACCACAGAGTAAGGCTTACGTCTTACAGCTTCTGTCAACTGCCCCCCTTCATCATAACCAACATATCCTGGAGGCGCTCCTACAAGTCTGGATACAGCATGTCTTTCCTGATATTCAGACATATCAATCCTAACCATGGAATTCTCATCATTGAAGAGATATTCTGCGAGGGCCTTGGCCAATTCAGTCTTACCTACACCTGTGGTGCCCATAAAGATAAAGGAGCCTATCGGCCGTTTTGGATCCTGTAAACCAGCTCTGCTTCTTCTTACCGCATCAGACAAAGCCGCAATGGCTTCTCTTTGGCCGGCTACCCTTTTCCCTAGCTCATCCTCTAAATAAAGAAGTTTTTCTCGTTCACTTTGGATCATTTTTGAAAGGGGTATTCCTGTCCACTTGGATACCACCGTGGCGATATCCTCATTATCCACTTCCTCTTTCAATAAGGGAGAACCCTCTTGCATTTCTTCCAATTGCTTTTGATAAATTTCCAGTTTCTTTTCTGCCTCTGTGATTTTACCGTACCTTATTTCAGCGACTTTCCCAAAATCCCCCGCCCGCTCAGCCTGCTCTGCTTCTAACTTGAGTTTGTCGATGTTTTCCTTCTCTGTTCTGATACCTGTGATCACGGATTTTTCACTCTCCCACTTGGCTTTTACCGACTGCCTTTTTTCTGAAAGTTCGGCTATCTCTTTGGAAAGCACCGCCTCTTTATCTTTATTGTTCTCCCTTCTGATCGCCTCTCTTTCAATCTCCAACTGCATGATTTTTCTGTTGAACTCATCCAGTTCCTGTGGCAAGGAGTCTATCTCCATCCTCAACTTGGCTGCCGCCTCGTCCATCAGGTCAATGGCCTTGTCAGGAAGAAACCTGTCCGAAATATAACGTTGTGATAATTCAACAGCAGCAATCACCGCATCATCTTTGATCCTGACACCGTGGTGCAGCTCATATTTATCTTTGATCCCTCTTAAGATGGAAATGGCATCTGCAATATCTGGTTCATCGACCATTACCGCCTGAAACCTTCTCTCCAAAGCCTTGTCTTTTTCGATGTATTTTTGATACTCTTTCAATGTAGTTGCTCCAATAGCATGCAATTCCCCTCTCGCCAAAGCAGGCTTAAGTAAGTTGGCTGCGTCCATAGCTCCTTCTCCACCACCCCCTGCTCCAATCAAGGTATGGATTTCATCTATGAAGAGAATGATCTCTCCGTCAGAATCCGTCACTTCTTTGATTACTGCCTTTAGCCTCTCTTCAAACTCTCCTTTGTATTTAGCGCCTGCCACCAGCAAGCCCATATCCAAGGAAATTAATGTTTTCGACTTCAAATTCTCAGGAACATCTCCACTGACGATTCTTTGAGCAAGCCCCTCTACTATGGCTGTCTTACCAACACCCGGTTCTCCTAAGAGTATGGGATTATTTTTAGTCCTTCGGGCCAGAATTTGTAATACCCTTCGGATCTCCTCATCACGTCCAATAACAGGGTCAATCTTCCCCTTTTTGGCCAGTTCGTTCAGATTTTTAGAATACTTTTCCAAAGCCCTGTACTTAGATTCTGCATTTTGATCTGTCACTTTATTTCCTTTTCTTAATTCCTTAATAGCATCGACAAGGGTCTTTTCATTCATTCCCTGGTCTTTCAAAAGTTGGGAAGCCTTATCCTGACCGGCAAGTATTCCCAAAAGCAAATGCTCAATAGCAACAAACTCATCCCCAAACGTTTTTAAATAGGTCTTTGCTTTAGTCAGCAATTGATTGCCATCAGGTGAAAGATAAGGCTGCTGTCCGCTTACCTTAGGAAAACCTTTAATAATATCATCGACTTTTTGGACAACCAATGATTTATTGACCCCTAATTTTTTAAATAGAAAGTCCGTTACATTTTCATCTTCTGAAAATATCCCCTTTAAAATATGTGCTGGCTCTATAGCCTGTTGCTGCTCCGCCATTGTCAACTCAGCAGCTTTCTGTATTGCCTCCTGAGACTTGATGGTAAATTGCTTGAAGTCCATAAATGTAGTTGGTTAGTGTTAACTTTTGAAGACCCCAATTGCAAGGTCCAAATCAATCCAACAAATTCTTCACCAAAGCAAAAAGATTAAGAAAAACGGAAATTTTGTCTTTTTTTTAGCTATGCTGCTATAATAAACGGACTTTTTGACAGAAAAAACGGATAACTTATAAAACAAATAAAGAAATCTAGTTATCATCATTCGATTTCGAGTACTTATCTATTTCCCTTTGATACCTGTCCATCGCCATTTCCGCTTGTTGAAGGCTTATCTCTGTTTTTTTGATATTCAAGTCCATTTTTGAAAGGTCTGCATCCGAAGCTTTGCCCTTCTGTATGGCTTTCTCAAGCTTTAAATTTTGCTTGGCCAATTTGATTTCGGTCTTATGCTTCCGATTCATGGCTTTTTCATAGTTATTGACTGCCTTTTCATAATTTTTCAAGCGCTTTTGTTCGGCTTTTTCGTAGGCAAGCCTTTCTTTTTCAAGCCTACCTTCTGCTTTCATTTCAGCTTTTTCCTGAGCCAATCTTTTTTTCTCTTCCTGAATGGCTTTTTTCTCTTCCATCAATTCCTGCTTGCTCTTTTCTTGGACTTC
>NZ_SLAP01000254.1 GCF_007126775.1 Cecembia sp. | reverse complement strand
TATCGATTAATATAATTTGAACAATATATGTATGTACATTGAAAATCAAATTAAATTTGAAAAACTTAATCAATTTATACTTAAAAAATTAATTTACTTTTTATCGATGCAGTCTAATAATATTTTTGACACGGATAAGGATGCTGATTGATCTCCTATTTTTCTCTTTACTTCCGTGTAGCCATCTAAGACTTTTGCTTTGTGGGGGATTGAACCAAGCAATTGGTTCAACTCAAAAATGATACTTTTTGCATTAAAGGCATCTTGTATCAATTCTTTGACAACTTCCCTATCTGCAATCAGATTGACCAATGAAATATATTTTATTTTAACAAGTCGTTTCCCTATTAAGTAGCTCAAATAACTCGTTTTGTATACAACCACCTGTGGAACCCTAAAAAGTGCTGTTTCCAGGGTGGCAGTACCAGAAGTAACTACTGCCGCAATAGCATGGTGCAACAAATCGTAAGTTTGATTAAAAACTACTTTAATGCCTTTTTGTTCCGCCGGCTTATATAATTCTTGATCAATATTGGAAACTCCTGCTACCACAAACTGGGCATTTGGAAACATGGCCACCACATCCAACATTACTAAAAGCATATTTTCAACTTCCTGTTTTCGGCTTCCCGGTAGCAGTGCGATGATGGGCTTATAGCTCAATTCATTCTTTTGATGAAAAAAGGGATGGGGCTGAAAATTTTGAATTTCATCCATTAGAGGATTGCCCACATAGGTGGCATCGATAGAGAATTTTTTGAAAAATGGTTCTTCAAATGGTAAGATACAATAAACTTTATCTGTGAAGGCCCTTATTTTGTATACTCGGCTTTGGTTCCAGGCCCAGACTTTCGGAGGAATATAATAATGTACAGGTATTCCTTTTTTTTTGGCGAATGCTGCCATTTTCATATTAAAACCTCCAAAATCAACCAGTATTAGAACATCTGGATTAAACGCAAGGAGGTCCCTTTGAAGCAACCTAAGGTTTTTGATCACTTTTCGAAAACCGAATACTACTTCTAAAAAGCCCATCATGGCTACCTCCTCATAGTGAGTGGTGAGATCCATTCCCGCTGCCTGGCAGTAATCACCTGCCATCCCCCTGAATTGAGCAGCAGGATCACTTTTATGAATTGCCTTGATAAGGTTGGCTGCATGCATATCACCGCTTCTTTCACCACTTATGATATAATATCTCATTTCAGTTGTTTTTCAATTCCTTCAATTGGTGGTGAAAAAAAATAACTTCTTCTCTATTTGATTTTTGACAAAAAATCAAAACAATCGATTTATTCTCCTAAGTATTCCACAAAGTTTCTCGGAGTTTCATAAAGCGTGATCTTAAAAAGCTTTCCATGAGGGACAATTTCATTAACAGCAGGTTCCAGTATTTTCCAAAACTCCATCACCAGGTTTTCACAACTTGCCATTTTCCCTTCCATAAACGGGACATCTAAATTTAGATTTTTATGATCTACCTGATCGATGACCAGTTCTTTAATGAGGTTACTTAAAGCCTTCAGGTCTACTACAAAACCCGTATCAGGATCCGGAAGCCCTTTGACTGTTACTATCAATTCAAAATTATGCCCATGCCAATTGATATTGGCACAGGGGCCAAAGACTTCTTTATTCTTTTCCTCCGTCCATTTTGGATTCCAAAGCTTATGAGCGGCGTTGAAATGTTCTTTCCTGCAAACGTATATCATCACTCCTTCAATTGAACCGCAAAAATAGGGAAAAAGATGGGAATTGGTAAAATTCTATCTACTGTTTAAGATTGGTTTCTCAGCTTCTTTGAGATTCAACCAATAGTCAAAGGATGCTGCAGTTCAGGATCTAACAACCTAACATGCAACATATCAATGATTCAGTACCCTCTATTTTGGTTAATATTCCTATTATTCTCAACCACTCCACTTGGAATAGGAGCAAGTATTCTGAAATCTTCAAAAGGAACTATGGCATCTGGCCCTAAATAATCGGATTTATCGATGGCCCTACCATATCGCTTTAGGTCAAAAAACCGTTGACCTTCAAAGGCAAACTCTTTTAACCTTTCATTCAATATATCCTCTAGTAATTCCTCCCCTGTCAAAATTGAAGGGCTTAAACCTTTAATAATTTTAAATGCTACAAACTCATTGAATGCCTCAGTTTCTTTGCCAAGGTGAAAATTGGCTTCCATGCGATTGAGGAGCATTTCAGACTTTCGGATTACCGGAATATTATCCCCATAGTTAAACCCGTTTTTCCCTAGAAATTTAACACATTCTATTTGTCTTCCGTTTGGTCTTTGATTTGACCCGGTTGTAAATAAATTGGCTCTAATATCTAAATTGCGGGTTACATCCCAATTGTTATTGTTACTTGCAGGATTACCTGTCTGTAATTGGCTAAGACCGAAGGCTTCCAAAATCTTTGGGCTGGGAATGAGGTCTCCCCATCCTCCAAGTCTATTTTTTTCATTTACATCCAATAAAGTGGTGAAAGCACTCTGTAAAGAAAAAGTACTTCCTAAAGATTCACTGTTATCATGGAATCTTACCTCAAAAATAGATTCCGGATTGACAGGGTTTTTCCAACCATTGATGTAATTCATACCAAATACCAATTGCCCTACCGGTAAAGACAATGCGGCAGTAGATGCTGTAACGACCATTTCCCAATCTCCTTTATAAAGCGCAACCCTAGAAAGCAAGGCATATGCTGCGGCTGTAGAAGCAAATTGAGGAACAGGCCGTTCTGATTCCTCCAACAAATCAATGGCATCTTTCAAATCCAAAATGATCTGATCATAATTCTGTTCAATAGTAGCCCTTGGATCTTGGCCAAACAAGACATTCTCTAGGTCATAAACCGGACTTAGAGGCATGGGAACTCCTCCCTGATCAACTAAACCTTCCTGAAAAATTGCCGTTGGGATATAAGCATACACTTTTACCAGATCAAAAAGGTACAAAGCCCTTAAAAATTTGGACTCACCTTCCCATCTTCTTAGTTGTTCAGGTGTAGCACCATTGACCCCTTTTTCTATTTGGGCAAGAATACGGTTGATTTCTCCGATTGAAAAATAAGAGTTTTCCCAAAAGCCAGTTGAAAAATGCGCGCCTGCATCATTTCTGTTCTCTGCAACAAATCTTCCTGAATTATTGGTAGCTAAGGTAACATCGGCCAAAGCATCAGCTTTGGCAAACATATCTCTACCATAATGATCAGCAGAACGCAGATTGGCATATACTGATATCAAGGCTGCTTCTAAATTTGCAGGGGTATTAAGTGCTTCAGACAAAGGTGTCATATTTTCAGGCTCCATATCCAAGCTACAGGAATACATCAGCCATCCTGAAAAAATAATCGGAAGAATGGTCGTAATCGCTTTATAATTATGCCTTTTCATAATTCTGATACTTTTAAAAACTTAATTGGACTCCGATATTGTAACTCTTATGAATTGGAATCTGCCCTACTCCAGAACCCATAAATTCAGGATCATAGCCCGGATAATCCGTATAAGTCCATAAATTGATTCCCTGCGCGTAAATACTGGCTTGTTGTAGGCCTATATTTTGCAATATTGTGGGATCGAAAACGTACGCAATCTTAAGCTGAGACAACCTGATAAAATCTGCCTTCAGCAAAGAAGCTGTCCCAAAGTTTCTTATTTGGCTTCTTGCAGCCTCCCCTCCACTCAACGCAAAATCTCTTGGAATATCTGTCATGTCACCTGGAGCTTTCCAAGCCCTATCATTTATTTCCCGAAGTGCATTGAAAGTGAACCTGTTCCCATTATCCCTCAAAAAGTTATACTGTCCGTCAGAGACTACTGCTCCATATTCATAGGTGAAAAATGTAGTAAGTTCAAATCCTTTTATTTTAAATGTATTACTTAAGCCTCCGAAATATGGTGGGAAATTGGAACCAAAGTAAACCCTATCATTATTAGTAGGAAGGTAGGTCCTATTGCCATTTATATCCAACCACATAGGTCTACCGTTAGCCGGATTTACCCCTGTATATTCAGCAAGATACCAAGCCCCGGGAGCAGTTTGTCCCGGAAAGGCGGGATTACCAACAGGTTGGCCTACCGCCCATCTTGGATTTTGAGGAACTGATAGAAGACCGTCGTACAAAGAAGTGACTTCATTTTTAATGTATGAAAAATTAAATCCTGAATACCAGGAAAAACTTCCCCTTTGTAGGTTCATGGTTTGAATTGACAATTCAATTCCTCTATTTCTAAGTCCTCCTACGTTTCTAAGAGATAGATCATTGGAATTGTCAAGAGCAATGGGGAAATTCAAAAGAAGTCCTCTTGTGTTCCTTTCAAAAACATCAATACCACCTGTTATTTTGTCATTAACAAATCCAAAATCCAATCCCACATTGATAGTTTCATTGGTTTCCCATCTCAAATTTGGGTTTTCAAAAGCCCGTACCCTAATGCCAGGTTCCCCAGCATAGCTATTCCCCTGACCGTAAAAACCCATCCAACTAAAATCCCCTATCTGATCATTTCCAGCCATTCCCCATGAAGCTCTGAGTCTGAGCAGGGATACGGATTCAGAATCCCTGAGCCCTCCTTCATTGGATATCTGCCATCCTAATTTGACAAATGGAAAAAATCCATACCTGTAATTTGATCCAAATCTAGAGCCACCATCCATCCTAGTGCCTAGATCAATGAGGTATTTTTCACCCAATTCAAAGTTCATTCCGAGATAAGCTCCTTGTCTTTTATAACCAGTATTCAAAGTATCGCTAAAAACCAAAACAGATCCAGTCAAAAAGTTATCAAGCCCGGGTGTATTGATATTGGTAGCCTCTGATCGTATATTTTCCCTATTTTCTGTAAGGTATTCATAACCTGCATACACGTTCAAAACACTATTTTCAAAAGCTTTGCTCCAATCTACCCGATGATGTGTCATATAGCGCTCAACCAAGTGGTTAGCTACTGTATTCCTCCCATTTACTTCACTTCCATCAGGCGTTCTGGGATCTCTGAATCTAAATTCCTCTTGGTCTCTATAATCAACACCCACTGTACCTCTGTAATTTAAGCCTTCCGCAATGGTGTAGTTCACTGCAAAATTTCCAACAGCCATATTTGATGTTGTTTTACCCGAATTGAATGCCCTGACCAAAGCAATATTCTGGGAGGCCAACCCTCCGATTTGCTCGTTGAATGACCCATCCTCATTAAAAATGGCATTGTGGCTCAAGATAGTTGAAGAGGCAAATGCAGGATTTCCCAAAAAAGGCCCTTCCAATGAAAATGGCACATTCTGACCTATATTAGCCAAATTTGCATTGGCTTCAAGCTGTATCCTTTCTCCTATTTTCTGGGTGAGGGATGCCCTGATCGTTCCCCTCTCAAAATCTACAGGCGCAAATGTTGACCCGCTGTAATGATATGAACCTGAAACATAATATTGCGTTGACTCCGTACCTCCAGAAGCATTCAGTTCATAATTATGTAACATACTTCTTCCCATCATTTCACTTTGCCAGTCATAAGTAGGAAGTCCCATTCCTATAGCGTCTAGCTCTTCTGAACTTAATTGATTCCAATTTTCAGGTAAAATGCCCATATTGGAAAGTGCTCGTGCTTCGGGGCTTGTGGCATTGGAATTATTAAAGGCATCTCTCCTGAGCATATACCATTCCGGACCATCTAAGACATCAAAGAACTTAATGGGGATATTTTGGCCTACATAGGCATTTAATCCAATCCTAAGTTTACCTGGATTACCTTTTTTTGTGGTCACCAATATTACTCCATTACCTCCCTGATTTCCATAAATAGCTGTGGATGCAGCATCCCGCAAAACCTCTATGGATTCAATTTCATTGGGATTTAAAAATGCAAGTGGATTAGACTGTGTAAAAAGTGAGCTGGAAACATTATTCAAAAGGACACCATCCACCACATACAATGGCTCATTGCCTGCAAAAATAGACCCTACTCCTCTGATCCTTGCATTGATATTTCCTCCTGGAATACCAGTAGCGGTCCGAATCAATAAGCCCGGAATCCTGCCCTGTAATGCCCTATCAAAAGATTGAAAAGGGATGTTTTCAATCAATTCAGAAGGACTTTTGAGTTTATCTTTTTTAGGTTCAGCAGGGAGCTGGACGGGAACCCTAGCCTCTTCAGCTTCTTCGAGAGGAACTAGATATACATCAACATCATTTTCTTCACCAAAAATAACCTCCTGAGGCTGATAACCAAAGTAACTGAAAACTAGTGTAAAATCGTCTCTATTTACCTGAAGCACGTATCTTCCATCCAAATCTGTGGCCGTTCCAATAGCGGTACCTTTGAGTATAATGGAAGCCCCGGAAATAGGACTATTGTCTTTCTTTGAAAAAACCTGACCTTTTACGATTCTGGTCTGCGCCAATGTGGCCGACATAGAAATCAATAAAAAACAAGTTAACAAAGATAAAAATACCTTCATATCAGATCTATTTGATGTAATAAATGCAATTCAATTAACATGGATCAAAGGACCCAAATAAAAGTTGTATTTATGTAGCTAACAGGTAAAATAATTTGCAGAGTACTTTACCCGCCTTAAAATTATAAAAAAATATGAAAATAAAATATTATTGAATAAAATTTGTTCTTTTTAAAATAAGCGTATTTTAAAAGAAAGATTTTAAAATTAAAACCAAATTTTATTTTAAATATCCTTTTTTAAATTTCAAATACAGTTTTTCTTTTTACACCCTAAAAACAAAGAATTAGTACAAAGAGTGACAGCGCATAAAAAATTACAACACTGATATAGTAATTCGCCTATTTAAAGCCCTGTTCTCAGCGGTATCATTGGGTCTTATTGGTTCCTGGTCACCCTTACCTTCTGATAATATTCGGGTATCAGGAATCCCTTTGGATAACAGGAACTGCTTGACACTTTCCGCACGTCTTTGACTAAGGCTTTGATTATAAGCAGCGTTTCCAACATTATCTGTGTGTCCACTGATCAGAATTTTTATGGTCGGATTATCCTTTAAAAACTCGAAAAGACGTGATAAAGAACTCATGGATTCTGGTCTTAACTCATCTTTATCGAAATCAAAAAAGATATTTTCAAAAACAAACTCTTCTCCTGACGCAATAGGAATAAGTGAAATCATAAGATTCTCTTGATTCTTTAAACTGTCCCGTTCCACATTATAAATTTTTGGCAGGTATCCTTTTTTTTCTACATACAGCCCTGAAAATGACCTGTCAGGGTATATCATCATGAATTCCCCTGTTTTTCCGTCCGAACGGAACTCATACAAGGTACTGTCATTGCTTAAGCTAACCAAGGACAGCTTAGCATCAATGGGCATCCCGGTCTTGCTATTGAGTACTTTGCCTTGAGAAACCACTAATTTTTCACCCAAAGCTATTTCTTCAGGGAACTTAAACCTGTAGAGATAAGAACGTTCTACCTTTCCATGATCATATTGGCTTTCTGTGTAATAGGCATAATCTCTCTGAGCTGTTATAAAAAGAGAAAACTGGTCTTGATGGTCATTGATAGGGTATCCAAGATTCTCCGGTTCGGTAAATTCCCCATTTTTTACCCTGGAAACAAAAAGGTCCATACCTCCAAAACCTTCATGCCCATTGGATGCAAAAAAAAGGATTTCATTGTTGAAGTAAATAAATGGAGAGACTTCATCTTTGGCCGTATTGATGACTGGGCCCAAATTTTTAGCTTCTGACCAAGACCCATCCTCCATCCTCAAGGAGTACCAAATGTCATTTCCTCCATAGCCCCCTCTCCTATTTGAGGAAAAGAACAAAATCCTGCCATCAGCAGATAAGGAAGGTTGGGAATCCCAGGATCTTGAATTCACACTCTTTCCCATATTTTGAGAGCGCTGCCATTGCCCATTGACTTTATAAGCTACATAGAGATCACAACTCCCATAAGAATCTGGTGCGTCACAGGATGTATAAATCAAAATATTACCATCGGCAGAAATGGTACAAGTTCCTTCATTGTAGGGGGTATTGATTTTTTCTGAAATGCCGTCAGGTATTGACCAACCATCCTCATCATCATAAAAAGCCACATAAATATCTTCAGTTTGATGATTTTCCAAACCATCTCTTTTGGTAAAAAGCAGTTTCTTACTGTCTGCTGTGAGGACAGGAAAATACTGTAGGGTAAAACCATTGATAGGTTCAGGAAGCCTTTGTTTTTCTATTAACAATTTTTTATCCAATTGTTCAGATATAAAATCAATCTTTGCCTTCATTTGAAGGTAATCGTAAGAATTTTTGAAATTTTCATCAAACAGCTGATTGGATATATCAAATTCTTCAATAGCCTGTTCAAACTGTCCATTGGCCAAGAAAATGTATAATTTGAGCCAAGAAAAATCTGCTTTGATGCGTTCGCTTGCCTTCCCTGCCCTCGCTTCCCCTCTTCGGGTAACCTCCATGGCCTCGTTGGCATTTCCTTTTGTGAGCAATAACCTGCCCCATTTGATGTAAGATTCCAAAAAATTAGCTTCTCGCTGAATAGAAGCCTTGTATTTTTCTATGGCCTCATCATACATACGGTTTTTGACCAGGTCATCTCCTTGCTCATGGAGCTTAATAGCCCGATTGTCTATAATGGTATAGGTCTGGCCTATCAACCAATCCGTACTGAAAAAAAAGCAAATAAGAAGTAGAGCGATTCTCATGTCTTTATGGAATATCCATAAATTTATGAGTTTGAAGGGATATTTTCCAATTTGGATCGTTTTTTACGTAATTTACTATAATTTCCATAAACTTAGAGGACTTACTCCACTCGGGCTGAAGCAGTTTTTTACAGTCTTTTCTCACAAGCATGGCATGTTTTTCGGCAAACTCAAAATCTGAATTGTGAAAAATTACAACCTTCAATTCATCGGCATGTTCATAAATTGAAGGATGCGGTGCTTTAAATTTTTTTGGGGAAAAACATACCCAGTCAAAATTGCCTGTAAATGGATGTGCTCCTGAAGTTTCTATATGGGTAGTAAAACCTTTTCTTTTAAGTAGAGCAGTTAGGGGATTCAAATTGTACATCAAGGGTTCACCACCTGTAATGACGACCATTCTGACAGGATGCAATAGGGCGCCTTCCACAATTTCTTCAATTTCCATCAGTGGCCATTTTTGAGCCTCCCAAGATTCTTTGACATCACACCAAACACACCCCACATCACAACCTCCTAATCTAATAAAATAGGCTGGATGTCCGGCATGCATTCCTTCTCCCTGCACCGTATAAAAAGCTTCCATAACAGGAAGCACTAACCCTTCTCGTACTTTTTGTCCTTTATCCATATCAATTTTTGTTCAAGCGGGTAATTGAACCGCTGCCTGCTTAGTTTTAGGGACTGCAAATGTAGAACAAAAACCAGCAGCAAAAAAATCCATTAAAAAAACCTCCATTGCTGGAGGTTCCGTAATGATTAATCCATTTTCATTTTTCAGACAAGACTTGCTTAATAAAGGCTACACTTTGAGGAATCTGTTGCACAGATCTTGAAGATTCATCTTCAATGATCAGATACTCAGTGCCAACTTTCATGGCCTGCTTGATCAAGCCCCTTATATCCACATCTCCTGTACCAAGTACTACATTCGTCTCTACATCTCCCCTCCCGTCAGAACTGCCTGGCGTACCATGTGCCCTGTCTTTTAAATGCAATAGAGGGAATTTATCCGGATACTCTTGCATGATGGCCAAGGGATCCCCTCCTCCCATCTGTACCCAAAATACGTCCATATTGAAGGCATAATTCTTGGCATTTTTTAGCAATTCATCAAACAGAACACCATCTCCATGGGGATGGAACTCATAACCATGGGGGTGATAACAAAGTGTAATTCCAGCATCTTTAAGGATTTTCCCTGCTTCATTGAATACTTTGATGGCTTCTTGAGTCTCTTTGATGCTAAATTTTCCATTCTCATGAGGAATCCAAAAGCAGGTAGCATATTTGGCACCAAATGCCTTAGCGTTGTCTATAATGGCTTGTGGGTTTTCCTGCAAGAGCTTAAAATCCGCACCAACTCCAATAACTGAAAGTCCAAGGCCGGAAATAAATCCCTTGTAATCGTCCAATTCCATTCCGTAGGTTCCTCCACCTTCCATATATTGTATTCCCCAGTCAGCAATCAATTGATGGGAGCCTTTCATGTCTTCGCGCATCTCATTCCTAAGGGAATAAAGTTGAAGGGCGATCTCTTGGGCAAACAATGAACCGGATAACATCATCATTAAGCCTAAACTCAAAATTTTACTTATTCTTTTCATAGGTTTACATTGGGTTTGATTTTGAATTTAAGCATAATAATCATACAAATTATAAGCAATTTTGACGAATGGTGTTTTAATATGTTGAATTTTTAAGATATTTTGTTTTGAATTTCTTAAAAACAACATGAAAAGCATCAAAAGAAGAGATTTTATAAAACAAACCGCCCTTTCGGGTTTAGCCATGAGCACCTTTTCCCTTTCAGCTTTTAATCTGAATAAAGACACCATCATAGGACATGGTGATTTTACATATAAAGTGGACTTAAATTGGGGCAATCTGGATCCCGCTAAGTTTCCGGTAAATAATTGCCATGAAATGGTAATGGATCGAAAAGGACGCCTATTCATGGTGACGGATGAACCTAAAAACAACATACTCATCTATAACCAAGATGGGAAAATCCTTGATTCCTGGACCTTAAACCTCCCTGCTGCCCATGGGCTTTCATTGAGCCAGGAAGGAGAAGAAGAATTTCTTTGGGTAGTGGACAATGGAGGCAGGGTAATCAAGACTAACCTCAATGGAAAAATAATTACTGAAATCCCAGCTCCTCAGAGTCAAGGGATTTATTCGGAAGGAATGCGCTATACACCAACAGAAACAGCAGTCGCTCCAAACGGAGACCTTTACATCACAGACGGATATGGCTCCCAGTTTATACTTCATTATGATGCAAAAGGGAACTTCATAAGAAAATTCGGAGGGGACGGGCACGAAGACGAGCAATTCAAAACAGTTCATGGTATTGCCGTTGATCAAAGAAAAGCTGGAGAACCTACATTGCTATGCACCTCAAGAGGACATAATTCCTTTAAAAGATTCACGATGGATGGAAAATATTTGGAAACGATTTTTCTTCCGGGGGCCTTTGTCTGCAGACCTGTAATACACGGGAGAATTCTTTATTCCGGTGTCTGCTGGTCCAGAAAAAAATACCTGGAACAAATGGATAATTCGGGTTTTGTCACCATACTGGATGAAAATAACAAGGTGGTTTCCAATCCCGGAGGTACCGCTCCTAAATATATCGATGGAGAATTACAGCTTATGGTCCAACAGGAGACCATCTTTAAGCACTGCCACGATGTCTGCATTGATCAAGATGAAAATATCTATGTTTGCCAGTGGAATGCCAACAAGAGCTATCCCATTAAACTCATCCGTGTTTAGGAATAAATCAATTACACAAAAGCCGAATATCCCGAACTTTATTGAAATAACGGCGCAATCTGATCTTCTGAAATAACTCCTGGTGGCAATTCCGTAATCCTAAGATTCCTAAAATGAATAGGGGCTCCTTCGGACTCCAGACAGATATAACCTTTTCTCTGCGTGGACTGGCTAATACCATTGACAAATTTGCCATTCACGGATAGTTTGATGACGCCATCCACACAGACAACCACATAGGAATTCCACTCCCCTTCTCCCAAACAGCGATTTTCTATGGATTTACTTCTGGTTCCCCTTGGGTTATCAGGAACAGTTTCTACTCCCCCAACTCCAAACAGTTCCCCATGCACATAAGCAATAGGTGGCAATACGCCGTCTTTTTTATTCTGATTCACCCAATCTAATTCCAACATCTGCACCTCCACCCCATCGGGGAGTCTATTCTCTCCTGGGACAGCACTGCTCCAGACAAATGTCCCGGAATTCCCGCCTGCTTCCATATGCTTCCACTCGATATGCATGATGAAATTTTGGTATTGATTTTCTGAACGGATGACACCTATGGGCAACCCTTTACATACCAGCTCCTCCCCGTCGAAATACCAGGAATCTTTACCCGTATTGACATCAAACCACTTGATTGGCGTTTCTGCTGGAGATTCCGAATCCACCAAAGCATCCAAGCCCCTCACCGTTCCAAATTCAAATAAATACTCCTGTGCATTGCTCTGAAATACGAAAGCAAGCAAAAAACCAATCAAGATCACATTTCTCATATCAACTGCTTGAATTTAAACATCATTACAAAACTTTTGTGACTCCCGGAACTGCTACAGGGGGCACAGGCCAAACCAGATTCCAATCGTAATCTTCCATCTTTGGTCCTAGAGTCAGATTAGACCTCATAGCATCCTCCCAAGAAATTGTCTGTCCACTGTAGGCCGCCATTCTCCCTATGATGGCAAGCATGGTACTATTGGCCATCAACTCCCCCTCATTGATCGGTTTATCGGCCCGGATTGCGGCAAACAATTCCTCATGCTGTGTTTCGTAGGGATTGTTTTTTTCTCTCTCATAACTCCAGGGATTCCGACTGCTAATAACATGTGCTTGCCTGCCGATATCAATATGTGCATCCCCTTCTCTTCCCACAATCTCTGCCCGGTTGGTATTCGAACTGCCCTGCTGCTGCCTGCTAAAATGCACCCCTTTAACCCCATTGGGGTATTCATATTCAATGGCGAAATGATCGTAAATATTTCCCCACTTGGTATCTGTCCTTGATTGTCTGCCACCAGTCCCGGTAACCCTGACCGGTAATTGTCCTCCGAGTGCCCAAGACATCAAATCTAGGCTATGAACCATCATTTCTACAATATAATCTCCCGACAACCAATCATAGTAATACCAATTTCTCAATTGGTATTCCATTTCTGTCCAGTTGGGCTTTCTTTCTTTATACCAAAGCCCTCCACCGTTTCTTACCGTCAGAATAGACCTGACCTCCCCGATATCTCCTTGGGTGATTTTTTCAAAAAGAGCTCTTTTGGGAAAATCATAGCGAAAAGTAAAACCTGAAACCACAGACAATCCTTTTTCCTTGGCTATTTTGGCTGCTGCCAATACAGCCCGGACACCTGGCGCATCTACCGCAACTGGTTTCTCACAGAATACATGCTTCCCCGCAGCTACCGCTTCAACAAAATGCTGGGGTCTAAAGGCCGGAGGTGTAGTCAATATGACCACATCCACATCCGAATCCAAGACCTTCCTGTAAGCATCAAAACCTATAAACTGATGGGCCTTATCTACTTTGACCTGATTTGGGTTGACCATCATGAGGTTATTGTAAGATTCCTCCAAGTAATCAGGAAAAATATCCGCCATACAGGTCAATATGGCATCAGAATCAGCTTTTAAAGCCTGTGCTGCCGCACCTGTCCCACGGCCACCACAACCAATAAGACCTACTTTCAAAACTTTATTTATGGAGGCATGGGCAGGTTGAAACGAAAATGTCAAAGGCAACAAAGCCGTGCCAACTATGGCCGTACCAGTCGATTTCAGGAAGTTTCTTCTTTGTTTCATAAGGGGATTAATTTAACACCTTTTTGTCTCTTGACTTGGGGAATCAAAGGAGCATGTAACTGACTTAATCATCCCATAGAAATTTAAGGCTTGAAAGAAGGAAATCAAAAATGAATTACACAAAAGGAGAAATTCTAAAAAACAATCACAAATCCGAATTTTTAAATCAACATAAACCCGATTAACAAAATTTTTCATCTTTCAATTCAACAAATTAATATATTCAAGAATTAACATGTCCTAATCATTCTCCTGACTTAGATTGACAAGTTTTCCAAGCATCATGAAAAATCCAAAAGACACCAGAAGAGGATTCATCAAGAAATCCTTGACTGCCTCAGCTGCAATCAGCATTGGAGGCGCCTTGCCCGCCTTTAGTGCAAAAAGCTACCGCAACATTTTAGGTTCCAATGAGCGCATTAAAGTAGCGGTCATGGGTGTAAATAGCAGGGGAATGGCCTTGGCTTTGAACTTTGCTTCGCAGCCTAATGCAGAAGTACTCCATATCTGCGAGGTAGACAAACATGCTGCAGAAAAATGCATTGAGGCCGTTTCCGATATTCAGCAAAATAGACCAAAATATACACCTGATTTCAGAAAAAGTCTGGAAGATAAAGACCTGGATGTTTTGGTGGTTGCGGCGCCAGACCATTGGCATGCACCGGCAGCAATTTTAGCCTGCAAGGCGGGTAAAGATGTGTATTTAGAAAAACCTGCCAGCCATAATCCGCATGAAGGGGAATTATTGCTTCAGGCCACTTCCAAATATAAAAGAGTGATACAAATGGGAAATCAGCGAAGGTCCTGGCCCCATGTGGTTGAAGCCATCAAAGCGCTGCATGCAGGGGTTATCGGCAGACCCTATATGGCCAAAACCTGGTATAGCAACAACCGGGCACCCATTGGTATCGGAAAAAAAGTACCTGTACCACAACACCTGGATTATGACTTGTGGCAAGGTCCAGCGCCAAGAGAGGATTACCGGGACAATATCATCCATTACAATTGGCATTGGTTCTGGAACTGGGGCACAGGAGAGGCATTGAACAATGGCACCCATATGGTGGATCTGGCCCGTTGGGGTTTGCAGGTAGATTACCCAAATAAAGTGAGTTCTGCCGGAGGACGGTACCACTATCAGGATGATTGGGAAACACCCGACACACAGATTATCAACCTAGAGTTTGAAAACAATAGCCTGATCACCTGGGAAGGGAGAAGCTGCAATGGGCTGAATGTGGAAGGCTCCAGCGTGGGGGTAATTTTTTACGGTGAAGAAGGTGCCATAAAAATTGACGGCGGGAATAATTATAGCATTTTGGACCGTCAAAATAAAGTGGTCAAAGAAGTAAAATACGATAGACCTGTTGACCCCAGAAACCTTTCGGATCCAACCCATGAACTGGACGGTATCCACATCCAAAATATGTTTGATGCCATCCGAAAAGGAACACCATTGGCCGCAGATATTTACGGAGGACAGACCAGCACCCTTTTGGTGCAATTGGGAAATATCGCACAGCGAGTAGGTCAATCATTGGAGATAGATTCCAAAACAGGTCATATTCTTAACAACCCTGAGGCCCAGCAACACTGGTCAAGGGAGTATCAACCAGGATGGGAACCTATTGTCTAACAATCCAATAAACCATGAAACTAAGTCCTTTTGACCTGATTATCATTGGCCTTTTTTTCTTGCTGATGTTGGCTATTGGTATCTATGCCTATTTCAGGAATAAAAACTCTGAAGACTATTTCGTGGCAGGGGGAAATCTTCCCTGGTGGCTATCGGGTATTTCTCACCATGTCTCAGGATACAGTGGGGCAGTATTTGTGGCCTATGCAGCTTTGGCTTATACGCACGGCATTTCGATTTATTTTTGGTGGGCTTTCACCATTGGGATCGGTATTCTCGTCAGTGCCAAAAGATTTCCCGTACTTTGGATGAAATTGAGAAAGGTTTTCCATATCCAATCCCCTTTAGAATTTTTAAAAATCAGGTACAATCTTTTCACCCAACAATTGATAGCCTGGTCGGGTGTATTGCTCAAATTATTTGATATCGGTGCGAAATGGGCATCCATTGCTATTTTATTAAATGTATTTACGGGGATCAGTTTGCAAGTTGGCATTTTGGTTTCTGGAGGAATCTCATTACTCTATATCACCTTTGGAGGACTTTGGGCTGTAGTTATCACGGATTTTGCACAGTTTATTGTTCAGCTATTGGCAGGAGTGGTGATGTTTATCGCTGTCCTATTGCATCTTGATGGCCTATCTACCCTTTCAGGCCTTTGGCAGCAACTTCCTGAAGGGAATAGTCAAGTTTTCCACGAACCGTATACCGTTGGTTTTGCCATAGCTTTCCTATTTATCAATTTTTTATCATACAATGGCGGACAATGGAACCTTGCCACCCGATATATTTCAAGCCCTTCTGAAAAACAAGTGGTGAAAGCTGCTAAATTATCAGGATGGCTTTATTTGATTTGGCCTTTGATTCTGTTCTTCCCCATGTGGGCAGCACCTGTTTTACTTCCGGATTTGGCAGACCCAAGCCAATCCTACGGGGAACTCACTTTACTGCTTCTACCTTCTGGATTGGTAGGCTTGGTCATCGCTTCCCTCTTTGCCAATACCATGTCTATGACTTCCTCTGACATCAATACCATTGCAGCTGTAATCAGCCGGGATATACTTCCAAACCTTTCACGAAAAATCCATTCAAACTCCTTGAAGATAGCCAGAACTGTCACATTTCTATTCACCTCTATGACAATTCTGGTAGCATTGCAATATGAATATTTTGGAGGAGTATTGGGCTTGATCATCTCCTGGTTTGGAGCCTTGGTAGGACCTATCGCCATTCCTTTGCTTTTGGGTTTGATTCCGGCGTTTCAAAGATGTGGAGCGTCGGCCGCGATTTCTTCTATTCTGGCAGGCTTTTTGGCATTTATCTTTACAAAAAATATTGAAATCAACAGCCTCGCTTTTCAGGTAAGTCTGCCTTTGATGGTTTCATTTGTTATATATGTGACGGTTGGCTTATTTTCCTCGACTGATATCCCGAAAAAAGTAGGCAAGATGTATTCTCAATTGTATCAAAATTAAAATTCATGCAGGTACAGGTCCACCAAACTAGAGCGGAAATGGGGAAAGCTGCTGGAAGCTGGGTTGAAAAGAAAATTATAGAACTCGCCGGGAAACAAGATGAAATCCGGATAGTCTTTGCCGCTGCACCCTCTCAAAATGAATTTTTGAGCTATCTCAGGAATTCCTCCCTTATCCCTTGGGAAAAGGTGGTGGCATTTCATATGGATGAATATCTGGAGCTCGAACCTTCCCACCCCGCTTTATTCTCTCATTTTTTGAAAGCTACATTGTTCGACAATATCCCTTTGAAGCAGATCCACCTAATTGATGGGAATAATTCCATTGAAAAAGAATGTGAAAGGTATGCCGCCCTTTTGAATGAAAAACAAATAGATATTGTATGCATGGGCATCGGTGAAAATGGGCATATCGCCTTCAATGACCCTCCTGTAGCCGATTTTAATGATGATAAATTGCTCAAGATGGTGGAACTGGATGAGGTTTGCAGGCAGCAACAGGTAAATGATGGGTGTTTTGAAAACCTGGCCAAAGTACCCACCCATGCCATTACTTTGACAGTACCAGCCTTATTGAATGCTGATATGATTTGTTGTGTAGTTCCGACTGCTCAGAAAAGAAAGGCAGTGCACCAAACACTTTACGGTCAAATTGATGAAAATTGCCCGGCTTCAATTTTGAGGGGGCATTGGAACTGCCATTTGTTTACAGACCAAGATGCCCTTCCCCAACTCAATCCTTTGATACCACAAGATGCTCTATTCGCTATGGATATCCTCACAAGAAATCTTTGCATTTGTGTTGATGAGCACGGGATACGGCCAACCTCTGTCAATATTCCCGAGAATGTACATCCTCAAATTCCATTTTGCGGAAAAGGACTCATAGACTTACAGGTTAATGGCATAGCAGGCATAGATTTCAATGAAAGCGGGCTTGGTTTGAAAGCTATCCGAAAGTCTGTCAAATCCTTATTGGATAAAGGAGTGACGGGATTCTTTCCCACTTTGATTACCAACGACCCTCAAATTATAACAGAAAATCTGATCACAATAGATCAGGCCTGCCAAAATGATGCATTGGTCAATTCCTGTATTTTAGGCATTCATTTGGAAGGGCCATTTATCTCTTCCATAGAAGGGGCCAAAGGAGCCCATCCAGAAAAGCACATACAAAAACCCTCTTGGGAATTGGTGGAAAAATTCCAAAAAGCAAGTGGTGGTCGCATCAAACTAATCACTTTAGCCCCAGAACTGAAAGGTGCCAAGGAATTGATTCAAAGATGCGTAAAGGGAAACATTCTTGTTGCTATCGGACATTCAAATTCCTCTTCCCAAGATATAGCGCGGGCTACCGAGGCCGGTGCCACGCTCTCCACGCATCTGGGAAATGCAGCACCTCTGATGCTTCCCCGTCATCCCAACATCTTATGGGATCAATTGGCCCATGATGAATTGTATGCCAGTCTGATCGCTGATGGCTTTCATTTGGATCCATCCTTTTTGAAAGTTGTCCTAAAAGTCAAAGGGGAAAAAGCTTTTTTGATCAGTGATAGTACCAAATTCTTTGGCATGGAACCTGGCGTATACGAAAGCCCGATTGGAGATGAAATCATTTTGGAAGAAAATGGCCGCTTAGCCATGAAGTATGGAAATGGACTTTTGGCTGGTGCCGCAAAAAGTTTAATGCAAGGAATCGAATTTCTTGTAAAGGAAGACCTTCTTGAACTTCCCGAGGCCTGGAGGATGGCATCAGAAGTTCCCTTGTTTTTTGCCGGCTTAGAATCACAGAGTGATTGGCTGATATTCAGATTGGAAAACGGAACATCCATCAAAATTGACAAAGTCTTCAAACAGGGGGAACAAATTGTGACAAACACATAAGTAGCTTTCCTTGGATTTAAGAAGTTCTACATTTGTCGTGAATTGAAAAAAGTGTCGTTAAAATTTTTATAATAGAAATCATGACGTAATTTTGTCGTTAATAAACTATTTACGACAATGATTAATCCTACCACTAAACATGAGCTTTCAGCTATCCAAAAAGTAATAGCAAAAAACACATACGGTGCCTCCATTGAGGACATCATGAGTGGTAGCGGACTAGATCTAGAGCTGAGGACCTTACAGCGTAGGCTTAAAAAACTCAAAGAAAAGGGGATTATTTTCACTTCTGGAGGGTCAAAATCCACTAGATATCATTTATCTTATTCAGATCATCTGGTCAGAGAAAGTGAACAGGAAAAGTTGATCCGACCCAAAAAAGAAGGTTTTTCATTTTCCAAAGTAGGGGAAAAAATCATTTCTTACCTTTCAAATCCCCTCTCGGATAGGAAGAAAGTTGGTTACAATATGGAGTTTTTAAACTTTTATAGACCCAATATTGACGCTTACCTTTCAGATGCAGACATCCATAAGCTGACTTTACTGGGATATACCAATATTCAGAATCAGCCTGCAGGTACGCATGCCAGAGAAATATTCAATCGACTGTTGATTGACCTTTCATGGAACTCAAGCAGGTTGGAAGGGAACACTTATTCTTTATTGGACACCCAGAGGTTGCTTGAATTGGGTGAATCTGCTGACGGCAAGTCCTTAGAAGAGGCGCAAATGATCATAAACCACAAAGATGCCATTGAGTTTTTGGTGGATTTAGGAGAAGAGTTGGACTTTAAGCCTTATATCTTATTGAACCTTCATGCCCTACTTGCAGAAAATCTCATGAAAGAACAAGCATCATTGGGAAGGTTACGATCTATGCCGGTTGGTATCTTCCAGTCGGCTTACACGCCACTATCCATCCCCCAATTGATAGCTGCGCAATTTGAGCTAATTCTGAAAAAAGTTATGGAAATCAGAAATCCTTTTGAACAGGCATTCTTTATGATGGTCCATCTACCCTATTTGCAGCCGTTTGATGATGTCAATAAGAGGACTTCCAGGTTGGCTGCCAATATACCCTTGATCAAAAACAACCTTTCCCCGATTTCCTTTGTGGAAGTTCCTAATAAGGCTTATACTCAGGGGATTCTCGGTGTGTATGAATTGAATCAAGTTGAATTGTTGAAGGATGTATTTATGTGGGCTTACGAAAAATCAGCTATTCGCTATGCTGCCATCAGGCAAACCATCAGTGAACCTGATCCCTTTAGAACCAAGTATCGGGATGATATCAAAAAACTGATCATGAAGATTGTTTCCGGAAACCTTAGCCCAAAAGAAGGGGCTAACCTCATTCAGTCTGCAGTCAAAAACCTTCAAAAAGAGGACCGTGATAGATTCAGGGAAATGGTGGAAGTTGATCTACTTGCCCTTAATGAGGGTAATTTTGCAAGGTTCAAAGTTTCTCTTTCCGAGTTCAGGACATGGAAAGAAAATTGGTCAAGGAAGACTTAATTCCTTGACCTTTATTCTTTAATTATTTCATCCAAAAACACTCTTTTTCCATTCAGCCTTTTGCTTTCATCTGCCGCTTCCATAAAGGCCAGGATCTCGAGTGTCTCCTCAGGCTGAACAGGAACAATACCTGTTTCGAAGTATTTTACAATTTCTAGCAATAAAGGTTCATAGCCGGAGTAAGGACCCAAAACCACATTTTTTTCGGTGGTAAAAACAGTGCCTCCATAATCATGCACACCTGAACGGCTACCCCGAAAAGTTCCTATTCTACCATCTTTCCAGGTCCCTACCACAACATCGGTATTTTCTGTACTGATCCGAACCAAGGATTCACAACCCGTTCCCATGACCGTATATAAAGTCTCCACTCCATGAATTCCATACCAGAATAAATCCGGATGTGAAGGTTCGATTTCCGCAGGACTAAAAGCATAAGCACCAACAACTTTATCCTTATCAATTGCCTCTATCCCTTTTACGTAGCGTAATGATGAAGATGAAAATGTTGGAATTCCATATTCTTCTGCAGCCTTAAAAATTTTAACAGCATCCGAATAAGAAGCGGTGATGGGTTTATCTATAAACATCCTTTTACCAGATTTGAAAACCTCCAAAGCCTGCTCCAGGTGTAATTTCCCATCATTGGTCTCCAATAAAACCACATCTACATGCTCCAGCAATTCAGTAATTGACCCCATAATCCTAACTCCCATTTTTTGGATTTCCTCTGTATATCCGGGAATCCGGTCCATGCTGGAGGGGATATCTCTGCTTCCATAAGGATAGGCAGCCACTACATGATAACCTAAATATTCCCCCGAATGCCGGTGCCCATTCAATACTTTGGTGAATGCTATGCTATGAGAAGTGTCCAAACCGATAATTCCTACTCTTTTACCAATCTCTTCTGAGGCAATTAATAGATTTTGCCCTCCAAGAAGACTTAACCCTAAAGTGGTTAGGGAGGCAATTTTGATAAATCCCCTTCTATTATTTGATGGGTGTTCTTTCATGAAATTAAGTAATGTTTTAACAGGATATCCTGCTTAATCTAGTTAAATTTATTCTTTATACCCAATCTAACCCAAAAAACCAATATCTGAACCATGAGATCTTCAAGAAGAAAATTCATCCGGCAAACTACCCTTTCCACATTAGGAATAGGGGCATTAACTTTAGAGTCAAGTTTTGCTTGGAACAAAAAAATTCCACCAAGTGATCAAGTAAACGTTGCTTTGATTGGATGCAATGGTCATGGTTTTAGTATTTTGAGGCACCATCTCAATATTCCAGGTGTAAACTGTGCTGCCATTTGTGATGTGGATCAAAATGTATTGGAGAGAAGGTCCAAAGAAATTAAAGATTCCTATGGGCAGCAGCCCAAACGATACACTGATTTTAGAAAATTATTGGAGAATAAGGATATTGATGCTGTGATCATTGGCACACCAGACCATTGGCATTGTCTACAAATGGTCTATGCATGTCAGGCTGGTAAAGATGTTTACGTAGAGAAGCCTTTGTCCAATAGCATAGGCGAATGCCAAATTATGGTGGATGCTGCCAAATATTATACCAGGGTGGTGCAAGTTGGACAGCAGCAAAGAAGCGGATATACGTTTAATGAGCCCATCCGCCTAATTAAAGAAGGACATATCGGAAAAATCAGAAAGGTAAATATTTGGTCCAATTTCAATTATGGAACAGGGGCAATGCCTGCCGAAGATGCTGAAATTCCCCAAGGCGTTGACTATGATTTTTGGTTAGGGCCTGCTCCGAAGAGGCCATTTAACAGGAATCGCTTTCATGGAAGTTGGAGGCATTTTTGGGATTATGGGGGTGGTTTGATGTCCGATTGGGGTGTGCATCTGTTGGATATGGGAATTTGGGCAATGAATAATCCCAAGGCTCCAGGAAAGGTAATTACACAAGCTTCTAATACTTCAAGTGATATACGGAACAGAGAAACTTTCGATAGCATGGCCGTATTGTATCCTCATGAAGAATTTACGATACAGTGGGACATGCTGGGAGGTATACAACAGGGCCCTTATGGTAAGCCTTATGGCGTAGCTTTTATTGGTGAAGAAGCTACCATAGTAGCTGACCGCAGAAGTTTTGAGATTTTTCCGGAATGGGACAATGACAAGAAAGAATTCAAAATTGATCCATTATCCTTTAATGAGGGAAAAGAGTCCCACAACCTACATGTAGAGAATTTTGTGGATTGCATCAAATCAAGAACCGAGCCTATATGCCCACCTGAAACCGGCAGAATTGCAGCCCTATATGCACATATACCCAATATCTCAGGAAGGATTGGGGAAAGTGTTTTGGAGTGGGATGATCAAAAGCAAGCATTCAAAAACAATAAACAGGCCAATGACTTCATTTTGCCCACTTATCGCTCCCCATGGGAAATTCCTAAAATCCCCAAATAACTAGGAAATCACGGTCACAATCACCCGCTGATACCTGGTCATGGTAGGATATCCATCATCTTCCACTTCCAAAATAAGGTGGATTTTATCTCCGATTTCGGCTTCATCTGGAACAACAAAAGAGGCTTCGGGTTTGGATGCGTCTTGAATCTGCACATAGACATTGAGGGTTCCAGGCTCCAGGTATTGCCACCAAAGATAACTCAATCGGTCGCCATCAGGGTCCTTCGCTCCTCCTCTGAGGACTACCCTATCACCTATTTTGGCATTCAGGTCCATAGGATGTTCCAACCAAACTTCCGGGGAGTGATTGGCTTCATTAAAACGCTTCACACACCAAGCCGCTCTCGCTGCAAAATCATGTTGAATCTCTTTGATCCAGCGGGTTTGTGGGAAAGTGGGATCATCTTGTTGGGTGTAAGGATTAAAGTCTGCTACATGTGGTCCATCTTCCCAACGGCTTGACTTTTCCTCAGATTGAATGAATCTACCACCCCAACCTCCGTAACTTGGATTTTCATGGCTTCTTAATCCCACATCCAATAAATAGAAATAAGCCGGTGAGTCCCCTTCTGAGATAAAATCATATTGACTTCTTCCGGATTTGGACATGACCTCCAAATCCCCATGGTCATGCTCTGGGTCATTGTCAATCTGTCGACCATCTCCCCAAGTATAATAGACGGCCATCAGTGGGCCTCTCTCAAATAAAATGTGTTCCTTGAAAAATTCTCCTGAAAGGTAATACTGCAAAGGTTCAGGTACCCTTCTAGGCCATGGATATGCAAAACACCAAAACTGATCAGAATTGTAAATAACCTTAACATCCGGCCAATTTGGAGCGATATACTTATTATACGTGGCATCTTGATCCAAAACAGTATAGATGATGGCTTTTTCAGAGACCTTTCGGTAAACCTTCTCCCAATCTGAAGTACTTTCATATTGCTCCTGAATGGACTTCAAAGCCCTGGCAATCGTATTGGTTCCTCCCCAAACCTGAAGGTAAACAGGCCTTGGATCATCATCAAGTAAAACCTTTTTGATCCAGTCCGACCCTTCAGTATCCTTTTCCATTTCTCCTTCAAAATCAATATTTCCCACTTTCACCAAGCTCAGAAGTTTATCTGGACTGGGATATCCATCCGCATGTAATTGAAGATTGGGATAAACCTCTGCATACTTGTCAATCAGTTCCTGCATCCAAGTGGTCCCTGGCCAGCGCAGTTCTGTACGCTCCCCATACCTTTCCGCTGTATTGGGCATTTCGGAAATAAACAATGTACCCTCATCATCTCCTTTATAGTGCCATTGTGAACTGCTGTAAACCAAACCTTCAACATCAAACTCATTGACGTAAAGCAGCATCCTGATAAAGGAGTCTACATCATCTACTTCACCGTCCGTGGTTACTATGGTACGGAACCTTTGTTTTTCTTCTTTTTCTTTTTGGGAAGGTTGATTACCACAAGCAAAAAATAGCATTAACAGGATGGATGATAAGAGAAATTGGATGAGGCTTTTCATTTTACAAGAGATTTGATGTCATTAAATTAAGCATCAATCCCTATAAATCCACAATAGGTGCTTTTCTTCCTGAAATTTTTGACAAATGGCAAAGCAACCCAATTTCTTTGGTAGGTATCATTCTTCAGGGAAGAATTTGAAAACAGGATTGACAGTCCTTGCTTTTTCAAAAAGTTGCTGCATTTCCTTTACCAATTCCGGATGTTGGTCTGCTATATCCCAAGATTCAGAAGGGTCATCCTTAAGATTGAATAATTCAATTGCTTCATCAGGGTTATTTTTTACACCGTACTTTACAGCCTTCCAATCCTCTTTCCGAATAGCCTGTCTTCCGCCTAGTTCATGGAACTCCCAATAGAGGTAATCGTGTTTTTTTTGATTCGCGTCTCCCATTATGGAAGGTAACAGGCTTATCCCATCTAAAAAATCAGGGATCTCTTTTCCCAATAAATCCGCAAATGTTGGCAAGAAATCCCAAAAAGCAGATACATGCGCTGATTTAGTCCCAGGCTCAATGACACCTGGCCATTTGATAATCATAGGCACCCGAATTCCACCTTCATACAAGTCTCTTTTATAGCCTCTAAAAACTCCATTACTATTGAAGAAATCGGCATCATTTCCGCCTTCCAAATGAGGTCCATTGTCTGATGTAAAAATGATAATGGTACTATCAGTTAGCCCTAACTCATCAAGCTTGGCAAGGATTTCACCTACCTGACTATCCAATAAGGCCACCATGGCAGCATAGCTTGCTTTAGGATAAGCATTGGATTGGTAACCAGGTATATTGAATGCTTCATCACCATAATCTGATCCAGCTCTTGCCAAATGAGGCTCCTCCTCTCCAATTTTCTTTCTATAATAATCCAATAATTTCCCATCAGGAGCAGCCAATTCAGCATGTGGCATGACTGTAGGAACAAACATGAAAAATGGATATTCGGCATTTTCTTCAATAAACTTCAGCGATTCTTGGTGAATGACTTCCGGGGCATAGATACTTTTTTGTGACCAATCATTGCCAGGAAGAAATACTTTATTTTCGTTTTCCCATAAATATTCCGGATAGTAACGATGAGCAATACGCTGACAGTTGTATCCAAAAAACTGATCAATGCCCTGGTGATTTGGATCCCCTTCTGTTCCAATAAATCCCAATCCCCATTTCCCATAAGCTCCAGTGGCATAGCCCGCATTTTTAAAAAGTTTGGGTATAGTCAATAAAGAATCCGGTAAAGGGTACTGCCCTTCAGGTTGCATCTCAAAATTCCCTCGGACAGGTGTATGACCTGTATGCAACCCTGTCATCAGTGCGGACCTTGAAGGTGCACAGACTGTTGCTCCTGAATAGTGATTGGAAAAAAACATGCCTTCAGCAGCCAACTTGTCCAAATGTGGGGTTTCGATGATTTCTTGTCCCAAAAACCCCAAATCGCCGTACCCCAAGTCATCTGCTAGGATAAAAATCACGTTGGGTTGAATAAGTACTTCTGCTTTTTCTTTTGACTGACAGGAAGCCAAAAAAGTCAATACTGAAAGAATGATTATCCAAATTTTAAGTCTCATAATTTCTTATTTTCTAAGGATCTCCAATTGCTCCTCAGTTTCAATGATCATCTCCTCATATTTCAAGGTCCATCCTAAGGATTTGGTCAGGACGAATAGATTGGCTAATTCTGCCAATAACCTTTCTCTGCTGTTTTCCATGAGATTGGACTGATTGACCTTTTCCCTAATCCTGTCATTGACAGTACTTCTTATCTTGTTGTAATCCGCTGCACCAAACTTATTGAAGTAATCTTGTGTGACGTCATAATACTCTATATCGGGATAAATATTGATTACCGGGTCGGGAATCCTTTTTAGGATGACTGTTTTATTCTCTAAATCCAATTCAGTTTCCAGTTGCCTTAAATCATATTCTACAGTAACCTTGGCATTGGCGACGACAAGGGCTTTTTTATCAGAGCGCAAAATGTTCAGGAAGAGGTTTTGGGAATTCTTAAAGGTAAAAACCTGGGAGAAATAGCCTTCAGTAACAATCAGTTTACCTACCTGTTCGATCTGTTCCTGAATGAGCGCTGAGCTCTCTTTCAGCTCTTCCTTGCTTTCTTTTTTACCCAAAAAAAACCAAGCAGCTACGAATATTAAAGCCCCGAAAATGAAGCCTATGATGAATTTGTTCATTAAGTTATTATACTTATTTCAGCTAAAATGGTTAAAAATAACAAGGCATCCAATTTCCAAAAATCAAATTTTAAGGAAGATTAGTAAAGTGTTTTTTGAGCCAAGCTTCCACTTCATCCATCCATATAATTTCTGATTGGGGATTAACCATTCCAAAACCATGCCCTCCGGATTCAAAATAGGTAGTACTTACATGAATTCCTTTTTCTTGCAAAACTGCCTCGAATACATAAGAATTTCGAATGCTTACCCGGTCATCTTTGGCATGAACCAGATAAGTTGGAGGAGTTGCGGCATTTACCTGTTTTTCATTTGAAAACTTGTCCAACAATTCCTGTGAAGGATTTTCACCTAAAAGGTTTTTGGAAGAACCACTATGGCCTATCCCAGGATCAAAACTTATCACGGGATAAACCAAAACCATAAAATCCGGTCTCAGACTGGTTTTTTTGGGATTATCGATTTGGGCTTGGTGAAAATGCGTTCCTGCTGTTGAAGCCAAATGTCCTCCTGCCGAGAAACCCAAAATCCCCACCTTTTCGGGATTGATATTCCATTCCTTTGCATTTTCTCTCACCGTTTGAATGGCTTTTTGGGCATCCTGCAAAGGCCCAATGGTTTTGTCAATCATAGTTTCATCACTGGGCAAGCGGTATTTCAGAACAAAAGCAGCAACTCCTCTTTTAGCAAATTCCTCTGCTACATCTGCTCCTTCATGTCCTGCAGCCAAAATCCAATAGCCTCCGCCAGGACAAATGATGACTGCCTGACCTGTAGCCTTTTCTTTAGGAGGAAGATACACCGATAAAGTAGGGAAACTAACTTTGCTTATTCTCAAAATACCATCCTCTCCCAGTTCGGCATGTTCTTCATCAGGTGCTGAAATGGAATTGGGCACATGGTGGTTATTATATAGCGGCATTTCTTTTTGAGAAAAAGAAGGTATGGCAAAAAAAACCATTAAGGTTAGTATAAGAATATTTTTCATAATCTAATTTAGCCTCTCTAATTCCCAAAATCAAAAAAAGATTTGAAGGTTTTTTAAAAAAACCTTCAAATCCCTATAGATGGATATCCATTGATTATAAAATACTGACTGTCAAAAGCTTCAAAATTATTCCTATTATTGGATTTACAACTAATCCAGCCTTTTACAATAGCCGAAACAATTTTTCAATAACCCCATAATAAGTACCCCTTTTTTAAAATACAAGGTAATTTTTTCGTATATTATAAAAGCTAAAAGGTAGCCAAGATTTAATCCGGCCTTAAAATTTTTCTACCATGAAACCAAGAACAATATGCGCTCCGCTTGGCATCATTACTGTCTTAATGTTAATTTCTTCTTGTGCGGTCAACCCAGTAACTGGTAGAAAACAAATGGTTTTGATGTCACAAGCCCAGGAAATAGCCATGGGAAAAGAAGCCAATCCTGAAATAGTAGCATACTTTGGCTTGTACGAAGATCCTGCACTTCAACAATTCATTACAGAAACGGGTCTGGAAATGGCTGCAATTTCCCATCGCCCAAAACTTGCGTTTGAATTCAAAATTGTAGATTCCCCAGTCATCAATGCCTTTGCCTTGCCGGGCGGTTATGTTTACTTTACAAGGGGAATCATGGCCCACTTCAACAATGAAGCGGAATTTGCAGGTGTTTTGGGGCATGAGATCGGACATATTACGGCAAGGCATTCTGTCATTCAACAACGGAATATGCTCTTTGGTCAGATTGGTATCATTGCAGGTGTGATTCTGGTACCTGAATTGGGTCAGTTTGTAGAACCACTTTCCCAAGGCATGCAACTTGCATTGCTGAGCTTTGGGAGAGACGCTGAACGACAATCAGATAAATTGGGGGTGGAGTATTCTAGCAAAATTGGTTATGATGCCTCTGAGATGGCTGGCTTTTTTGAAACGCTCAAAAGGCAACAAGAAGGATCTGGATCTGCTGATATTCCCGATTTTTTATCTACTCACCCTTCACCGGAAGAAAGAGAGCTTAATGTTGGTAAACTTGCGGACAAATGGAAGGGAAAGCTACAAATCGAAAATCCCACCATAAATAGAGATGCCTATCTCCGAAGGATAGAAGGCATGGTCTATGGGGAGGATCCAAAACAGGGCTTTGTTGAAAAAGGAGTTTTCTATCATCCTGTTCTTAAATTCAGCTTCCCTCTTCCCAAAGATTGGAGTTTTCAAAATACCCCTCAACAGGTTCAAATGGCATCTAAAGAAGGTGATGCCATTTTAATCCTGACGCTCAATACGGAGAAAACTTTAAATGAGGCTGGAAAATCATTTCTTGAACGATACAAACTGGAATTAAAAGAACAATCAAATGCCCCAATTAATGGTATTCCTTCATTAACCCTTATTGCACATCAAAATCAGGAAAACAGCATCCTTAGGGTAGTAGTTTCCTTTATCCATTTTGAGAACTACATTTACCAAATGATGGGCGTGGCTGAGATTTCAAGGTTTCAAAACCATCATAACACTTTCCTGACATCCATAAAAGGATTTATGGAATTAAAAGAAGCTGATAAACTGAACAAAACCGCGGATGTGATTCGGATCAAAGCAGTGCCCCAAGATATGACGGTACAAGCAGCTTTGGAATATTTCAAAACATCTGAGGACAGATTTGAGCAAATAGCATTACTCAACGGCATGTACCTTCAAGATCAAGTGGAAAAAGGCTCTTTGATCAAAGTCATAGAAAAATAATTTGCCACCACCAAAACAGACCCAATCCATACTAAGCATCCTAGAAAACCTATCGTCCTTTGGAACCAACGGAATCAACAGTAGTCAGGCTATATTACGATTTTCAGGGTTGACTTAGAATAACCCTTCTATAACTGGTTAAACTTGGCGTACCACTGTCTTCCACTTCCAAAATGAGATGCAATTCCTGGCCTGAACCCAACTGAGGCATTTGAAAAACCAATTCTTCTCCGTAAGGGTTATGAAAGTCCAAATCACCATTGAAATTACCTGCTTCCTTATAGATCCACCATTTGTACCTCAATTGATCACCATCTGGGTCATAAGTACCCTTTGCTGAAAGTCTTACAAAATCTCCAGCTTTCACCTTGGCTTTTCCAAAAGCTTTCCCCTCATTTCCATTGAGTACAATGATCGGATTATGATTGGCATCCTTGAAAGATTCTGCTATATTCCAGTCCATCCTTGCTGCAAAATCGTGCTGATATGCCTTTCTCCATCGCCAAATAGTTGCTTGATTTGAAGCTTCAATCCTTCCATCAGGCAAAATGACTTCATCTTGAGTATGAACTGAGGAAGTCCATATTGGCCCTTCTTCTCCATAAGATTTAAATAGTTCATACCGACCTGCCCAACCTCCCCAGGAGGGACTTCTATACCAGGCGAGTCCATTTTGTATCAGACCAAAAAATGAGGGAGTATCTCCTTCCATAATATAATCAGACGGCAAATAACTTGCACCTAGAGGTCCATGATTATCCCTGATATTTTCCATCAACCAAGGATTGTCCACCAGTTCAAAATGGTAAAAAGGGCCATTCTTATACCACTTGTCTCCAGCAATACCTGTCCAAGTCGCTTTATAATATTCCCTCCAATTGTCTCCAACACTGGCATCCACGATATAAAAAATTTGAGGGAAATTATGTCTGACCCAAGGTCCTGCAAAATCCTGATCAGATATGGAATACACTTTAATCTTATCTATGAATTTGTTGATTTCCTCTTCAGAACGTGTATTCTTAACTTTCCAAAGTGCTTGAGCCAAACAATTAGCCCCTCCCCAAATAGATATCCAAAGGGGTCTTTCGTCTACCTTATCCACTGCTTGGATCAATAATTCCGAACCAGATGAATCTTTCCCTTCCCCTACTCCATCCATACTGTATAATGGCAAATGTTCCTTAGTGATACTCAATAAATATTCCATGCTGGGAAAACCTTCTCCATGCTTATCCAGATTGGCTTTTACTTCTCCGTAATTTTTGATCAACTCTTCAATTTTATCCTTTCTTGTATTATTTCTCAAATGGGTAGAAGTAGTAGCTACCATGCCTTCAATATCATATTCGTTGGCATAGACCAAAAAACGAACTAAAGACTGCTGATCATCCGGTTCATTGGTAATGTCGGTGAGTACAAATACACGTTGTTTGACAGGATCTTCAAATTCCAAAGTGGTTTGTGCCGATGTAAATAGGACAATAAATAGAACTGGGAAAATAAGAAGGGCTTTCATATGATTGCTTGATTATTATAGAGGATTCGTTAGTTTTAAAAGTAAAGCAAATATTTTAAACAAACAATAAATCGATATTACATACTTTTGCCCCAGAAATACGGACATTAGTGATATCTTTTAGGATACAGCGATTTTTTCAGCTCAAAAAAGAATGTTATAAGCAGATGGAATCATTAAATTGATGATGACTCCTGAAGAAATGGATGGTATTAACTTTCAATACCGGGAAAGAACTACCTAATTATCTACTTGAAATTTTTATGTAGCCAAATATTCCATTAATCAACCTATTGTATTCCTTATATTCTTTCTTTAAATTGAAAAAATGTACAGAACCAACAACAAATGAAAAAATACAGCCTCTTCCCTGCGCTACTATTGAGTTTCTTTATTTCCTGCGGACCTCAGGTTCAAGAAAAAAACAGCACATCCCAGGTTACTGCGGAATATTTCGATTTTTCCAATAGGGACGACCAATTTGAAGGGGGTATCCGGATGATTCCTATCCAAACTCCAAAAGGAGAATTTAAGGTATGGACCAAAAGGGTGGGCAATAATCCTACCATGAAAGTTTTACTCCTCCACGGCGGACCCGGGATGACCCACGAACTGTATTCCTGTTTTGATGGCTATTTTCCATCAGAAGGAATCGAATACATTTACTATGATCAGCTGGGTTCTTACTATTCTGACCAACCTGAAGACCAGGATTTATGGACCATAGAACGTTTTGTTGATGAAGTGGAACAGGTGAGAAAAGCTTTGGGGCTCAATAAGGATAATTTTTTCCTTTACGGACAATCCTGGGGTGGAATACTGGCCATGGAGTATGCATTGGCACACCAGGATAAACTAAAAGGCCTTGTGATTTCCAATATGATGGCAAGTTTGGATGAATATGAAAAGTACGCCAAGGAAGTATTGGGACCACAAATGCCCGCAGAAGTTTTTGCGGAAATCATGGAAATCGAAGAAAATGAAGACTTTGATAATCCAAGGTATGAGGAATTACTGCTCGAGCACCATTACCAGTACCATGTCTTGAGGATGCCTTTGGAAGAGTGGCCTGAAGCAGTTATGCGTTCCCTAAAGCATGTCAACCCTAATGTTTATGTGTACATGCAAGGACATTCTGAATTTGGCATCACAGCAGGAGCAACTTTAAAAGGTTGGGACAGAAGGACTGATCTTAAAAACATAAAAGTTCCAACGCTAGTGGTAGGAGCCGGACATGATACGATGGATCCTGCACATATGGAGTGGATGGCTTCAGAAGTGCAAAATGGCCGCTACCTTTTCTGCCCGGATGGCAGCCATTTGAGTCAATATGATGACCAGAAGGTCTTTTTTGAAGGTTTGATCCGCTTTGTGAAAGATGTGGATCAGGTGAAATTTTAAAAACCTTTTATTTTCCAAGGAAAATGGTGTAACCGAATTTTATTCCAATAGTATTCTGTCTTGTGTAGAACCCATCAGATTCAAAATTCGCTCTATTGGAACTGTAATTCAATAGCAAATCAAAGCTGCTTCGCTCTCCCAACAACAGCGCAAGCCCCAAGCCTCCGCCAATATTGGTGATACCTGTATTGCTTTCAGTATCCCCAGCCATATCAGTTCTTGTTCTTTGGTTGCCAAAAATAGAATTTACCTCAGCAAAAGGAAGAATTTTTCCTTTTGGTAAATAATACCTAACAAAAGGACCTGCTCCAAACAAAGAGTTGTTGGCCTCAAAAGCAAAAGCGTTGAGAAATATTTCCCTACTTCCCCATCCAAAGGCCAAATCGATTCCTGCTGCCAAATTATCGGTCAAAAAATAGCCCACCTTCGGTGCAAAAAAGATGTTATAAGAACTGCTTTTTTCAGAAGAACCATCAGCAAATTCTCTTGTTGAATTGGAAAAATACATATCCATCATTCCTACACCATTTGAAAATCCAATATGGGTACCCGCACCGAGGAGCATTCTCCCTTTTTCAGTTTGGGAATGAACAGAAAAACTGATCAAAAGGAAAAAACTTAAAATTTTTAATTTTTTCATAAAACATAATTTTTTGTAGTGGATTGAGATCTTTTTAGATCTAATTATGGAAAATAAGTCGGTAATCAGTAGGAGGAATTTAACTTCCCTGCATCCTGCACATCTTATATTTCTGGATTTTTTCCAAGAAACATGGTAAAACCTATCTTAATCCCTAAGGTATTTCCACGGTCAATATAATCTTCTGATTCCAGGTTACTTCGATCAACATTATAATTTAATAGCAGATCAATACTGCTCCGATTTCCCAATAAAAATGCAAGACCTAAACCTCCACCAATATTGGTAAACGTTAATTGACTTTCTGAACCGACTACACCAGTGATTTCTATGCTCCTTCTGCCAAAAAGGGTATTCACCTCAGCAAAGGGCAAAATCTTCCCACTTGGAAAATAATACCGTACAAATGGTCCTATACCGAAAAGAGAGCTTTTCGAATCTAAATTTTCAGGAAGCCCAACAATAGATGACGTTCCTCTCCCCCAACCCAATGCCATATCCAGTCCGGCAACCAAATTATCAACGATAAAGTATCCTGCTTTTGGAGCTATAAATATATTATTGCTGTTAGTTTGACTAGAAAGATCATCATCAATAAAAGTTTTTTGCCTTGAAAAAGAAAGGTTCATCATTCCGGAGGACTCAGATATCCCTAGATTAGTTCCCGCACCAACCAAGAATCGGCCTTTTTCGGTTTGGGCATGAGTTGAAAAACAGATAAGAAATGTGATGCCTAGTATATTTAATATTCTCATAGAAGTATCAATTTGGAGAACTAAAAAGATCAATATACTAAAACTAATACTATAACACAAAAAGATTAAAGATTTATATCGATCAGGGTACTTAAATTAAACAAAAAACGTGTAGTATACAAAATAACAAACTATTATTTTAAAAAATCATAAAGGCTTC